>JALOTJ010000009.1 GCA_025457965.1 Spirochaetota bacterium | reverse complement strand
GACCGGAGCTCTATCAGCGCCTCGCGCGCGGCGAGCATCCAGTCGCGGCCTGTCGTGCGCACCATCTCCGCGAGCGTCGTTCCATGGCCGGGAAGGCGCGGAATCATTACCGTAAACCCCTCGTCGGCGAGCCTGGTTCCGAGGTACTTCATCTCGTGGGGGGTGCCGGTGAAGCCATGAAGCAGCAGTGCACCCCGTTCGGTAGTTCCCATGTGACACACCGGCGCGGCCCCCTTCATCAGTGACGGCGGGCTGCCGTGTACGGAAACGGTGTTGTTTTTGTTCATATCCTTCCAGTCCATTGCGTCGCACCATATCGTTTTTTGCGCGGTTAAACGAGTACGACCGCGCCGGCGGTCCTCTCTTCCACCGTCCCGATCATGACGGGCTTTTCGCCGGCTTCGCGCAGCATCCCGATCAGTGCGTCGGCATCGGTCCTGTCGGCCATCATCATCAGACCTATTCCCATGTTGAAGGTCGTGAACATCTCGCGTTCCTCGACCTGGCCCTCCCGCTGAATCAGCGCGAATACCGGGTGCGGTGTAAAACTCGACCTGTCGATCACCGCGGCGGTCCCCTCCGGGAGGATACGCGGGATGTTCTCGTAAAAACCGCCCCCGGTTATGTGCACCATCCCCTTGATCCTCGCGCCACCCTCGAGGCAGCCGAGAACGGGGCGGCAGTAGATGCGCGTGGGCGCAAGCAGGGCCTCGCCAAGCGGAACGCCGAGGTCCGCGACCCTGGAATCGGGCCTGTATTTTTTTTCCTCGAAAAGAAGCTTCCTTATCATAGAAAATCCGTTGGAATGAACGCCCGAGGAGGGAAGCCCCACTATTGCGTCGCCCGGCCGTATTTTTTTTCCGTCGATGATCTTCGGACGGTCCACCACCCCGACCGCAAATCCCGCTATGTCGTAATCGTCGGGCGACATCACCCCGGGGTGCTCCGCCGTCTCGCCGCCGACCAGGCTGCAGCCGGCGATACGGCAGCCCTCGGCTATCCCGCCGACGACCTGCACCATGACGTCCTCGTTGAGCCTGCCGCAGGCGATATAATCCAGAAAAAAGAGCGGAGCGGCTCCCGAGACCAGCAGGTCGTTTACGCACATGGCCACCGCGTCGATACCGATCGTGTCGTGTTTGTTCATCCAATGGGCGAGCTTCAGCTTGGTGCCCACGCCGTCCGTTCCGGAAACCAGCACCGGATCGCTCATCCCGGGAAATGAACCTTTGAACAGCGCGCCGAATCCGCCGATATCGGTGATGACGCGGTCGCTGAAGGTCGCCTTCACCAGCGGCGCAATTCTGCTCACGAAGCGGTTGCCCCCCTCAACGTCGACGCCTGCGTCCCTGTAGGTAAATCCCATCATATCCTCTGAAAAGAGTGCCGGTTGTGCTGCCGGCTCTGCGTATAATGATTGCTTTTATCGAAAAGTATCCTCATCATGGATTTGAGTAAACACTTTTTTTCATCCGACGGGTCAAATGGCACTCTCCACGAAAGAAATTGAGCTTTTAATAAAAAAACTCCGCGACAGGTACCGGGAATACGGCGCAAAACACAGCCGGGCATGGTTTAACCTCGAGTCTTTTGACCAGCGCCATGCGATGGCAGTAGACAAGGGCATGAACATGGAGGCCTTCGCCCTCGCCGAAATCGCCAACTTCGAAAAAACGCGCGAAAAATACGAGAAAAAGAAAAGCGAAAAGCCCTTCTCGAAGCTGGTCGACGACATCATGGAGCAAAATGCCGAGCGCGTGCGCAAATACCCGGCCGTTTATTTCCACCCGAACGCCGACCTGGAGATCGTCCACTTCTACGGGGCCATGCAGGATTTCGCGCTGCACCGGTTGCCCATCCTCCGGATACTGCTGGATGAAGCAAATCAAATCGACGGCCTGAACCGTCTCGAGGATGCTCTCTCCATTCTCGCCATCCCGACCGGCAGAAAACATTCACGGCGGATTCTTGACCATATTATGGTACTCTCGCGTACAACCACCAGCGGCAGCCTTGAGGTGGAGAAGGACAGGAACAACTACCTGAAGGAATCGGCCTTCCTTCTGCACGACATCGTCGATTTCTGCGATGAACTGCTGACACGGCGCCGCCAGGAATGGGAGATGCCGATCCGTTTCGACCGGCTTCGTATTGAAGGGCAAAACAGGAAGAAACTGACTGCGGATTTTTCGAGCCTGACCGGCTACGGGGCGGTTCTGGAGGTGAAAAACACCGCGGAGAATATCATCCAGGACTTTCGCCTTTCGGCCTTCCGGAGAAAGCAGCCTAATTCGTTTTAATGCAGATCATCGTAATATCATCCTCCTGCACCCCGTATCCGCTGAACTCGTTGACCGAACTGACGATTGTTCGCATGACATCCTGCGACGAGAGGGAAGCGCTGTCGAAGAAAACCTGCACCAGCCGGTCCTCTCCGAAGAGCTCCCTGCCGTCCGATGAAAAGGTTTCGGGAACACCGTCGGTATAGAGCAGCAGCGCATCGCCGCTTTTCATTGCGAAAGCGGTGTCCTTGAAATCGCCCTTCTCGAAAAAGCCCACAAGCGGCCCCGTTTTATTGAGCAGTGTACACGCCGCCTCACCCGAACGGAACAGTATCGCCGGAGGATGCCCGCCGGAGGAGAACAGCACTTCACCCGTTCTTATATTGAGCTGGCAGACGACCACCGTGCCGAAATAGTTCAATCCCGATATGTCGCGCGATACCATTTCGTTTACCGCTCCGATTACAAAAGCCGGCGATAATTTTCTGAGCGAAAGGGTCCGAAAAAGCATACGTATCTCATTGCCGATGTATGACGACGCCACTCCGTGACCGGAGACGTCGCACAGTACGAACTGATAGACCTCGTCGTCGAGAAAAAACCCGTCGAAAAAGTCGCCCGATATGTCCTCAGCCGGCAGAAAAATCGACGCCACGTCGTATCCGACGATCTTTTTAAAATCGGGCAGGAACGAGACCTGGATCGTCCGCACTCTGGCGATCTCCTCACGGTAGAGATCGTACCGACGGGCAAGCTCCTTTTGCGCGATCAGGCGCTCGAGCATGATGTCCATAAAATCCGTGCACAGGGTTATCATGTTGCGCTCTTCCTGGTCGAAGGGAATATCCCTCTGTAACACGAAAAAACCGGACACGGAATGATTGAAGGCTATCGGCGCGATGCAGCAGAAGAGGTCTTTCTCTCCGAAACGGATCTTGATGGAAGTCATTAAAAGCTTTTTTTCATCGAAGAGCCTCGTCTTTTCGCGTATCTGCTCATAACCGAGAAACACGCGGTCCTGGTCAAAAGATTTCCGCAGCAGGGTCGACGGCGCCCCGTCCTGTATAAGGATTACCTCTAAATATCCGGTATCCACGATCTCGTTGAACGACTCGAATTCTCGTATCAGCTCGCCGATGTCGGCGACGTTAACGTTGGTCTGGATGAGCCTGTTGAGCAGGTAAAGGCGCTTGGAAAACTCGAGCTGATAATTGAACGCTGAATATAGCTTGTTCTGATAAGAGATGATCTTTTTGCAGTTGGAAATCTTTGATTTGACCTCGAAGGGGACGAAAGGCTTTCTTATGTAGTCGTTCGCGCCGGCGGCGTACCCCTGCTCGACATGCTGCTTCTGGTCGGAAGCTGTCAGCATAAGGACGAAGAGCTTTTCAAACTGGCCGTTTTTTCTCAACTCCCTGCAGATCTCTAAACCATTTCCATCCGGCAGGACCAGGTCGAGCAGCAGAACGTCCGGATTGAACCCCACCACCACGGCGTTAAATTCGGCGCAGGTGGCCACCGCGCGAAACTCGTGCTCCTCCGCCAGAAGGTCCTCGAGCACCCTGCGCACCAGCCCGTCATCATCGAGCGCGAGCACCTTCAGTCTGACCGTTGCTCCGGCGGGTTCAGCGAATGCCATGTCCTTCCACTGCCATGCCGCTCATCCATCACCGCCAATTCGATTGATACCGGCACCACATTGCGCTCTTTCGACGCGGGGTAATTCCTTTCACGGACCCCGGGAGCAGTCACCGCTTCCGTGCGGGTCGCGGCGGCCCGCCGGATCGCCGAAAACCGCCCGTTTATTCTGAGGCGCGTAAGGAAATACTTCAATAATTATTTTTTCCGATTCATGCCTGCTTATTTATTTCTTGACTTGCGCCGGGTCTGGCATTGAGCATTTTTCAGAACAGGTCCATTACGGATTGGATCTCCGCCGCATTTGACCCCGGATCCGCACCCCGGAAAAGTTCGGAAGGTAATCTGATGAAACGCATCATCGAATTCTTTATCGACAATTCGCTGTTCGTTAATGTACTGGCCGCCGGCATATTCATCGCCGGCCTCATGTACATGTTCAGCGCAAACCGCGAGGCATTCCCGAAAATCGACTTCGATTATCTTGTAATAAGCACCATTTATCCCGGCGCCACGGCGGAAGACGTCGAGAAGCACGTTACCATTCCGGTCGAGGACCAGCTTCGGGAGATCGACGGCATCGAGGAACTCCATTCGAACTCCCTCGAGGCGCGCTCGGTGGTGGTTGTCAAACTCGATCCCGACCTTGACAACAAGGACAAAACGATCAACGACATCAAAAACGCGCTCGACCGGACACAGGACCTCCCCGACGACGCCGAGGACCCGCTGGTCACCGAGCTCACCACGGCGCAGCAGCCGGTGCTCGACATCGCCGTCATCAAAAAGGACGATATTAAAAACGACGCCGATGAATTCGAGATCAGGAAATTCGCAAAGATACTGGAGGACCGGATTCTCGAAATAAGCGGCACCGCCCGGGTCGACCGTATGGGATACCGGGACCGCGAGATGATCGTGGAGGTAAACCCCCGCCTTCTCGACGATTATCATGTCGCCATGAACGACATCATAATGGCGCTCGCCAGGAAGAACCTGAACTTCCCGGGGGGCCTGATCTGGGAAAACGACGAGGAGATCCTCGTGCGCACCATCGGCGAGGTCTCCGGATCCGCCGATATTTCGAACATCCTTATCCGCGCCAACGACATGGGCAACTGGGTGCGCGTTGGGGACGTCGCGACGGTGCGCGACTCGTTCGAAGAGGAAAAGATCATCAACAAATCCGTCGGCCGCCGCTCGGTCACCCTTACCATCCTGAAAAAAGAAACCGCGGACATTATAACCCTCGTCGACGCAATAAACCGCGAGGTTGATAGATTCAAGAAGATCCTCCCGAAAGAGTACGAGCTGGTCATCAATAACGACCTCTCGTATTTCGTCAAGCGCCGCCTGGATGTGCTCGTCAGCAACGGAATCCAGGGCTTCGCGCTTGTCATCATCTCGCTTATCCTCTCATATGGATGGCGGATCTCGATCTTCACGGCGCTCGCCATCCCCTTCTCCATGCTTCTCACCTTCATCTGGATGGCGTACGCGGGCGTCAGCATCAATCTAATGTCAATGTTCGGGCTTATCATGGCGCTCGGCATGCTCGTGGACAATAACATCGTGGTGTCGGACAACATCTACCGCCACCTCGAGGAAGGGTGGAGCCTCCGCGACGCGGTGTCAAAGGGCTCCTCGGAGGTGATGATGCCGATCGCCGCCACCATCCTCACGACCATCGCGTCTTTCGCGCCGCTGATGTTCATGACCGGCATTATGGGAAAATTCGTGTGGACCCTCCCGGCGGTGGTTTCCATCGCGCTGCTTGCCTCGTGGATCGAGTCCATATTCTTCCTTCCGCCGCAGATCCACGACATGCAGAAACGACGCAAGTCGGCCGTCTCGCTCGCCGAGGAGGAGGGCGGGACGGTGTTTCGACGACTACGGGACGGGTACGTTTCACTGCTCAGGAAGGTCGTTGCACGGCGGTACCGTTTCGTTGCGATCATTACCGCTGTCTTTATCCTCACGGTCGTTTTCGCCGCACTCAAGGTCAAATTCATTCTTTTCCCGGCGGGAGGGATCGAGCGCTTTACGGTTAAGGCAGAGGCCCCGACCGGCACGCGCGTCGAGGAGATGAGCGAGAAACTGGCCTCTATCGAGAAAATCATCGCCCGGCTTCCGAAAGAGGAACTCGAGAGCTTTACCTCCCGGGCCGGGATAATCCAGGAAGACCCAAACGACCCCTACACCAAGCGCGGATCCAAATATGGAATCATCATCGTCTACCTGACGCCGGAGGAGAACCGGAAGCGTCAGGCCGACGCCATCATCGACTGGGTGCGTGAAAAAAGTGTCGATCTGAAGGGCTTCGAGAAGCTCGAGTTCAAATATGTCCGCAACGGCCCGCCCACGGGCATGCCGGTTTCGGTGACGATTAAAGGCAACGAATTCGACGTCCTGAAAAAAATCGCGGACGAGTACCGCGCGTATCTTACGACGATAAAGGGGCTCAAAGACATCAAAGACAACTTCGAGGAGGGGAAGGAAGAGATAAGGATCCATATAAATGACAGGACCGCGGCGCTCGCCGGCATCAGCGTTTTCGATATCGCCGCCACGGTGCGCTCATGCTATGAAGGTACGATCGCGACAAAAATCAAAAAGACGGACGAAGAAATCGACATCAGGGTGATTTTCCCAAAGTCGCTTCGGAACGATCTTACCAGCATAGGAAGAATCAAGATCGCCAACCGGATGGGCAATCTGATTCCGCTGCAATCGATTGCCCGGCTGGAGCGCAGCCGGGGGGTATCATTCATTACGCGCAAGGACTGGAGGCGCACCATCACCGTGACCGCGGACATCGATGAAAAGGCCAAGGACGTCACCTCGGTGTATGTCAACAGGCTGCTTATTAAGCACTTCGCCGGTATCGAGGAACGCTTTCAGGGCTACACGATCGATTACGCGGGGGAGTTCAAGGACACACAGGAATCGTTCGCGAACCTCAACCGTTCATTTCTGATTGCAGCACTCGCCATCTATATAATTCTGGTCGCGCTTTTCAAATCGCTGGTCCATCCTGTTACCATCATGGGGATCATCCCGCTGTCTTTTCTCGCGGTGGTCTGGGTGTTCTTTTTCCATGGTCTGCCGCTTTCATTCCTCGCGATAATGGGCGTCGTGGGCCTTGCAGGCGTGGTCGTCAACAACTCCATCGTCTATCTCGATTTTATCAATATCTCCCGCTCGGGTGGGATGTCCCCCTTCGACGCTTCGATCGAGGCCGGGGCCAAGCGTGTGCGCCCGATTCTGCTCAGCTCGCTCACCACGGTACTGGGTCTGTTCCCGACGGCCTACGGGATCGGCGGCAATGACCCGTTTCTCAAGCCCATGGCTCTTTCCATGGCGTGGGGACTGGCCTTCGGCACGCTCATTACACTTTTCGCGACACCGGTACTCTATAACATCTTCGAGGATATACGGATGTTTTTTTTCGGGAAGAGGGAAAGCGCTCCGCCGCAGGCGACCATTCCGGTGTTCGAGATCGAAAGCGGCGCCCCTCCGGCCGCAGGCGCAGGGCCCGCTCCACGAAGGGGCCGGAAACGGTAAGGGACCGGGAGCTCCTCCCTCCGGGTCCGGGGCCCGCAGCGCGCGAGCAGGACCATTGCCGCACGACATTTAGATTTGACAATATACCACCAGACCGCTATCTTTGATTAAAATGACTGCAAGGATCTCCCGTCAATGAAACGACTCGCCCTCGCGCCGCTGGCGGCGCTATTTTTCGTACAGTGCTCCGCTATGCAAACCACACAAACACCGGTCCGCAAGGTACAGGTGATACAGGCTGATTGGGCGTATTTCAGCAGAGGACTTTATTTTAAGTCCGCAGCAGATTATCCGCGCGCCATCGAAAACTTCATGGACGCCGCCGCGTACGACACCGCGCTCGATAAAGTGTACTACCAGCTCGCCGAATGTTATTACCGGATCAACGACTACGAGAACGCGGTCAACTATGCAGACCGGTCGATCGGTAAAAATCCGCAGTATATCCGTCCCTACGAACTGAAGTTCAACCTTTACGCCAACCTGAGAAACTACGAGAAGGCGGCGGCCTCTCTCGAGGCGCTTGTCGAGGAACGCCCCGAGCTGGTCCATATCCATTACACGCTGGGGAACCTCTATTACACCCAGATGAAAAACTGGGACAGGGCCTCCGTGTATATGCGAAACATCATCGAACTCGCCGCCTCCGAGCCCGTGGAGGATTACTATCAGGAATATGCGCACTATTATCTGGGACACATCTATTATTCGAAAAACCAGACCGAGCGGGCGATAAAAAGCTTCGAACGCTGTATTGAAATCAATCCCGACAACATTTCGGCGGTATACGTACTCGCGCTTATTTACATGGACCAGTACCGGCTCGAGGAGGCGCGAAGGTACTCCCTTCAATATCTCGAAAAGTTACCCGATAACGCCAAACTGAACGCGGTAATGGGCCGTATTTACTATCTCAAGGGCGACCACCGCGCCATCTCTCATCTGAAAAAAATAAGGGGCAGTCGCATGGTCGAAGGTGCGCTCGGTGCGGCGCTCTATAATGAGCTGATGAGAAACGACAAGGAGGCAGGAAAGGCGCTCGGGGATATTTTAAAAAAGAACCCCGGATATATATCGCCTCATATTGCACTGGCCCGCATCGCTCTGCGTCGGGGGGACAAGACAAATGCGCTTAGCGAGTATTTTACGGCCGGGGCGCTGCTGTTCCAGGCGAAACTTTACGACCTCGCAAAGGAAAACCTTTTTCATGCGCTCTCAATAAAGGACGATATACCCGAAATATATTTTTACCTGGCACGCACCTGCGAGGAGACCGGAGATCTGTCCCTGGCGCTCGTCTATTACCGTAAATGCCACGACCTTAAGCCTTCGCCTGATATACTCATCCATATGGGTTATTTATACAGCCTTAAAAACGATTTCGCGCGCTCCGCCGACTATCTGGACAGGGCGATTACGCTCGATCCTGACAACTCGAAGCCCCACTTCTTCAAGGGTCTCATAGATTCACAGCGCGACAGGTTTACCATCGCCGAACGTCATTTCAGGAAGGCAATCGAACTCCAGGAGGAAAACGACACCTATTATTTTTATCTCGCGACCGTGCTCGAGAAGCAGAGCAGGATCGGGGACACCATCGAGGCATTGAAGAAATCAATTAAATACAACCCGAAAAGCGCCCGCGCCTATAACTTTCTCGGCTACCTTTACGCCGACAACAACATGAATCTTGACGAATCAATCGACCTTATTAAAAAGGCGCTTGAATACGAACCATCCAACGGGGCATATCTCGACTCCCTCGGATGGGCCTATTTCCGAAAGAGCCAGTTCGATCTCGCGCTTAAGAACCTGCTCGAGGCGGAAAAAGAGCTCGCCCGCGAGAAAAGTCCCGACCCGGTCGTGTACGACCATATCGGTGACACCTACATCCAGATGGGAAAGGTCATGAAAGCGGTCGAATACTGGGACAAGTCCCTGAAAATGAAGAAGGATCCAATCGTGGAGAAAAAACTGAAGGAAGCGAAATCGCGTCTTCAAGATCACCAGGCCGGTTTCCACGAAAATGATCAGGGACAATTATATACGCTCGATATCTATCTGTGCCGTCATGATTGCCATGGCATCAATGGCCGCATGCGCGAGCGCGCCGGCCGGTCAGGAAAAACGCGTTACCGCTTCCGATATCGAACGCTCCCGCCGCCTGCTCGCCATTGTCCAGGAGATCAACAAAAAGGCGGTCGATTCTTATTCGGCGCAGTTCACCGTGGAAGGCGTCTTCGGAAAGAGCAAATTCAATTCCATCGGCGAAGCCCTGTACAACCGAAGCCCCAGAATGGCTCGATTAACATTTTTCGACATTGTCTTTAAAAGTCCGCTCACCATTCTTGTCCAGGACGGTACTACGCTCAAGTTCTATTTCCCCGCAGAAAAAACGCTGTATCTCGACAGCATTGAGACGATAAACTTGAAAAACTACGCGACGATCGACATCGACTTCGCGCTTTTATATCCTTTTGCAAGCGGCCAGATTCCCGTTCTCGACGGGCATTCGATCAAACAGGGACTCATCGCGGAGAACGACAGTAATCGGAGCTATCTGGTGCTTGAAAACCGGGATTACTTCCAGACCATCAGCTTCAGCGGCGATTTCCCGGACAAGATACTCTATATCCGCAAATCGAACAGAAATAAAACCGAGTTCTATCTCGAAAAGCCGCAGCGGGAAAAAACGGGTCTCTTTTACCGAAAAATCAGGATGCTTGCCCCCGACAGCGGCGGCAGACTGTCCTTCACCTTCTCGGAGATACGCTACGACGTAAGGATGGACGCGGCCACCATGCTTAAAATCAACCTGGACAAGGGCGCGAAGATCGTGAACATGCAGTAACCCCGTCACCCGAAAGATCTAAACACCGCAACCATTTTTTCAACAGCGCGCGTCCAGTTGAACTCCCTGTGCACCCTGTTTTTACCCTCGGTGGCGAACGCTGTCATCATTTCTTTATCCGCATAGAGCGCATCTATAGCCCCGGCAAGTGCCCGTTCGTTGCGCGCCGGTACGACCACCCCGGCGTTACCTACCACTTCCGGAAGAGCCCCCCCATCGCTGGCTACGACCGGAACGCCGCACGCCATGGCCTCGGCGGCCGGAAACCCGAAACCTTCATATACTGACGGCACGATCGCCATTTCGGACTCACAGTAATGCCTGACAAGCGCGTTCGTATCCGTTTTTCCGGTAAACTCGATCCTCCCCCCCAGCCGCAGCCTGTCGATCAACGCGCCCGTCACCTTCCTGTGCGGCGAGCCGCCGTCGACGACGGTAAGCCGCATATCGCTTTTTATCATGGTAAGCGCCCTGAGAAGGTAGACGAATCCCTTTTTGCCGTCCTCGACGTTCCCAACGAATACAATCTTTCCTTTTTTCTTTGCGATCCCGGGAATCGGTCGGAATATCGAATCGTCAAGCCCGTTATACACCACCGTCTGGTTCCCCAGGGGCACTCCGAAATCGGCGTGTATTCGACGCTTCGAGTCCTCGGAGACCGTAATTATGTGGTCCAGCCGCTTCGAAACGATCTGCTGCATCAGGATGGGATAGAACATCACCCCCTTCATCTTGTTTGTAAAGGACGACGCCCGTTCAATCACGTTTTCCAGGTCGACCGATAGCGGGTGGTGGATCGTCGCCACCACCGGTATGCCGAAGCTCCGCATAAGCAGCAGGCCATAGCCGATGCACTGATTGTCGTGTATGACGTCGAAACGCGTTTTTTTCAACAGCTCACGTACTTTTATGAAGGCCCTGAAGCTGAAGGCGCTGATTTCGGAGAATGCTCCGATCCTGGTGCTGAGGTATTCGTACGAGTTCAGGGGTCGTAGAATATCGAAAGGCGCCCCGGATTTAAGTATGTTTAGCCCCTTGCGGATATAATATTCGTTATTATGAATGTAGTGCATCTTCACGCCGTCCATAAGGGACGGATAGGGTGGCCCGACTATGGCATGCACCTCGTGACCCTGGCGAACCAGCTCCTCGGCGACGTACTTCAGGTAGATGCCCTGCCCCCCGCTGTAGGGGTTGCCCCGGTAGCACAGCATGCATATTTTCAAACCGGCGGCCCTCCCATTTTCTCATACAAAGCGCCCATGGTCACGACTCTGTCCGGATCGAGTTTTCGCACTATCCGCGCCGGGTTGCCGGCCACCACCACATTCGAAGGAACGTTTTTCCTGACAACCGACCCGGCGCCAACGATCGAGTTTTCACCAATTCGGACGCCCTTGCAGACAATGGCCGAATCGCCGATCCATACGCCCTTCTCGAGAACGATCGGCGCCGTATTCCCCACGATCTGTGTACGATCGTGGATGCCGTGCCAGTCGGCGTCGGTGAGATAACAGTAATTGGCGAGCATGCAATCATCCCCGACCGCGATCCTGGATGCGCTCGATATGCGAACACCGGCCATCACCAGAACGTTGTCGCCGATCTCAATAGCGCCCTCGTAACCGCCCATCTTGACCGTGGTTAGCCGCGTACGCGCCGACTCCGCGCCGATCATCACCACGTTCCTGCCTATACTGATGTTGGGTCCGAAGACTTCAATGTTCCAGACACCCCACACGTACGGGTTATCGGTCATCCGTGCGAATTTCTTTTTAAAAAACAGGTGATAGCGCACGAAGGTGCGCACCATGAAGATGGCCCTGATAAACCACGAGGTTTTAAGATACTCGTCCATGAGTTGGAAGTCCCGCCCCCGAGATTAATTGGTACAGCATGACCCGACCGCATCGCGTTTGCGTTCGGCACGGCATTTGAAAGATGAGAATTCTCATCAACTGACGCGTCAACCCTATTTTGCCCGTAGTAAACCATATCCCCAAGTATATGCATTTATGGAGGGAAAATCGCACCAAATTCCTGCCGCAAAGCTAACACGTGCCGTAACTTTGTTCTTCACTCAGCACAAAATCATCGTGTATTTGCATTATGAAATCGCGCTCGAAAAATTGAATTCAGCCAATTTTTCTTGAAAAGTAACACCTTCGAGTTTATCATACGAGCCATCGAATCATCTATCGTTCGGAGAAAAGGCCATGTGCGATACAGTAGTTGCAACCCGCGAAGCAACTGTTGACGGCAGCGTCATCCTCGCCAAAAACAGCGATCGCGAGCCCAATGAAGTACAGCTCCTTCACCATATACCTGCAAGCTCCTTTGCGAACCCGGGTGATCTGCAATGCACTTATTTGAAAATTCCCCAGGCCGCCCGTACCGCCGAGGCGCTTTTGTCCCGCCCGGCATGGATGTGGGGATGCGAGATGGGAGCGAACGCGGCGGGCCTGTGCATCGGAAACGAGGCGGTCTTTACCAGGGAGCCATACGCCAAAACCGGGCTCACCGGCATGGACCTCCTGCGCCTTGCAGTGGAAAGGACTTCAAGAGCTTCGGACGCGCTCGCACTCATCACGGAACTCATCGGGCGTTACGGGCAGGGCGGAAACTGCGGATATAAGGGCAAATTATACTACCACAACTCGTTCATCATCGCGGATAAAAAGGAGGCATGGGTCCTCGAGACGGCAGGCAGGCACTGGGCGGCGCAAAAGGTGCGCGGAGTACAGAGCATCTCCAATGGGCTTACCATAGACGAGGAGTACGATCTGTCCTCCCCGGGTATTGAGGATTATGCCCTTAAAAAGGGTTATATAAAACGCGGCGTGACGTTTGGATTCAGGCGTGCTTTTTCAGACACCCTCTTCACCCATTTCAGCAAGTGCCGCGTGCGGCAGTCGCGGACCATGGAGCTGCTGCGCCGGCACAGCGGAAAGTTGACCCCCGCTATTATGATGGCGCTTTTGCGCGATCACGGCAGCGATACGGACCTAATTCCTCCACACGGCACGGACATGGGCACCGTTTGCATGCACGCGTCATTCGGCCCCCTGCGCGCCAGCCAATCCACCTCGGCACTCGTGTCGCACCTCAGGAGCGATCTCCCCGTACACTGGGCCACGGGAAGCTCCGGGACCTGCACCGGAATTTTCAAACCGTTTTACCTGGGTCAGGGCTCCATCGATTTCCTAAATGCCGAGGCGCCGGAACATTTCTCAAGTGATATATTCTGGTGGCGCCACGAGATACTGCACCGGCAGGCCTTAACCAGATATCCATTCTGGAGCGGACATATCGCTCCCAGGCGCGATGAACTGGAGCGGGGCTTTATCGAGCGCGAGGGAAAACTTTACCGGGCCTTCAAAAAATCGCCCGCGACGGCGAGGCCGAAGCTGGCGGAGTTTTCCCGGGAATGTTTTGAGCGGGGCAACGAAGAATCGGCGGCGTGGCTCCCGGCGCTCCTGACGGCTCCGAACATGAAGAGTATTCCGTTCCGCTACCGTTATTTCTGGAGCAGGCAGAACCGTGCGGCCGGCCTGCCCGTATTCCCGTGACGCGCGCGCCTAAAGCATGGGAAATATATAGCGCCGTATAACGTCGAAATTCTTCTTTACCGGGGCCCCTCCGCTCACGTAGTCCATGTGGCCCGGCAGAAGGTATTCAATATCGAGCTCCGCCATGCGCTCAATACTTTCCCGGAGCTTTGCCGGATCGCCGCCGGGGAAGTCGGTGCGCCCGACGCTCTCTTTGAATATAAGATCGCCGCAGACGAGCGTCTTCTTCTCCTTCCAGTACACACAGACCGATCCGGGAGAATGCCCCGGCGTTAGAAAGACCTCGAGTTCCACGCCGTTTATGGCAAGCGGCCCCTCTTCAAGCTCCATGCCGAACGAGAAAGTCGGAAACTTCATTCCCATCATCTGGAAAAATTGCGGTCCAACTTCGTTCAGAAAGGCGATCTCGTCCCTGTGCATGCCGACCGGAACTTTCCCGTTCATAAAATGGGCGCATCCCTCGAAGTGGTCCGGATGCGAATGCGTCGCGATTACGCTTTTAATTTCGTCCGGGTTCAATCCATCTGCGCGCATATTTTCAAATCTGAGATCGAGGTGACGGGCGAGGCCGGGGTCGAACAGCAGGTTGAGCGGCTCGCCGAAATAGTACATGTTGCAGTTGTTCTCGAAGACGCCCCTCCAGATATAGGCATATACGCCATCGCAGAGTTTCATCGTTCCTCCTACTCGGAGATCTTGGTAAAATCGAGCAAACCTTTGAACGGCTCGAGGATAGTTTCGAGCAGCGCAAGGCGGTTATCGCGAACCGTAATATCATCGGACATTACCATCACCTCGTCGAAAAAGGTGTCGATTGCACTCTTCCCTTCGATGAGAAGCCCGAAAAGCTCTCGGTAGCTGTCCGACCGGATAAGCTCGCTTATCGTATCGCCGCGCGAATTGAAAAACTCGAAGAGCCCCCGCTCGGCCTCTTCGCCTACAAGTGCCGGTTTGAAGACAAGCCGGTAATCGGGCTGCTTCTGCCGGAACGCGGCGACAATATTGTTCATCCTCTTGAACGAGAGGAGCATTTCCGAAAAGCCCTCCCTGCCCCTGAATTCGTGCAGGCTGTGCGCCCGTCGGAACTGTTCAAGGTAGTTGTGATAGTCGATCGAAAGACACGCGTCGATTACATCATAACGGAATCCCTTTTCCGCGAAAAGCGTGTTCGCGCGCCCGCCAATGAACGCCAGGATGGGCTTGATCAGCGCGTCCCCGTTGAGGTATTTCACCGCACAGTGCTCGAGCAGGGCCCGCATATCGATGGACATTTCGCCTTCCACCGCCATTTCCACTACGGCCCCCGCCTGTCTGCGGAGTGCATACGGGTCCTGAGAGCCCTTGGGGATGTTCCCGACCGAGTACGAGCCCAGAAGGTTGTCCAGCTTTTCGGCGAGCGATAACACCCTGCTCACGACCCCTTCCGGCATCGGATCGTCCTGTGAGCGCGGCCGGTAATGATCGTCGATCGCATCGGCCACCGCCTGATCCTCGCCATCGAGCAGCGCGTAGATCCTCCCCATTTTCCCCTGAAGGGACGTAAACTCGAAGACCATCGCCGTGTTGAGGTCGGCCTTGCAGAGATACGCGGCGCGGTCTATTCTTTGGGCTATTTCCGCGTCCAGCCCGAGGACGCCGGCCAGGTGTGCCGAGATGAAACGCATGCGCTCCACCTTATCGTAAATGCTGCCGAGTTCCTTGTGGAAGAGCACGTTTTTCAGCGAGTCCACCTTGTCGGCCAGCTTCGATTTCCGGTCCTCGTCGAAAAAGAAACGGGCGTCGTTGAATCGTGCGGTTATCACCCTTTCGTTTCCCGCCTTTACATACGCCGAAGGCGGGTTATTCGAAACAACCAGGAAATTCGGCAGAAGAACACCGTCGGCCCCCCGCACCGCAAAATACTTCTGATGCTCCTTCATCTCCGTAATCAGCACAATGTCCGGAATGGAAAGAAACTCGCGCCTGAAATCGCATACCAGCACAAAAGGGCTCTCGGCAAGAAAGGTCACCGTTTCCAGCAGCTCTTCGTCGAAGACCAGCTCGCCGCCCAGGGAGCCTGCCGTTTTTTCAAGCTCGCCCCGAATCAGATCCCGTCGCTCGTTATGGTCAACAAGGACGCCGTTCTCGCGTAAAATATCCTGGTAGCCTGCGATGCTCTTGACCTCAAGCATCTGGTTATATCGTATATAGTGCCCTCGGACCATGTTGGACGATGAGATGCCGGACAACTCGAAGGGCACCACGACATCATTGAACAAAACGCAGAAATACGCGATCGGCCGGGGAAAGGAAAGCTTCAAATCGCTCCACCTCATTTTCTTCGGGAAAGGAAGACTTTTAACCAGGTCCTCGATGATCCCGGGAAGTATTTTCCCGCTTTTATTCGAAACGAGGGCCTTTGTCGCAAAAAGATATTCCCCTTTCTCGGTCGACCGGCTGACCACCTGTCCCTCTTCGATTGAGTTTCCTTTCAAAAATCCCTGGAGCGCCTTTGTCGGTTTGCCTTCCGCGTCATAGGCCGCTTTTACCGACGGGCCCTTCAATTCGACCTCCTCTTCGCTCTGGGCGGGGGAGACGTTCGACGCGATTATGACGAGCCTTCTCGGAGTGGCCCAGACCTCGATCTGCCCGAACCCGATGCGCTCGTTCTTCAGCCTTTCGCCGAAAAACTTTTTACTAAAGGCGATCGCGGGCGGCAGGTACGCTGCCGGTATTTCCTCGGTCCCTATTTCGCAGAGAAAGTTTGCGTTTTGAAGCATGGTGCGCTCCCGCATGGATCAGAGTTGAATGCTTTTGTCATTGATACAGGCGACGCCACCGGCGAGGCAAGAACTTTTTGCGGCGAGGTCCCTACTTTAAGTGTCCGCGGGGATTGAGATGGGCGCCCGATTTGATCAGCTCGAAGTGGAGGTGCGGCCCCGTCGAGCGTCCGGTGTTTCCGCTCTTCGCGATCACCTGGCCCTGCTTTACATACTGGCCCTCGCGCACGGTTATCCGTGAAAGGTGACCGTAGAGGGACTTGTACCCTCCCGGATGCGCGATGAGCACCGCCATGCCATAACCGCCGAGCCATCCGGCGTAGGTGACCTTGCCATACTTGGTAGCCTTTACCCACTCGTACCTGGCCCGGATATCAAGACCTTTATGGAAATCGCGCTCGGAGGTGAAAGGATCGCGCCTCCAGCCATACCCGCAGCTGAGCGCCCTGCTTAGCGTCGGCCAGATAAAGCCGGGCACCATATCCATCGGCTTGGCGTCCGGTATGAATAACGCGGCTCCCTCCTGAACGAAATCATAATTCCTAATGCGGTTTTCGGCAAGTATCTTCGCCACCGGCACGCGATAGTAAGCGGCGACGGCGTGAATATCCTGTCCCCTTTTAATTGAATGGAGGATGCCGTCCCTGGAGGGAATTTTCAGGATGGCCCCGACCGGCAGCATGTCGTAGGAAGTAAGCCGGTTGCTGCCACAGATTGTGTCCATTGAAACGCCGTATTGCCGCGCGATCCTGCTGAGCGTTTCACCGTTTTTGACGTGATGGGTACGGACATGAAGCGTTGAATCTTCGGCAGGCGCCGAAAAATCTGTTTGCGAGGAGAGGAGCAGCATGTTCTTTCGCTCTTCGTCTCCCACGCCTTCACCGCCGACAGGTCGATCGTACGAGAGGAAGAGGACCACGAACAGCGCCGCGAGCGGCAGGCAGACCGCCGCCATCGTACGACGTTTCATTCCCGAAAACGGATTCTTATTAAATATATACGAGCGGACCCGGCCGGCACCCACATTCAATACGATAATTCTATCGATTGTAGTGGTGACTGTGTAGGCACCCAGCCTGAATGTTCTCGAACGGAAAGCTTTCATTGGCTTAAACCAGCGACGCCGCCTCCGGGGGAACCATTCGCTACCTGGATGATTTCTCGGACTGCTTGTCCGATCCGCTGCTGAATGATTCTTCGATGAGCTTCTTTACGTCCTTTCGCTGTCCCGCGGTGATCGTAACATGCCCCTGAACGATCACGCCGCGCTGTATCGCGATCGCCGGCGCAACGATATCTCCGAGCACCCTGCCCGTCTCGAGGAGTTTGACTTCCTCATCGGCCTTTATATTACCTATAACGGTCCCCGCCACCACGACCGATTTGGCGTCGATGTTCGTCTTGACCTTTCCGGTCTCGCCCACCACCAGCTCCTCATCGGTCTTGATCTCGCCCTCGAATTTACCGTCTATCCTGAGCGACCCGCTGATATAGAATTTTCCTTCAAATATCGATCCTTCGCCGATCGTGCTGTTCACAGCATCGCCCTTGCCTGCCATACCGCGTCTCCTCTATGAAAATTATCGCCAAGCCGGAGTCGGATCTGAAGAGGCAAAAGCCTCCCGCCCCGGCGAAATCCGTTAATGATGCCGGCATGCTCTGTTTATTTTCAAGAAGTTTTTACCGTGATTCTTAAGGAAGCCGTCTGCCGCCGGCGAGCAGGATGGGATCGGCTGTTTCGGGACCCGTGTTCCCGGGGATTCGACCGATCGAAACCAGGGTAAGCTGCTTGCCCCTGAATATGGTATCGATCACCCTGCTGAAGTCGTCCATGGTAATGGCGTCTATCTTCTCGATCATTTCATCGAAACTGAAATGCCTGCCGTAAATCATCTCGTTCTTGGCGAGATGGCCCATGCGCACCTCGGTGCTCTCCATGCTCAGCGCCAGGTTGCCCTTCATGAAGGTTTTAGCGTCTTCAAGCTCCTCGTCGGTCACCCCTTCCGCCAGCAGTGATTCGCACTCCCTCACGATGAGGCCCAGGGCCCGGGCGTAATTGTCGGGGGAAGTCCCGCAGTAAACACCGAAAACACCGTTGTCGAGATACGCAGAATGGAAGGAGTAAATCGCGTAACAGAGCCCTTCCCTCTCACGGATATTCTGAAAGAGCCTCGACGACATGCTGCCACCCAGGATGGTGCTGAGCGAAAAAAGAGCCCAGCGGTTTTCGTCGCTCCTGTTGAGGCCCTCCGTCCCCAGACAGAAATGGATCTGCTCGAGGTCGCGCGTTATGTGCCGCCTGAATATCCTCCTGGGAGGATCTTCGCCGCCGCGGACCGCCGCTCCCCCTTTGAAAAGGGGCGAGGAAAAAGCCCGCTCAATAAGCCGTTTCGTTTCTTCCACGTCGAAATTACCCGCGACCGCGAAAATGCAGTTTTCCCGCGAGTAGTTTTCCCTGAAAAAATCGAGGAGTCTGATTTTGTCTATCCCGTCAATACTGTCAAGAGTTCCGAGAATCGGGTGCCCCAGCGGATGGTCCGAGAGCATGCACTCCATGAACACGTCGTGAATCAGCTCGTCCGGGGTATCCTCGTACATCCTGATCTCCTCGAGGATGACGTTTTTTTCCTTGGAGATCTCGTCGGCATCGAAAAGCGAATGGTAGTACATATCGGCGAGAAGATCCACTGAAAGCGCGAGATAATCGGAGATGACATTGATGTAGTAGCAGGTGTACTCCCGGTTGGTCGCGGCGTTGTGCTGTCCACCTACCCGGTCGACCATACGTGCGATATCCCGCGCGGAATAGTTCGACGTTCCCTTGAACAGCATGTGCTCGATGAAATGGGCGTACCCCATCTGATCTTTTTGCTCGTTCCGCGAGCCCGTCTTCACCCACAGGCCGGCCGAAACGGAAGCCACCCCCTCGATGGGTTCGAGGAGAATGACCATTCCGTTATCGAGCGTATATTTTAAAACCATTGGCTAACGACGCTATCGCTTCAGCGCGTCCTTTCTGCTAAGGTCGACTCTTCCCTGTCGATCGATGCCTACAACCTTGACCGCCACTTCGTCGCCTTCCTTGAGGATATCGCTTACTTTATTTACCTTTTCGAAGTCGAGCTTTGAGATATGAACAAGCCCCTCCCTGCCGGGAGCAATCTCGACGAACGCTCCGTACTCCATTACCTTTTTAACACGTCCGTTATAGATTCTGCCTATCTCGACGTCCTCGGTTATCGCACTGATTTTGGCCAGCGCCTTGTCGATGGATTCCTTGTCGACCGCGGATACCGTAACCGTTCCATCGTCCTCGATATTAATCTCGGCGCCGGTTTCTTCCACGATGGCCTTGACCACCTTTCCGCCGGGTCCGATCAGGCCGCCGATCTTGTCTATTTCGATCTTGATCATGATTATCCGCGGCGCGTTCGGGGAGAGCTCCTTCGCAGGCTCTGAAATCACTTCATTCATTTTGCCCAGAATGTGAATCCTTCCCTCGCGTGCCTGTGTAAGCGCCTCGCGCATGATCTGCGGCGTTATTCCCTCGATCTTTATATCGAGCTGAAACGCGGTGATACCTTCGGACGTGCCGGCAACCTTGAAATCCATATCGCCCAGGTGGTCTTCGAGCCCCATGATATCGCTCAGGACAGCATACCGGTCACCCTCGAGGATGAGGCCCATGGCTATTCCCGCAACGGCGGCTTTTACCGGCACGCCGGCGTTGAAGAGCGCAAGTGAACCGGAACATACCGACGCCATCGATGAGGAGCCGTTCGATTCGAGTATTTCGGAAACGACCCGTATGGTGTACGGGAATTTCTCTGGCTCGGGAAGTATGTATTGCAGCGACCTTTCTGCGAGCATCCCGTGGCCTATTTCGCGCCTCCCTGTACCGCCGTACCTGCCGGTCTCACCCACCGAAAAGGGCGGGAAGTTGTAGTGCAGCATGAAACGGCGGAAGCTCTCTCCTTCGATTGCATCGAGCCGCTGGGAATCGCGTCCCGTGCCGAGCGTCACGACCCCGAGGCTCTGCGTCTGACCGCGGGTAAATACGGCGGAACCGTGTGCCCTCGGCAGCACGCCGATCATGCTGTCGATGGGCCGGATATCCGTCAGGCCCCTGCCGTCCGCGCGACGCTTCTCGTCGAGTATGC
Source organism: Spirochaetota bacterium (assembly GCA_025457965.1). Taxonomy (GTDB): domain Bacteria; phylum Spirochaetota; class UBA4802; order UBA4802; family UBA5368; genus MVZN01. The sequence goes on along the minus strand of JALOTJ010000009.1, from coordinate 55,175 downwards.
GCGCACGCATCACCTCATAGTCGAGATCGTCGATTATCGATCCGACCTGGCCGATCGAGTCCGGGAAGGAAGCCTTCATCTCCGCCGAGGCCCGCTCTATGATGCCCCGAAGCGCGTCCTCGCGGTCCTTTTTCTCGTTGAGCTTTACAAGGTCGACCACCTCCTGGTGGAAACGCTTGCGCACCTCGTTTCTGAGCGCCTCGTCCCTCTTCCTCGGAGTATATGCCATCTCCGGCTTCGCGACCTGTCGCTTCAGGTCATCCTGCGCGTCGCAGAGCCTGGCTATCTGCTCGTGCGCGAAGACGACGGCGTTGATCATGTCCTCTTCGCTGACGTTTTTCGCCGATCCTTCGATCATGGTGACGGCTTTCCTGGTGCCGGCGACGACAAGATCGATATCGCTTTCGCCCGATTCATCAAAAGTGGGATTTACGATAAACTCCCCCTTGATCCTGCCGACACGGACCGCACCCACGGGCCCCTTGAATGGAATGCCCGAAACCGAAAGCGCGGCCGACGCCGCGTTGATGGCGAGAACATCCGACTGGGTTTTCTGGTCGGTGGAGAGCACGGAAATTATGATCTGCACCTCGCTGACGAAATCCTCGGGAAAGAGCGGGCGTAGCGGCCTGTCGGCGAGGCGACTTGTCAGGGTCTCCCTGTCGCTGGGCCGCCCCTCGCGCTTGATATACCCCCCCGGGATTTTGCCTGCGGAGTAGAACTTTTCCCGGTAATCAACGGTAAGCGGGAAAAAATCCTGTCCTTCGGCCACCTTCCGCGAAACGACCGCGGTCGCGAGGACGATCGACTCGCCACTGGAAACCGCGACGGCGCCGTCCGCCTGTTTCGCGAGATAGCCCGTGCTGAACCGTATCTCCTCCCGGCCAATTCCAATTCCTGATTCAAAACTCATCATTCTACCTCTTCAATGCCTTGATGCCCGTAATCGCACTATCCTGCAGGCGCGGGCCGGTCGCCGTCCGCCGTGGAGGAATACCTATCTTCTCAGGCCGAGCGATTCGATGAGGCTCCGGTATTTCTCGAGATCGATTTTCTTGAGATAATCCAGGAGTCTGCGCCGCTGGCCGACGAGTTTCAGAAGCCCCCTGCGGGAATGAAAATCCTTTTTATGCACCTTGAAATGCTCCGTCAGGTGGTTGATCCTTTCCGTCAGCAGGGCAATCTGAACGTCCGGGGAGCCGGTATCGCTCTCATGCCTTTTAAACTGATTGATGACCTCGCTCTTCTGACGCATATGCCGCTGTTCTCCTTATTCCTTATGTGATTGATCGTGTTTGCTTTACCGGTGTTATCGCTGTGCGCCGGCCCGGATTTAGCCGGGATTTTTCCTGTTAAATACATTCCTGTATACGACTGACCAATTATCAGTATCGACGTCCGCAATGGCAATACAATTTTTATGGCCGTCGAGTATAATGAAGGGCGACTCCCCTTCCATGCTCACTATATCACCCCTGGGGAAAAATGCTCCATTATTAACCCTTTTTAGCGCGGCCTCGCCGACAACGATCCGCCCGAAATCCTTAAGGGCTTCCTCCGGGGCCAGTATAAAGTGCCCGTCGGACCGTATGCCGCAAAGATACTCTCTCATCTCCCCGATCGTCGCCGCGTCGCTCACGGAGAAATGCCCCGAAGCGGTGCGCCTAAGCTCCGCAAGATGCGCCCCGGTTCCCAGGAACTCGCCTATGTCACGGGCGAGCGAGCGAATATAGGTGCCTTTCGAACAGAGCACATCCACCGTCAGCGTTCCCCTTTCAAGATTGACATCGAGTATATTCAACTCTCTTATAACGACATTCCGCGCGGCCAGCTCAACCGACCGCCCCTGTCTGGCGAGGTCTGACGCCCTCTTTCCCTTGATTTTCAACGCGGAATACAGCGGCGGCATCTGGCTGATTTCACCGGAGAAACGCTCTATTATGGTGTGTATCCTGCTTTCATCAATCCCGTTTATGCTCTCGACCGCGGTGACTTCACCCTCGGCGTCGCAGGTGTCGGTCGTAACGCCCAGGCGGACGACGCCCGTGTAGCGCTTGTCCCCCTCGAGAAAATACCGCGTGAGCCCCGTCACCGAGCCCGTGCAGACCACAAGAAGACCCGTTGCCGCCTTGTCGATCGTTCCGGAATGGCCGGCCTTTCCGGCTCCGAACAGCCTGCGCACTTCTTCGATCGCCGAAAAGGAGGTCCTGCCCTTCTCCTTGTCGAGGAGAAGAACCGCATTCCTCGGATCAAAACCGTCCACCGTCAGCCGCCGTTTCCTCCGCCCTTTTCATCGTCCGTATCGGTGGCCTCCGCGGCGCGGCGCGAGCCGCCTTCCGCGTCAAGCTTCTCTATAACACCGACAAGCCGAACGCCCTCCTCTACCGAGGTGTCAAGATGAAAAATGAGGCGCGGCGTGGAGCGAAGCTGAATTCCCTTGCCGACGAGGAACTGTATGTAATTGCAGGCGGACTCAAGGCCCGCCATCGATTTTTTCTTCTGCATATCGTCGCCGAGCACCGAGACGAATATATCGGCAACACTATAGTCCTTGGCAAGCTTCACACGGACAACCGAAACAAAACCGATGCGCGGATCTTTTATCTCGGAAAGCAGCGCATCCGCGACGACCCGTTTGACGAGCTCCTCGAGCCGCTCCCTTCGGTGCGTTGCCATGGGCTAACCGTCTAACGTCTTGGCGATCTCGATCGTCTTGTAAGCCTCGAAGGTGTCCCCTTCCTTGAGATCGTTGTAATTAATCATGCCGAAACCGCATTCCTGCCCCGACTCGACCTCCGTGACATCGTCCTTGAAGCGCTTGAGCGATTTGAGCTCGCCGTCAAAAACCACCACGCCGTCGCGGATAATCCGCACCCTGTTCTTGCGGTTGACCCTTCCGGAAAGAACGATGGCGCCGGCGACGGTCCCCAGACGCGATATTTTGAATATCTGGCGCACCTCGCCGCTTCCGACGACCTCTTCCCTGTATTCGGGGGAGAGCATCCCCTCCATGGCAGCCCGGATCGAATCGGTCACCTCGAAGATTATGTTGAAGAATTTTATGGATACGCTTTCCTTCTCGGCCAGTTCCGACACTCTGGACGTAGGCCGCACGTGGTAGCCGATAATGATGGCGTTCGACGCGGACGCCAGCATAACGTCCGACTCGTTGATGCCGCCGGTCCCCGCATGGATCACCTTGACGCGCACTTCGCCGGTAGAGAGTTTTTCCAGCGATTCCTTTAGTGCCTGAACGGAACCGTCAACGTCGGCTTTTATGACGACGCGGAGCTCCTGCACCTCTCCTTCGCGAATCATCTCGTTAAGGTCTTCCAGTGTCACCTTGCGGACCTTTTTGGCCGTCTCAAGCCGCCTGAGGTCGATGCGCTTCTGCGATATCTGTTTGGAATATTTCTCGGATTCGACCACCTGGAACGGATCACCTGCGGAGGGGACCCCGGATAGACCCACCAGCTCGACCGGTGTGGAAGGGCCGGCCTCCTGCACCGGCTGACCCTGGTCGTTAAACATCGCCCTGACCTTGCCGGAGTAGATGCCCACAACGAAGGGATCACCCAGGTGCAGCGTGCCATTCTGTACCAGCGCGGTCGCGACCGGTCCCCGTCCGGGGTCGAGACGCGATTCGATCACCACTCCGCGGCTTAAAAGCGCCGGATTGGCGTCGAGCTCGAGCATTTCGGACTGGATGATGATAAGGTCGAGGAGTTCCTCGATATTGATCATCTGCTTGGCGCTGACCTCGGCATAGAGGGTGGTCCCCCCCCACTCCTCGGGCGCAAGATCGTAATTCGAAAGGTCCTGGCGTATGCGCGTAACGTTCGTTTCAGGAAGGTCGATCTTGTTGATCGCCACGATGATGGGAACATGGGCGGCCTTGGCATGGTTTATCGCCTCGACCGTCTGCGGCATTACACCGTCGTTGGCCGCGACGACCAGGATGACGATATCCGTGACGCTCGCGCCCCTGGCGCGCATCGTGGTGAAGGCCTCATGACCCGGGGTATCCAGGAAAGTGACGAACTGGTCGCGCACCTTCACCGTATAGGCGCCGATGTGCTGGGTGATTCCGCCGAACTCGCCGTCGACGACGTTGGTCTTTCTGATGGCGTCGAGGAGTTTGGTCTTCCCATGATCGACATGACCCATTACGGTAACGATCGGCGGGCGCTTTGCGCGATCCTCCGCCCGGTCCTCCTCTTCGTGGCGGATTACCGTTTCCTCGAAGAGTGAGACCACCCTCACGACCGTGCCGAACTCCGAGGCGAGGATCTCGGCTGTCTCCGCGTCGATCACCTGGTTTATCGTGGCCATCATACCGAGCTTCATCAGGCGCGAGATCACCTCGCTTGCCTTTACGTTCAGCTTCTTCGCGAGATCTCCTACGGAGATGCTATCGGTGATATCAATGTTTTTCGGCGATACGGCCACACGCTCCTGCTCCTGCGCTCCGGAATGGTGACCGCCTTTCTTTCTGCGCGAAAAAAGGCTTTTTTCGAAGGTCCTCTTGCCCTTGTCCTTATAGAGACTCTTCTTGCCTTCTTTCTCTTTTTCCTTTTCCTTGGCCTTCTTTCTCTTTTCCTTTTCCTTGGCCGAAATTGCTTCGTCCTTCTTGTCAGCCGCGCCGGCGTCCTTGGATGGCGGTGCTCCTGGACCTGGCCTGCGATCGCCGAAGGGCCGTGCCCCCGGTGCTCCTGGACCTGGCCTGCGGGCGGCGTCGCTTCTCGGCGCTGGCCGAGAATCAGGCCGCCGTCCCGCCTGGGGCCGCTGATCGGCGCGCCCGGTAGCTGGCCTGCCCGCGGCCGGAGCACGCCTTTCCTCGCGCGGGGATGCGGAAGCGGCCTTCGGGCCTTCTTCCTTCCGCTCTGCGAGCGGCGCGGGTGCGGCGGCGGCTTCTTCGTCCTTATCGTGCTTCTCTTTGATGAGCTCCTTCGAAACGGTCACCTTGCGCTTCAGCTTTATCTTTGCGCCCGGCTTTTCGCTGCGTTCGTTCTTCCGCTCCAGAAGCTCCCTCGCCGCCTTCGCCCGCTGCTCCTTGATTACTTCTATTTTTTTCTGCACCAGGAAGACGTCCTTCTCGGAGAACTCGGCATCCATCCCGGCGCAGCTTATTCCCAGGTCTTTACAGATAGTAATGATATCTTCTTCTGTTACATGATTTGCGGTTGCAATATCAATTGCTTTCATTTGCACCTTGCTTCTACCTATTGAATTTTCGGAAGAACGCGGTCCTGTTTATTTCCACGGTCTGGTCGCACTTTTCGCGCCTTTACTTCTCCGCATCCGCTTCGTCAACGGCCTCCGCCGTCTCCGCTTCACCCGCCTCTTCCTTCCGTTCTCCTTCTTCCGCTTCTTCCTTCCGCTCTCCTTCTTCCGCCTCTTCCCCGTCCATCTCTTCCTCGAAATCGATCGATTCCGCGAGGATGTCCATTATCTTCTTGGCGGTTTTTTCACCGATTCCGTCAATTTTCATGAGATCGTCGAACGACGTCTCCACCAGATCTTCGACCGAGAAGAGCCCTCCCGCCTCCAGGAGCTTGATGGTCCGGCTGTCGAGACCCGGCAGTTCGTCGATCGGCGTTTCTTCGACGTCCTTGCTCGCGAAGAGCTGCTCCACCATGGCCCGGGACTCACTCGAGCTCAGGAACTCACGGTACTGCTCCTCGGTCTTGATATCAATATCGAACCCGCAGAGCCTTGCCGAAAGCCGCGCGTTGTGTCCCGCCTTGCCGATCGCCAGCTTGTACTGTTCCTTCTCGACGACGGCGATCACCCCGCCGCTTCTGGTCTCTATTACTTCCTTGGCGCGTGCGGGCGTAAGCGCGTTCGCCGCCATTACCCGTCGGTCGTCCACCCACTCGACCACATCGATCTTCTCACCCTCGAGCTCGCGCACTATGGACTGTATTCGTATGCCTTTCATGCCGACGCACGCGCCCACTCCGTCCACGTCGTCCCTCTCACTGACCACGGCGACCTTGGTGCGAAGGCCGGGCTCGCGCACTATGTTGACGATTTGCACAACCCCGTCATACACCTCGGGGATCTCCATTTCAAAGAGCTTCTGTATAAACTTGGTGTTGGCCCTCGACAGCACCACCGACGGCCCCTTCGTGTTTTTCTGCACCGAAAGCACAAGCGCCTTAATGCGCTCGCCGGTTTTAAAATGCTCTAGCGGCGACTGCTCGCGAGCCGGAAGGATTCCCTCGGTCTTGCCGAGGTCCACAAAAATCGCGTCCTTCGTCTTTCGCTGGAGGTACCCGTTGATGAGATCGCCTTCCTTGTCCTTGAAATCATTGTAAACGATGTTCTTCTCGGCCTCTTTGATCTTCTGGACAATCACCTGTTTGGCCGTCTGAGCCGCTATCCTCCCGAACGATTCGAGCGGGTTTTCCTCCACGTCCATCTCGTCGCCCAGCCGGGCTTCGGGATTGAACCGCCGGGCCTCGTCGACATGCACCTCTTCCGCCCGGTTCCGCGGCGAATTGACCACCATTTTCCTGGAAACGATCTTGACGGTGTTTTTGTCGCGGTCGAAAACCACACGAACGCTGGTGTTCGAACCATACTGTTTCTTATAGGCAGAGATCATCGCCGATTCGACGATTTCCTCGATTGTTTCCCGCGTTATTCCCTTTTCATTCGCAATCTGGTGTAACGCCTCGAAAAAGTTGTTGCTCATGTTTCAAACCTTCACCACGTTTATGATTCTCCGTCCCTGCCGGATACACGCGCTAAAATTCAAGGTTCGCGCTCTTTATCGCATCGAAATCGATCATGATCGCTTTGTCTCCCTCGTGGAACTCGACGATCCCGCCCGCCACTCGTCCTATCCGGCCTTTGACGACGCGCTGTCCGTCGCCTTCGCGGAATATGACCTTCGCAGGGGAACCGCTGAACCGCTCGAACTCCTCTATACTTCGAAGCTGCCGACGTATTCCGGGGGAGGAAACCTCCAGCGAATAATCCGGGAGCAGGCCAGCCTCATCCAGGCGCCGGGACAGTTCCGTGCTGAAGGCCTGACAGTCCGAATGGGAGATCGGCGCACTTCCATCGATCTTGACGACAACGCTCGAGTTCTTTCCCTTCAGGAGCAGGCCCGCCTCGTAAATCAAATATCCGAGGTCTTCGGCGACGGCCCTGACCGTCTCCATCACCTGTTCCCTGACCGCTGGATTGCTCATCTCCGGACCGCTGTTTATATCGAAAAAAGAGAGTGGTTTGACCACTCTCTCCTTATCCGCAGGCAGACGCTAAGAAAAAGGGAAAAATTACTTCTCCACAAGCATAGTCCAAAATGTTACCATTAATTTCAAGTTTTTTTTATTTCGGGTTTTTGCCCTCAGGGAAGGGCTGCGGGGTCCCACCCGCCCGAGGACGGTGAAACCCCGCTATCGATGGACGGTGATTGATCGCTAAGCATGGCAGGTCGGTACGGGAACCTCGGGCATCTCGAAAAAACGGTGAAAAGACCGGGGCAGATCATGAAAATCGACCGACTCCGCCTCGCGCGAAAGATCGACCGAGTTATAGGTATGCCAGTACAGCACAACGTCGCTGCGCCGCCGGTTACAGCGCGTCATGTCCAGCACTGCGGCGAATGTCTTTCCGGTATAGGTGGGCTCGAGATCAAGGCCCCCCCGCTGTTTCATGATGTCGATCGCCTCGCAGCAGGCGGAAGTCGGGCACCCGTACCCTTCTCCGAAATACTCATCCAGTACCTCCGGCGCCCTGGTGCTGACCTCCGCGACCAGAGGGCTTTTACGACGGAGGAAACGGAGCGTTTCCGCCATGAGCTTTGCGACCGCACCGGGCGTCGACGCCGGGAATGGGCCCAGGTGCGACGCCGTCACCCGTACGCCCATGACGGTTGAGTGCAGCCCGGCAAGGCGCGCCCCGAGTGTAAGACCCGCGAGGGTTCCGTTCGAGCCGAGGGGACAGACAATGTAGTTCGGTTCGGGCATCTGCCCTTCTTCAACCTGCCGCCTGAGCTCGAAAGCGGCATTAACAAAACCTATGGTGCCGAGTACGTTCGAACCTCCGGCGAAGACGTACTGAGCGGCGGGATGCGACAGGCGATGCGTCAGATAATAAGCGAGCACTGTTTTGGGCAGGGACCCTGTAAAGACGATCCGGGCACCGAAATGCCGGTACAGGAGCAGGTTGCGTTTTACATAGCTCGTAACCGGCTGTTCGAACAACAGCAGCGTGCACCGTATCCCGAGCCTTTGACAATAGATGGCCGTCGCCAGACCGTGGTTGGTTCCAATACCGCCGATGGTCACCACCTCCCGTATGTTTCGCTTTATGGCGTCGCCGAGTATGAACTCGAGTTTGCGCACCTTGTTTCCGCCATATATGGTGGAACTCAGGTCGTCTCGCTTGACCCACAGGTTCTCACAATCGAACCCGCTTAACCGGCGTACGGGCGTTGGAAACCCGCCGAGTGAAACCCGCGGGATATTGATTTCCAGCTCCGGGTATGCATGAAACAATGGCAATGTCCTATCGGTATTACTCACCCCAGTCGTTCCTCCCTTTTATCAGGCCCAGGTCCACGCCTTCACGCAGCAGCAGGCGCTTCCTGACCGCATAGTATACAATACCCGACAGAATAAACGCGCCGAAGAGCCCGATCTTCACCGGACTTTTCAAATCGGCAAGGATGACCGCACTGAAAAAGGCAACCATCAGAAAGCCCACGCAAGGGCATAGCCAGAGAAAAAAACCTTTGAGCTTGAACTCAGAGCGCTCGTAACGTTCGGGGTAGAGACGCGGCAATCTGAGCGATGCAATGAGCACCGGCACGAAGATTATCATCCCCCCCAGCGCCGCATAGGACGCGAACGTCTCCAGCGGAAGTCCCGACAGCACGCCGAGGACCGAACACACATATATCATCGAGAGGAGGATGTGCGGTGTCCCGAACCTTCTGTTGAGGCCGCCGAGCCAGGCCGGGAGAATATGATCGTCTATCACCACCAGGAGCGACTTGGTCCCGACCATGAACAGCGCGTTGAGCGTTGTCAGAAGCGCGAGCACCGCTCCGCCGAGAACGAAAAACAGCCGGCCTGTCCCGCCCGCACACGCCTTGCAGACCTCGGACATCGGGTCCTGAAAACCCAGCAAGGTCTCGACGGGGGCCGCACCGACAGTGGTGAGCGCAACAAAAACATAGATAACCGCGACCACGGGGAAGGCGATGAAGAAAGCGCGCGGGATCACCTTGCCGGGATTGTTTATCTCGTCACCCAGCTCGATAATCGCATTCGATCCCAGGTAGGTGAAGGTGAGCAGCGCCACCCCCAGCAGCAGTGGACCGGCCCCCCTGTCGAACATCCCACTGAGATTTTCGGGATTGAACGCGGTGGCTCCCGTTGCCGAATAGAACACCAGCGCACCAATCAGAACTATCACCATCAGGCCCTGTGCCCATGCCGCCGGTTTCACGCCGAGCAGATTGACGATGAAAAACACGGTAAGAATCGCAACCGCGGCCGGTTCCACGGGTACCCCGTCAACCAGCGTGCCGATATACCGCGCGCAGCTTATGGCATACAGCGGGATCTGCCCGAAGAAAGAGGCGAGGATGTATACCCACACGCCTACGAAGGCGAGGCCCGGCGACACCATGCGGCTGGGATACTTGTAGTTCGCGCCGGTCGCCGGGATGGCCGACCCCAGCATTGCCAGCGGCAGCATGCTGATGAGGACCGGGATCACGGCGATTGCAAAGGCCAGCGGCAGGGCGTTGCCGGCAATTTTGAGTACGATTCCGGTAAAGACAAAAATTCCCCCGCCGATGGTGCACCCGATAGCGATAAACGACACCTCGGGAAGGCCGAGCACCCGCTTTAATCCGCTTACCGCCATGATCACCCCCCTGCCTGTTGTACGAGAATTATCGTATCGTGCTCAATCGCCGGAAATCTCGAATCTCGCCAGACGCCGGGCATGGCTCATGGAGCCGTTTTCCGCCAGGCTCCTTTTAAAATAATCAATGGATTGCCCGTTTTCCCCCTCGATCGCCTTCCAGCGAAGTCCCAGATAATACAGTGCCTCGGCACGCCTTCGCCCTACCTCCCTCGCGTCCCGCCCGGTACCCGCTTTTCTCAATAGTTCCGCCTCAGTACCAAGCCCGAGGAACCCGCGCATCAGCGCTTCCGGCCATGACGAGGCCTGCCGCGCATAGCTATTACCCGGATCGATCGTAATCGCGGCATTGAAATCTTTAAGCGAACCGGCGCGATCGCCCAGCACGTACCTGACGATCCCCCTGTTGTGCAGCGCCATTTCATCCCGCGAATCGATGCGAAGCGCGTTGTTGAAATCGGCGAGCGCTCCCCGAAAATCGCCCTTATAGAAAAGGGCCACGCCACGGTTTGCGTAGACACGGGCGTAATCGGCCCTCAGGCCGAGGGCCTGCGTGTAGTCGCGAATGGCCTCGTCGGTTTCGCCGGCGGCCAGACGGGCGCTTCCCCGGTTGTTGAACGATTCCGGGGAACCCGGATCCAGTGCTATGGCGAGCGAGAAATCCTTTACGGCGCGACGATACAGCCCCTTCCTATAGAGGATAGTGCCGCGGTTATAGTACAGTGACGGACTCTCCGGTCTGAGAGTTATCGCCTTGTCGTAGTCGTCCCCGGCCTTCACCAGGTCGCCCCGTTCCGCGTAGAGCCTTCCGCGTTCAATATAGGCCCCGCTTTGATCGGGATCTAGCCGCACGGACCGCGTGAGCTCCCGTATCGCCTGTTCGGGCCTGCCCTTTTTCGCCAGGTCAATACCCCGATTAAAATGGTTCGCGGCCGCGCGCTTTTCTTCCGGGCGTAGCCCCGTGCCAGGTGTCCCCGGCCTGCCCTGGCGAGGCTCACGCTTTATGGTTCGCCCGCCGTCCCGGCGGAGACCGCGACCAGGCGTCCGCGCATCCTCTCCCATGGAGGTACGGGGGGCAAGCTCCCTTCCGGCAAGTGCCCGCGCCCGGCTCTGGCGTATCTCCCTGTCGCCCGGGTTTATACGCAGCACTTCCCTGTAATCCGCCGCTGCTTCACCGTAGCGTCCGGCGAGATGATGGGCGATTCCCCTGTTCCTCCGGGCCGCGGCATAGGATGGGTCGAGCGCGATCGCCCTGGAAAAATCCGACAGCGCGCTTTCCGGGCTATCCATCCGTACGTGCGCGACGCCCCGGTTATTGCAGAAGACCGGATCGGACGGATCTAATTTGATGGCGCGGTCGTAATCCGCGACAGCCTCGGTGTATTCGCCCACGGCACTGTGCGATATCCCGCGGTTATTGAATGCCTTCGCATAGCGCGGTGAAATCGAAACCGCTTTCGTATAATCGTCGATCGAACGGCGATAGTCTCTCATGGCCGCGCGCGCGATCCCGCGATTGTAATAGGCCTCAAAAAAGGCCGGAGAGGCGGCCACCGCGCGATCATAGTCGGTTATGGCGCCTTCCCGGTCTCCGGAATTCCAGCGGATTATTCCACGGTTATTATATGCCTTCGCGAAACTCCGGTCGAGTTCGATGGCCCGATCATAATCCTCTATCGCCTTATTGGTCAATCCGGAGCGGGCCAGTGCGATTCCCCGGTTGAAATGGGCTCGGGACAATGCATACTGCCCGGCCTCGATCGTCCAGCTCCCGATCGCCTCAGTCCAGTACTCGATTTTCGTTTCGGTTTCACGCGCATCCGCCGCCTTGCGGCTGTATGAAAAAAAATCTTCAGCCGCGGCGAGCGGCGCGGCAGCGAACAGAATGAGGGCCAGGGCCACAATCGCCGGACCTGTCATCGTGCCGGCCGACCCGGCCGTGTGCCTAGAATACATAGTATATCCCGCACTGCACCGCAAGAAGCACCGTGGCCCATATGCGGATGTCCCTCCAGCGCCCCCGGTCGGGCGCGCCGAAGTATACAAAATCCTTCGGCAGGCTCCACACGATGGCGAGCACCCCCGCGAAGAGCAGTATGGCCCCGACCTTGGCGGTCCACAGGGGAAGCGCGTGTATCCAGTCAGACATCGACCACCTCCTTCACCACCGACGTATAGGTAAGGTTTTCGAGCTCTGATGCGCTCTTCGGCCTTGTAAATGCACTGATCATGAAGAGCAGTGCGACCGACATCACAAAGCTCCAGAATGCCATGTAAAGCATGTTGAGCCCGGCAAGTCCCAGCAGGGCCGCAAACCCCAGCCCGAGCAGCAGGCTCCAGAGGCCGGCACGCGGCGTGATCCGTTTAAACAGAATTCCCATCAACAGTAAAGCAAACACCGGACCCTGAAAAAAGGAGAGCAGCTGCTGTACGTAAACGTATATTCCCCTGAACTGAGCGGTAAGCGGCGCGCAGAGGATGCCGGCGGCAAGTGCCGCTATGGTTATCATTCTGCCCATCCTCAGTTCCGCCGCGTCATCAAGTCTTTTACTCCGTATCACGCCCAGAATATCACGCGTCACCATCACCGACGCCGAATTGAGGGTGGACGAAACCGACGACTGCAGGGCCGCGATAAAAGCGACGAAAAGGAGCCCTGAGACGCCGGGAGGAAGCAGGTTCTTCACCACCCAGGGGAGCGCCTGATCCGATAACCCCAGGTGCTCCGGCGCCATGAGCAGCGCGAAAAAGCCCGGAAGCACGATAAGCAGCGGCACAAAGGTCTTGGCCATCGCGGCAAACATCATGCTCGCCTTGCCGTCCCACTCCGTTCTCGCGCCCAGACAGCGCTGCATGATCGCCTGATTGGTACACCAGTATGCCGGCGACAACACCAGTCCCAGACCCAGGAGCACCCCCGGCCAGGGAAATTCGTCATGTGTGGATGGAAGAAAAGTATGCAGATGGTCGGGAAACCGCTCCTGCAGCTGTGTCGCGAAATTCACCGCCCCGCCGGCCGCGTTGACGCCGACGACCGCGACCACCACCGCACCGGCGAACATGATAACGAGCTGTACCGCGTCTGTATACGCCACCGCCGCGAGTCCCCCTGATACCGTGTAAAGACCGACGACCCCGGCCGTAATGAAAATGCTGAGGAGTATGGGCCATCCAAGATAGGTCTGAAGCATGAGCGCGGTGGCCCAGAGAAACACCCCGACAATTAGAACCGAAAACAGACTGAGGATGAGCGCCGCGATGACCCGCACAGATTCGGAATAGCGCTTTCCCAGGTACTCGGGGATCGAGAAGACGCCCGCACGCCAGTAAAACGGGATGAAGATGAATGCGGCGATAATCATGGCCGGGATGGCGCCGATCCATTCGAAATTGGCCTGCGCCATCCCGATACGGTACGCCCCCCCCGCGCCCCCGACATAATCGTTTGATCCGATGTTCGTCCCGATGATCGACATGCCGATGATCCACCACGGCAGGCTTTTACCGGCGAGAAAATAATCGCGCGAGGTATGCACACGGCTCTTAAACAGATAACCATAAACGGTTATACCGGCGAGGTAAGCGAAAAGGAGGCCCAGGTCGATCCAGCTTACGTCGGTATGGGTGAAGGAGAGGAGATTATCCACGTATACGCCCCTTGCCGTTCAGTGATTTCCCCGTACGAGGTAGGGAATGATACGTCAACCATAACGCCCAGCGCAAGTATTAAAAGAAAGGGTATCCGGGAAATTCTTCCGCCATACCGTTTTCTCCCTTTTGAATCACGCTTCGGAAGCGGGAAAACAAATCCTTTCGAATGTAACCGCTTCCAGCACAACCATGTCCCGGCGGGAAGCGATTACAACGGGTGTAATTAATTTTAATATATTACAATATTTTACTTGCATTATAGATCAAATATAAATATTCGTATTTGAATATACATATGATATGCGGTATGGTGTCAATATGAGACCCCCGCACCGGAATGTCTCGCGGCTCGTTCCGGGCCCGGATCGGCGTTCAACCTTACGGCATATCCACTCTGCCATGCGCAGTGAAAGGAGGCAGTAATGGAAAACAGGTGGTATATAACACAACAGACGTTCCCGGAGCTGTTAAACCGGAACGCGGTCAAGTTCGGAATGCGCCGTGCCCAGTGGTGGAAGACGGGGCCTGAGAGCACCGCGTCCATCACCTACGCCGAACTGTGGAGAATCGTCAGGGAACTTGCGTCGGGCCTCATGGAGATGGGCATACAGAAAGGGGACAGGGCCGCCGTGATGGCCCACACCTCTCCCGAGTGGGTATGGGCCGACTATTCGGTTCTCTGCGCGGCGGGCATAACCGTATGCGTGTACCCGACCCTTTCCGCGAAAGAGCTCTCATTCATTGTTAACGACTCCGGTTCGCGCGTACTTTATGTGCAGGACGAGGAAATCCTCGAGCGCGCCCTCGGGGCCATCGGCGAAATGCCCGGGCTCGAAAAAATAATAATTATGAAAGATGAGTTTACGCACGCCGACAAACGCGTAATGAGCCTGTCGGATGTCCGTTCGCTCGGCGTACGGCTGCTGGCCCGCGACAAGCTTTCGTACGAACGTCGCTGGCGCTCGGTCGAGCTTCTCGACCCCATGACCATCGTCTACACCTCCGGCACGACGGGCCGCCAGAAGGGCGCGGTGCACACGCACTTCAGCATCAACTCCGCCTGCTGCCGCGACATGCGCCTGGTACCCGAGTATCGCGCGGACGACGTCATGCTCGCCTTTCTGCCGCTGGCCCATACCTACGAGCGCGAGTGCGGCCACGGCTCGGCAATGCACGCGGCGGTCACCGTCGCGTATTCATCTCCGATAACGCTGGTTGCCGATCTGCAGATTTTTCGGCCGACGCTCTTCATGTCCGTCCCGCGCATCTACGAACGCATCTACATGGCGATGCGCGACATGGCGTCGCAGTCACCGATAAAAAAGAAGATTTTCGACTTCGCGATCAGGACCGGTCTTGCGCTCACCGAGGCGCGCGCGGACAGGGACGGCTTCATCGACATGTCCGAAGGGATCGACTTCACGGCCGGCCTGGGACGTCGTCTCGTGTTCAAATACCGACTGGTCGACAAACTTGTTTTCAGCAAGGTTCGCGAAAAGCTCGGCGGGCGCTTCCGTTTCGCCTTCTCCGCCGCCGGAAGTCTGCCGGCCGACCTTTGCAAGGTATTCATGGCGATGGGCGTGCGTATTTACGAAGGTTACGGCGCCACTGAAACCTGCAACACGGTGAACCTCAACCGACCTCACCAGGTGCTGCCCGGCTACGTCGGTCCGGTCTGCAACGGCGTCGAGGGGCGCGTCGCTCCTGACGGAGAGTGGCAGGTGCGCGGTGACAACGTCATCACCCATTACTGGAACAACCCCGAAGCGACGAAGGAGGCTTTCACCGAGGACGGCTACTACAAGACCGGCGACATCGTGGTGATGGGCCCCGACGGTTACATCAAGATCGTCGACCGGAAGAAGGGCATCATGGTGCTCGACACCGGCAAGAACATCCCCTCGGCCAAGATCGAGAGTCTCTTTTCAATCACACGTTATGTCGACATCGTTGTGCCGATCGCCGACGACAGGCCCTTCGTTTCGGCGCTGGTGGTGCCGAAGTACGATGCGTTCATCCAGCTGTTCGATAAAGAGGGCATCGCGTATGACAAATCGGCGCTGCACTTCTTCGGCGAGGGCGCCGCGCGAATGTGCATCGCCGTAGGAGAGGACTTTATCAGCAACGAAACGCTGAAAAAACTGGTCGACGAGGACATCCAGGCCGGCAACCGCGAGCTCGAGGAATACGAGCGGATCCGCAAATACATGATCGTTGCGCGCCGCTTCACCGAGCTTCACGGGGAGATGACACCGACTCTCAAGGTCAAGCGTAACGTCATCTTCAAGAACTTTGAGAAGGAGATCAAGGGCCTGTACCAGAAATGAGCCAGCAAGGTCCTTCCCGCAATGCGGGGAGGACCTTTTCTTTTTTTACCCCGTATCTCAGAAGCCAGTACACCTTTTAAAACCACTTAGGGGCAGTAATTCAAAATAGTAATTCCGGTATCCGGAAATGATGACGCACGCACTGCAGGTGTCATGATTTCCGTATAACCTCGCGTACCGGCATAAAACAATGAATTTGATTGTAATCTTTCCCTTGCATTTTAGTTGGGCCGTAGCTATACCGTGATATGACTACACCAAACTCGAGACCAGTTCCACCGGAGAGGAGACCCCTGTGAAGGAAAAGGCGTTTCAGGAATACTACCCGGAGCATTTCAGCCACTGCTACGGATGCGGCGTGCTGAACGAGCACGGTCTGCGCATTAAAAGCTACTGGGACGGCGAGGAAAGCGTATGCACTTTCCAGCCCATGCCTTACCACACTTCATTCCCGGGCTTCGTCTACGGCGGCCTTATCGCATCGGTGATAGACTGCCACAGCACCGCCACCGCTGCCGCCGCCGCGTACAGGGCCGATGGGCGCGCCATGGACACCATTCCTCCCCTGCGCTATGTTACGGCCTCCCTCAAGGTCGATTATATCCTCCCCACTCCACTGGACAGTCCCATG
Source organism: Spirochaetota bacterium (assembly GCA_025457965.1). Classification (GTDB taxonomy): domain Bacteria; phylum Spirochaetota; class UBA4802; order UBA4802; family UBA5368; genus MVZN01. Next base: position 38,675 of record JALOTJ010000009.1, on the reverse strand, counting down.
ATGCTGCGCTCGGCAATAAAGGAGATGAAAGGCCGCAAAGTAATCGTGACCACAAGCCTTTCCGTTGACGGACGGGAATGCGCCCGCGGCGAGCTGGTGGCCGTACAGGTTCCCGACACCATGATCGGAAAATGATCGCCCTGAAATTCAAGGCCCCCCTCCGCTGGGCATGGGCAATCTCCCATGGGAAAATACTAAATTCCAGGCCCGTAACGGGGGAAGGCCGTAATTGCAATAAGGGCCGTCATGCCAATGACACTGGTCGGATGCGACAACGGCCCCACCGCACCGAACGTCACCCGCGGTGCAAAGCGTCTTTTGAACGTTCCTTTACGGCAAATAGGCAGGTGGCGGTTCAATCTCGAAAAAGAGACGTCGTCCCTTTTTCTCCCTTCGCACCATTCCCCCGCTTTCGAGAACCTGTAGATGCGTGTACACCTCGGATACGGCAAGATAGATGTCGAGGATACGACGCTTCCCCCCGATCTCGGGGAAAAGACGACGCGCGATGGAATAGACATCCCTCTTCCCCTCTCTCATTATTCCGAGGATCGCCCGCTGGCGCTCCTCAAAGCACCGGCGGTACATGCCGGTCGTTTCGGCCAGATTGTCTATATTATTACCGTGAGCGGTAAAGACGATCACCGGATTGAGTTTTTCGACTGCCGCCAGCGACTCGTAATATTCCCGCTGGCTCGAGCGCCTTGGCATGACGTACTCGTCCTCGAACATGATAAAGGCGTTGGGGGTCACATGCTTGAGGATATGGTCACCGGAAAAGAGCGCTCGCTCCTTCTCGAGGTACAGGCAGATCGACCCCTTCGAATGGCCTGGCGTCTCGATTACCGTTCCCTCATACGAACCGAGCCTGACGCGATCACCGGCGGCAAGCGCACGGTCGACCGGACAGCAATCCGCCATTCTGTAGAAAAAATGCCGCATTAGCCGGAAGGACAGCCGAAGATGGACGGGAACCCCGATAATCGCGAGGAATCGGGCATTCTTCCTGTAGGCGGACCGCGTCGTGGTCGTGGAGATATAGGGGATTTCTTCAGCGTGGGCCAGCACCACCGCGCCGCCCTCGTCCCGCACCGTCTTTGCCGAGCCGTAGTGATCGACATGTCCGTGCGTGATGACGATCTGCCGGATGTCGGAAAAGCTGTACCCCAGCTCTTCCAGCGCAAGGCGAAGCCTTCCGGCATGGGTCTTCATCCCCGTATCGAGAAGTGTGAGAGGATCGCCCTGGAAGAGATAGGCGTTCACCGGGCCCGGTTGTTTCCCGGGGATGGGAAGGGAAATCTTAAAAATCCCGGGGAGGACCTCACTGCTGTACTGTCTGTCCCGGCTGTCCATCACGGTTCACTCCCTCCACTTCGATGTGCCCATATGAATACTTGTCACCCCCGTGGTCAAACCCATTTTATCAAACAAAAAGACACCGCGCTCGAAAGCGTGTTTCAACTTCACCGGATAGCTTATGAGTATATTGATCCAGACCGGAACCGACTTTTCACCTTCCGCTACCGGATACCGCGGAATAAAAATTCGGTTTACGCAATCGTCTCATTCTGCCATGTCGGCACTGTATGATTTTTCACGATTCCCCACGCCCGTGATTTGATCAAGCGCTCATTTACCGTCGCGAATCAATAGTATTGTTGCGTAAATTGCGCAGATGCGCTATCTGGATATCATGAAATATTCAATCGCTCTCCTTCTCGCCTTCGTCGCACTGTGTATGCCCGCCATGGGACCGCCCCCGTCGCATGCCGCCGACACCGCCGCTCTCGAACGGGAACGGATACACGCCCTGCTCGAAACGCTCGAGCGATCGGGCCACGTTTTTATCCGCAACGGCTCCGCCCATTCGGCGCGCGACGCGAGGGCCCATCTCGAAATGAAGCTTGACCGTGCCGGAGACCGCGTCACAACCGCCGAGCAGTTCATCGACCGCCTCGCCGCCCGATCGTCCTCGACGGGAAGGCCCTACCTGATTCGCCTCGCCGACGGATCGACGGTCGAGGCCGGGGCCTGGCTGCGCGCAAGGCTTGCGGAAATTGACGCTACATCAAAGGCCGCAAAAAAGGGGGCACCATGATCCAGAGAAAGACGCTCGAATTCCTGAAAAAGCTCTCGGCGAACAACTCGCGCGAATGGTTCCATGCCAACCGTGCACTCTACGACGCGGCGCGGGCGGACGTGGCGGAGTTCGTAACGCTCCTCCTCGGCGAGATGTCAAAATTCGACCACACCCTGACGGGCGTGGAGGCCGAGGACTGCCTTTTCAGAATCTTTCGCGATACGCGCTTTTCCAGGGAAAAAACGCCGTACAAGACTAACTTCGGGTCGTTCATGAAAAGCGGCGGCCGCACGACTCCCGGTGCGGGCTATTATCTTCACATCGAGCCGGGCAACAGTTTCGTTTCAGGCGGCATTTACATGCCCCCCGCGCCGCTCCTTCTGGCAATACGCACGGCGATCGCGCGCGACCCGGCTTCGTTCAAGAAAATCATCGCCGCGCCGGCGCTGGTTAAACTATTCGGCGGACTATCGGGGGAAACGCTCCTTACGGCACCGAAGGGATTCCCGCGGGACCATCCCGAGATCGAACTTTTAAGGTACAAGCACTACATGGTGTTCCGGGAGATACCCGAAAAGACCGTTCTCTCGAAAGAGTTCGCCTCGGCATGCATAGAGGCGTTTATGGCGATGCGGAAGTTCAACGCCTACCTGAACGAAGTGATGGGGCTCTGACACAGCAGAAAAGTTTACAATTTATTTATTTCGAATGCGACCCGCACGGGCGTTCTTTCAGTATATTGTCTTTAGCAAAACGCTCCTTCGGCAGTCCGGTGAATATCGCCTGAACCCGCAAAGCATGGGCTCCCCGATTTAAACGGGAAATCGAAACTCGAATCGTCTGTTTTATTAACCATAAAGAAAGGAGAATCATGGAAAAGATAAAAAAAATCGCGCTCGTCGCGCATGACAACAGGAAAAAAGACCTCGTGGAATGGGTGGAATGGAATTACCAGCTGCTCCTGGGGCACGACCTCATCTGTACGGCAACCACGGGGAAACTCATCCAGGAGACGCTTGCGGATAAAGTTCTGCGGCACGGGAGCAACGGCCATAGCGGAGGGCAAAAGATCACGAAACTGAAATCGGGCCCGCTCGGGGGCGACCAGCAGCTCGGCGCCATGATCGCCGAGGGGCACGTCGACATCCTCATATTCTTCTGGGACCCCATGACGCAGCAGCCCCACGACGTCGACATCAAGGCGCTGCTGAGGATCGCCGTGCTCTATAACATCCCCACCGCCTGTAACCGCTCGACGGCCGATTTCATGATCTCCTCGCATCTCATGGAGCAGTCCTACAATCCCCGCATTAAGGATTATTCGACCTACATGTCCAGGGACATCCGCTGACCGGTCAGGCTTCCAGCGGCACGCGGCCTATCGCGAGGGCGGCCAGGAAGCCCTCGTGTATGGCGTCATTGATTTTGGCCGGGCGCACACAGTCACCGATGGCGGTGCAGGCGACACCTTCTTTTTCGAGCGCTTCGGAGAGCTTTTTAACCGACCGCGACCCCGATGCAATTACCACGTTATCGAACTCGAGGCGGTGCTCCCCGCCCTCCCGCTCATAGGTCACCACTCCGTCTTTGATGGAAACGACGCGCGCTCCGGTGAGCGCCTCGACGCCGTACCGCTGCAGGGCAGTCTTCACTACCCACCGCGTAGACTTGCCGATGTCTTTGCCGATTTTTGGCAGCATCTCGAAGACCGTCACCCGTTTCGATCCATGAAACATGAGCTCGCGGATGCGCTCGGGGCTCTCGGCCTCGTGGGCCATGAGGAAGTGCACCATCTCGGCGGAAAGGGTTCCCTTGGCCGCCAGGAACAGCGCCGTTTCCAGGCCCACCGCGCCGCCGCCGATCACGGCGATTCGTTTCCCGAGTATCGGATTCTCGCCCAGCACCTTCCACGATGAAATAACGCACGGGTCATCGAGCCCGCCGATGGGCGGCATCAGCGGCGCGGCACCTTCCGCCACAATCACCTGATCGGGGTTGATCTTTTTGATAAGCTCGATCGTGACCTCGGTATTCAGATGCACCGGGATGGCGAGCTTAACGAGCATCGTTTTATAATAATTGACTATCTCCCACAGCTCTTCCTTGTGCGGCGGCGCACCGGCGATCCAGAGCTGTCCGCCGATCTCGTCGCTTTTCTCGTAAAGCTCGACTGTATGGCCGGTCTGCGCGGCGGTAACGGCCGCTTCGAGTCCGGCAGGCCCCGCGCCAACCACCATCACCCTGAGCGATGTTTCGGCTCTTCCAATGTTTCTTTCCGCCTCGTATCCGGCACGTGGATTCACGATGCAGAAGACGGGCTTCGCGCTGAAGATCGTATCGGTACAGCCCTGGTTACAGGCCACGCAGGGCCGAATCTCGTCCTGCCTCCCCGCGCGGGCCTTCTCGGGCCAGTAGGGATCGGCGATAAGCACCCGTCCAAGGTTAACCATGTCGCACGCCCCGTCGCGTATCATCCGCTCCGCGAGATCCGGCCGGGCTATACGGTTCGAGGCCATCACCGGCACCGACACCTCCTTTTTGATATTCAGCGCCAGGTAGGCGTACCCTCCGCGCGGCAGCTCCATCGGAAGCTGGGGCACGCGCGCCTCATGCCAGCCGCCGGTAACGTTGATAAGGTCGACACCGGCCTGCTCGTATACCCTCGCGAACTGCGGGGTTTCGAGGTCGGTGTTGCTGCCGGGGACAAAATCGTTTCCCGCCATTCGAACGGCCAGCGGATAGCCGGGCCCCACGGCCGAGCGGATCCTCTCGATCACCTCGCGGGGGAAGCGCACCCGGTTTTCGAACGAGCCGCCGTACTCGTCGGTGCGAAGGTTCTTCAGCGGAGAGAGGAACTGGGTTATGAGATAGCCCGCCGAGGCGATGATCTCGATGCCGTCAAAGCCCGCCTCCTTCGCGCGGAGCGCGGCGTTAACGTAGGTCTGCTGCAGGTTATTAATATCCTCGATCGTCAATGCCCGTGGGGTCTCCTTGGAATACTTCGAATAGACCTCCGAGGGAGCCACCGGCCTCTCTCCGTCGAGGATGACCGAAAACGCATACGCCCCGGCATGAAAAAGCTGCACCCAGGCGCGTGCGCCGGCGTCCTTTATGATCGTCGTAAGTTTTTTGAAGGGCTCGATCGCCTCGTCGCCCGCGAGCGACAGAACGATCAACCCGGAACCCGCCATGTCGATCCCCACCGGACCAACGGTGACTATGCCGGCGCCGCCCTTCGCCTTTTCCCTGAAATACTCGTAATAGCGGTCATTGAGCGTACCGTCGTAGGAGTAGAGCAGCCCCAGCGCCGGATAGGCCACACGGTTTTTCACCTCGAGACCGTTTATCGTGATGGGACTGAAAAGGTGTGGAAACATTGGCATACCTCGCGATCGATCGAATTCAACCTGTCGGCGGCGCTTGAGACGGCCACTCCGCGGTCTCGGAATCCACCGACCACGGCGGCGAGAAAAAATTGATTGGCCGACCATACAACAGCCGAATTGTAATATTACATAAAAATACCGATTCACCATGCCGCAAGCATTTTTTTGCGCAACCCTCCGTTTGATGCGATCCATTAACGACATGTTGGGCGACGACCAATAAAAAGGCCGGGGGATACCCCGGCCTGTATTGTCGCAGCGGTCGGCTTTCGGTTTTACATCAACCGATCATAGGACCCACCTTTTTCTTTACCGCTCTGGCCTCGTCCACGATGCGTTCGATCACCTGTTTGACGCTCGGGGTGTCGGTTATAAGTCCGGTAACCTGACCGAGGGGAAGCACGCCGCTGACGTTATCGCCTTCTATGGTTCCCGCCTTGAACGCCTTAAACCCGTTCGCCATGGTGGCCATCTGCCGCGCCTTGCCGTAGCCTGACAGAAGGATCGCGAACGCGAGCTTGAACCAGGGGAACCCCAGCGATTTCGCTATCTCCCTGGAGTTGAACGCCGCGGTGATCAGATTGAGCGGGCGCTTCGCCATCTTTACCGCGATCTCGGATTTCATAAACCGCGCCGGCAGGCCGTCCACCTTCGGGGTATAGATGGTGTCGTAAATCTGCTTCTCGACGCTCAGTTTTTTCATGCTCTCATGGACCGGGCTTTCTTTCGTGTTCATCAGACGCGTGCCCATGGATATGCCCTCGGCACCGAGGGCCAGCGCGGCGGCGAGCCCCCGCCCGTCGGCGAACCCGCCGGCGGCGATGACCGGAATTTTCACCGCGTCCACGATGCTCGGGATGAGCACGAGCGAGGTCACCGCTCCGCCGTGTCCGGCGGCCTCGTGTCCGGTTACGATCAGCGCGTCGGCGCCCGAGCGCTCGGCGGCGAGCGAGTGCTTGTGCGTGGTCACGGTTGCGATCACCTTCCCGCCGTACGCGTGCACAGCCTTGGTCAGTTTATCGCCCTTGCCGAGCGCGTAGTTGATTACGGGGACCTTCTCCTCGAGAAGGACCTGCAGGTTACGCTCCGCTCCCGGGAAATAGAGGGTGACGTTGGCGGCGAAGGGCTTTTTGGTAAGCTTCCTTATCTCGCGGACGGCCTGACGGGTCTCGTCGGCGGTCATGACGCCCGTGGCAAGGATGCCCAGGCCGCCGGCGTTGCTGACCGCGGCCACGAGCTTCGGTACGCTTATCCAGCTCATACCGGAGAGGAGTATCGGATATTTAATGCCAAAGAGTTTTGTGATCCGTGTTTTCATGACTGCTCCTTTTTCGGGAAATATAAATTCGGCGGGCGGTCCATGCCGCCTCGTGAGCGTCTTATCCCCCGATCGCAATTCTGAACAGCACTTTTCAACCCTGCCGCCATTTTTTCAACAGCGCCCGAAGTATGCCGTTGCCCCATCACCCTCACGGATTGTAATGGACATCACGGATGATCCGGGACAGTATAGGCGGTCGGATTAGCAATGAACGAACGGGGGGCGGGATGAACGAACTGGCACGCGAAAAAAAGAAGGGGTTAAGCTTTCCATATCTTCTCAAGGTGCTCTTTATGCGCATGGGTATCGGTACGCGCCACCAGACACCCGGCTTCGGCCTGGCCGGACAGCTCTTCGCCGTAATCGCAAAGCATGTTATCGCCGAAATGGGGGCTGAGCGGGGTGAAAAAATTCTGAAAGAGGCAGTCGAGGAATTCGGCCGCGAACGGGGAAAACGCATCGCCGAAACGGTCGCTAAAAAAGGGAAGCCGCTGTCCCTGCGCAACTGGCTTATCTATACCGATGTATCCCCGGAAAATTTTGAGGCATCGCCGTCCTTTCCGGAGGGCGACCTCCAGGCGAAGGTGGGCCGGTGCACGTTCTTCGGTGCCGCCGAACGCTGGGGACTCGGCGAATACGCGAAGCTTTACTGCAAATACGCGGATTACGCCATACTGGACGGCTACAATCCCGATGTGAAGCTGGTGCTCGAACAGCGACAGTGGTCGGGGCGCGACCACTGCGTATTCAGGTACATTTTGAAAGATGAAAACAGGGGCAAATTCAGCTCGTGAAGTGCACTGCCGGGAACAGGGCGAACGGCGCGAGCGCGGCGCCGTAGCGAATACGCTCGCTGCTGAAAACAGAATCGGCGGCCAATAGTTCGAAGAGGTTGCCGCTCAGCATGCAGTCCTTCACCCTGCCGGTAATCTCTCCGTTTTCGATGACGTAGGCGAGGTCGAGGTTGGCCTTGAACTCGCCGGTCAGCGTGTTTGACTGGCCCAGCCCGATAAACTGGTCGACGAGAACGCCCGAACGGACACCGGCGCACAGCGTATTGAAATCATCGTCCCCGCCGCCCACCACGATGTTGCTGAATGAAGGTTCCGGAAGCGATGAATGTCCGCGCGAGCCGTTACCGGAGGGCCGCACGCCGAGTCGTGCGGCGTATTTCAGACTTGAGATCCATTCGGTAACTATGCCCCGGTCAATTATATTTTTGGTCCGGGCCGGGACCCCCTCGTCATCGAAGGGATAGCTGTACACCGAACCGTCTGCGAGCGGATCGTCCGTAAGCGTGAAGCTCTCATTGAAGACTCGCTGTCCGAGTTTTCCCGCGAACGGCGAAATGCCCTTAAAAACCGAACGGGCCGAAAGTCCCGATGCGACGATACCGAGAAGCGAGGCGAAGGCCTTCGGCGTGCATATGACGGGCAGAACCCCGCCCGCAAGCCTGCGGACGTCGCACGCCCGTTCGAGTTTCCACAGCAACCGCTCGACGGCCGCGTCATACGAAACGGGACCGCACGACGAGACGCCCTCGCTCACGCTCAGGCGGACTCCGTCAGGGGCGACGATCGTCGCCGTTATGCCCGCGCCGAAAGACGAATGACGGTAGGCGCCATTAAAGCCTTCCGAGTTGAAAATACGACGCCCGCCCGAACCGTACGATACGCTCATGTCCACCTGCGCCTCGGGGAAAGCGGCGAGAATGCGCGCTATCGTTTCTTCAGCCGCCGACAGCACCGGCGCACTATCGGTCTCTTCCAGCTTGCCCGCGTCAAGCGCCACCGACGGCGTATCGGAAACCGGGGGAAGTGAATAATCTTCGTATTCACCGAAGGGTGCGATCTCAATCGCCCGCTTCATCGCCGTTTTGAGGCCTTTATCCCCACCGGTATAGGAAAAGCCGACCTTCCCGTCAACGTTCACTCTCACACCAACACCGCTCGTTTCTTTATCGGCGATGGAATAGAGCCGGTTGTTGCGGAAGAAAACGGGAATGCTCCTCCCCGCGGTACCGATGACGTCATACCAGCGGCATTTTTTGCAGAGCGACGCGGGTGGTTTCAGGATCATCGGTTCCTCCCGCCTATCAGTACGTTCTTAATCAGGAGGTGCGGCCCCCCGAACGAAACCGGAAGCGGAGACTGCCCCTTTTTGCCGCATCCGCCGAGGCCGCCGAACATGGCGCGGTCGTTTCCGATCATCGCGATATCCGCGAGTGTCTGGAAGGTGTTCCCCGAAAGCATCACGTCACGATAGAGCTTTCCGGGCCTGCCGTTTTTTATTTCGCGCCCGTAACCCGCGGAAAAAGTAAACATCTCCAGGTTGGTCTGCCCTCCCAGCGCGTCCGCGACATACAGTCCGCCCTGTGCCTCGTCGAGCATAGCTTCGAGGCTGTCCGGCCCGTTTTCAATGTAGGTGTTGGTCATCCGCACGATAGGCTGGGCCGTCGCCGATATCGCGCGCGCGTTGCCGGTCGGCGCTTCATCCATGCGGTATGCCGTTTCGCGCGAGTGGAGATGGGCATTCAGCACTCCGTTTTTGACCAGGTGGGCGGGGCCGGGCACTATACCCTCGTCGTCGATCGGAATGTACCCGGTCAATCCCTCAAGGGAACCGTCATCAATAATGCAGAGACTCTCGCCTCCCACGCGACGGCCATTCGCCATCAGCTCCTTCATCCTGTCGTTCTCGTAGATGAAGTCCGCCTCGGAGAGATGGCCGAAGGCCTCGTGGATGAACACCCCGGCGAGGTGCGGATCGATGACGACATCATACGTACCGCCGGGCACCGGCTCTGCATGAAGCAGGTCGACCGCCATGCCCGCGGCTCGTTCGGCCATCTCTTCGCGCCCCTGGGCGAGCTCGAAGCCGCCGAAGCCGGCCGCCGATTCGGAGAAGGGCTGGATGAGCGACCCGTCCTTCGCTATCGCGGTGAATGACACGCCGCAGAAGGAGCGCTCGTACGAAACGGCCGTTCCCTCGGTATTGCAGTAAAGTTTGAAGGTGCGAGAATCGCGGTACATCGAACGCGTCGTCTGCACGAGCGACGGCTTTTTCAAAATGCCGTTGTACCGGCGCATAAGGCCGAACTTCTCATCAAAGGAAACAAGCCCGCACGCCCTTGCCGGCCGGGTGGCGAAATGCGCGACCACCGGCTTCGACCTGAAAATTCCCGGAGCGGTACCGGCAAGCATCGCCGAACGTCGAAGCAGCGCCCCTGCCCTCGAGGGAATCCCGGACAGATCGTTGAACGATGCGAAACTCCACGCACCCCTGTTGAATATCCGGATCGACCCTCCGCACGAATCACCTGACGAGATTGAATCCACCTCATCGCCCGAAAGCGCAATCCCCGTTGATTCATTCAGCGCAACACGTGCCTCCGCATACTTGCACGGCAGTGAGCCGACGACCGACTGAAGATGGAGGAGGAGTTCACGCGGGGTTGCGTTGATCGTCATTATTTCGGTCCGTTGATCAGTATCGGAAGCCGCGGTTATTTCCGGGGAAGGATCTGATCGAGTGGCTGTGCTCCGCAAACCAGGCCCGCAATGAAGCACTCTACACTGTAGCGGTAAAGCTCGTCGAAATTCTCATCGCGAAGGATCGTGTCGCGGAGCTTCCTGAACTGTATCAGTCCGTGGATCGTGGCCCACATTACGATCGCGCAGCGCTTGGGACTCGGCGCCTCGAAAACACCCTCGCGGACTCCGCGTTCGATGACTCCCACGACAAGGGATAGGATTCGATTGCCGTGGTGATCGATCTCGGTCTTGAGGTGGGGGGGGAAGATAACGTCGGATGGAGAGAGAAAATAATTAATTACATCGAAGTATCTCTTGTTTTCCACGCTGAAGCTGTTGTATGCCCGGGCAATAACCCTCAGGCCGTCGGCCGGTCCTGCAGCCCCCCTGATCGCTTCCTCCATCTCCTCGAACATAAGGTCGAGGATCTCCTGCTGCAGGGAGGCAAAGATCTCTTCCTTGCTCTCGAAATACAGATAGATCGTGCCGACGCTCAGCTCGGCGAGCTTCGCGATCTGTTGAACCGATACCGCGAACACGCCATACTTTAATACCAGCGACCGTGCCGCGTCGAGTATCTGCAGTCTCCGCTGTTCCTTCTCCCTCGTGCGTCGTTCCTGAAGCCCCATCGATTCGCCCGTCGGCCTTAATCAGAATGCGGGGTAATGTGTTCCCGTTCCTTCAAATTAATATCAATGACGGGCATTTGTAAAATAATTTTTCGTCAATTCCTGATTAAAATGACGTTACCTTCCCTTTCATGGTCTCGGCGACCACCGCCAGTTCGCGCGCCCCCTCGGCGATCTGACCGGCACCATCCGCATTTGACTGCGCGATTTCGTTTATGATCGAGATTGACCTTGTTATCTCGGAGGCCGCCACCTTCTGTTCCTCCGCGGCTGTTTTGATCTCGTCCGAAACTGCCCGGAGGGATTCGGCGTCCTTTTCGACACGGCCGCTCGTTTGAACCTGTTGCTTCAGGTAATTCAGGATGTCGCCCATCCTCGAGCTGATCCCCTCGATCCCGCTCACTATACCGTTCATCAGGCCCATTACATTCGATGCGTCCGCGATTCCCCGGTTGATCTCCTTTTCATTCATACCGATGAGCGTTGAGATATCCTTGATGCTCGACGCGGTCCTGTCGGCGAGCTTTGAAATCTCGTCAGCCACAACGGCGAAGCCCCTTCCCGCGTCACCGGCCCTCGCGGCCTCTATGGCCGCGTTCAACGACAGCAGATTGATCTGGTCGGCGATATCGTTGATGATTCCAATGATACCGTTCATGTCGCGCGAGCTCTGCATGATGTTCTTCATGCCCTCGCTCATGGCCGAAAGCGAGCGCTCTCCCGACGCGCCCTGACCCGATATCTCGGAAGCATGACCGGCCGATTCCTCGATCCGCGTACTCATCACGGTAATGATGCCGGAGAGTTCCCGTATCCCCGATAGCAGATTCGCGACCATCGCGTACTGACGGGCCACGCCTTCGGCCACGTTCTCCACGCCGGCCGAGATCTCCTCGATAGTCGAGGTTATCTCCTCCGCCGAGGCGGCCTGCGACTGCGCGTTGTCCGAGAACGAGGAAGAGGTCGCCGACATCTTCCCGGAGGATTCGGCGAGCGTAGCCGCGATGCCCTGCACCGAATACAGGAGCGCGTCGGTCGTCTCGCACTGCCTGCGGTTCTTCTCGGCCTCATCGAGCGCGTAGCGATTGCTCGTCTCGTGGATCATTACAGTAATATACGAAAGCACCGCGGTAAGAAGCGCGGCGAAGATATAATCCCCCACCATTCCCTGAGCCACCTTCTGGTACACCTCGTCGAGCAGCGGCATAACCCTGATATATGAATAAACACCGCTCGCCAGGAAAAAAGCGCTGATGCCGATCACCATCACCTTGCGGCAGAAGAGCGCCGCGAAGACGATAATGGATGACATATAAAAGAAATTGCTGATATGGTCGGCGTTCCGGAAATCGTGAGCATTGAACGCCATCCCCACGATCCCCGCCGAGGTGCAGATGGCAACGATGTTGGCGGCCGTGTTATAAAACCCCTTGCGAATCAGCACCAAACTGAGAACGGTCACCAGTACAACCAGAACCAGAACGACATTCATAAGGCTTACTATGCCGCGTTCCTGGATCAAATTGAGCCCGACGATGGCCGGCGGCATGAGGCCGAAGAGCACAAGATTGAAATAAACGAGAAGCCGCACCTTCTGCTGGAGCAGAAACGATCCAGTCTCAATATACCGCTGAAGAAAATACCCTGCTAGCCCCTTTCTCATGGCGCGCCTCCCGGCTCCGTTTACGAGCTCTTTTTATCTGGCCCGCTTTCAATACCGTGTTCGACGGCACCGCGAGTCCAGCAACCAAACCTTGCACCGTATCCATCCATGGAACCGGGATAGACTTCGACCACTGGTTCGACCGGCGGCCGGACCAGTGACCATCTTGCTATCACAAAACTCGGCACACCATCCCCAATAAATTCCGCGCGCTATTTCCCGTCCTCGTTTCGGTCGAATTCCGGCTTTATTTTTTTGGTCATCTGCCGCTCGTACCATGCCGGCATGAAGCGCAAGACGAAGTGGTGCATGAATTTACCCACCGGCGTCAGGACGAGTTCCCGTTTCCTTTTCAGTACACCGCGGTATACTTCATCGGCAACGCTTTCCGGTGTCGCCTCTTTGCCCACCGTCGACCGGTCGCCCTTGTTGAGCTTCCCGCTGCCGTCAAGCGCCCGGCTCTGCAGATTCGTAGCCGTAAACCCCGGGCAGAGCATCATGACATGCACGCCCAGGTGCGCCATCTCCGAGCGCAGCGAATGGAAAAACCCGTGCAGGGCGTGCTTGCTCGCCGAATATCCGGTCCGGCCGTAGAGCGGCGCGAATCCCGCGAGGCTTGTCGTAACGATTATGACGCCTTTGCGCTCAACAAGCGACTCGATCGCGGGTTTTGTGCAGTTAAGCGCCCCGAAAAAATTGACTTCCATGACGCGACGGTACACGTCCATGCTCGTGTTGCGAAACGTGCTTCGCTGCGTTATGCCGGCGTTGTTGACCAGTATGTCAATTCCACCGAAGCGCTTGATAACGGCCATCATGGCAGAAACGCACTGCTTCCCGCTGGTGACGTCGCATTTTACACCGAGGACGTCCACACCCATCGAGCGCAGGCGCTTCTCCTGGCGTGCGAGGGCCTTCGGGTCAAAATCAAGTACCGCCACCCTGGAGCCCTCCCGGCCGAACTTCTCGCAGATCGCCGCGCCGATTCCACTCGCGCCGCCAGTGACCACGATCACCTTGTCTTTCATGCTGTTTCCCTCGCACTATTGAAATATCGTTGCATTGTGCACAACCGATATAACAAAAGGCCTTCCCGCAAGCTCTCGCGGGAAGGCCTTTTGGCGCATCAGAGATTCCTGGCGTTCAGAACGCTCCGAATGACCGCCATTTCACCCCACCTTGTAGCCGCCGAGATTGGCGAGCGCGACGCTTCCGGGACTGATCGTGGACGGGTCCACCATCACGTTGACGCACGCGGTCTTGCCGGATTTGAATGCCGCCTCGATCGCGGGCCGTATGTCCTCGGGCTTTTCTACGAAGGCGCCGAATCCACCCAATGCCTCGACCAGCTTTTCGTAATGGACCACGCCGATGTCTGTGCCGTCCTTTATCGCATGACCCAGCCGCAGCGTCTGGCTGTGGGCGATCATGCCCCACAGCGTGTCATTGGCCACGACCACCACGATCGGAAGATTGTTCTTGATCGCGGTCTGGAATTCCATGAAGTTGAATCCGACCGAGCCGTCGCCGATAACGAGGAGAACGCGCTTGTCGGGATTCTTGATCTTCGCCGCGTTGGCATAGGGAAGGCCAACGGCCAGGCAGCCATAGAGGCCATAGTCAAGATAGGTGCCGGGACGCTTGACCGTACGGGTCATTCCCATCCAGGTGGAGGTATCGCCGCCGTCCGCCACCACGATATCGTCCTCGCGGTCCATGAAATCATTGATCTCGCGCGAGAGACGGAGCGGATGGATCGGAACGTCCTTGCTCTCCCACATCGGCTTCGCCTGTTCTTTGCCTTCGGCGTCGGACTTCCTGAGATACTCCATCCAGGGGGCGAACTGCTTTTTGAATTCGCCGCCGAGCTTCTTCGCGTCGATGATCCTGTTGAGCTCTTTGACAAGCGCCTTGATGTCACTCACGACGCCCAGGTTGATGGAGCGGTTCCTGCCGATCTCCTCGGGCTCGATATCCACCTGGACGAATTTTGCCGTGGAGGGAAAGATGTCGCCGAAGATATAGAAGAGGCTGAGACGTCCCCCCAGGAAGAGCACCATATCGGTGCCGATGTTGGCCATGAAGGACGCGCCCGGCCTGATGGCGAGTGACGACTCGAAACACTGCGGATGCGTGTCCGGAACGAGACCGCGCGAGCCGGCCATTGTAAAGACCGGCATGCCCGTCTTTTCGATAAGCTCGGTGATCTCGGCGCCGGCGTCTGAATAATACGCCCCACTTCCCGCGATCACCAGCGGGTTCTTCGCTTCTTTAAGCATATTCACTATTTTCTCCGCACTCTCGAGGTCGACTATGCGCTTTTCGACCACACTCGAGTACCGTTTCACCTTGGTCATGTCCGCCGTTGCGTTAAGCACGTCGCAGGGAAGCTCGAGATAAATCGGGCCTGGCCTGCCGTTTTCGGCGTAGCGGAACGCCATGTCGATGAACTCCGGTATGCGCTCCACGTTGTGACACACAAGCGCCTTCTTTACCATCGGTGCGATCACCGGAAGCTGGGTCATATCCTGAAGGTCAAGCTTTTCCGCGCTTTCGAGACCGACGCATCCCGAGATCAGGATCACCGGCGCGTTCGAGAGGCGCGCGCTGGCAATGCCCGTAAGAGCGTTCGTGAATCCGGGGCCCGCCGTCACCATCGCCACCGCCGGCTTGCGCGTCATGCGCGCCCAGGCCTCGGCCATGAACACCGCCGCCTGCTCGTGCCGCGTGGCGAATAGCTTCACCTTTGTGTTTTCCAGGAACTGATAGATGGGCGTGATATGCCCGCCGCTGAGAGTGAAGATGTACTCCACGCCCCTGTCGATGAGCGCTTCCGCCGCCAGCTGTCCGCCGATAACCTTTTCCATTACAGTCTCTCCCTTGATTTGATTATACGGCGGGATGCGCCCCGCCGCGAGTATTCCCTACAGCTCCATGCACTGCCCGCCGTCCAGGTTGAGCGCCTGGCCGGTGATATAACGCGATTCCTCCGAGGCGAGAAACGCCGCGAGGCTGCCCGCGTCATGTATTTCACCGATGTATCCAAGCGGAATGGTCTTGCACATTTCCTTCTCCCGCTCCTCGACCGTCGTATTAAAGAACTGCGCCTCGAGGCCGAAGCGCCACTTCTCGAGATCGGTCATGATCTGGCCCGGGCATATCGCGTTGACGCGGATGTTGGCCGCGCCCAGCTCCTTCGCCATTGTTTTTGTGAGCATGATGACGCCCGCCTTGGCCACGGCGTACGCGCTGTTGAAAATTGGAGGCACCTTCCCCGCCCGGGAGGACGTGTTAATGATCGACGCGGGCTTCCCGAACATAAGCGGTATCAAAGCGCGTGAAACGCGAAACACGCTGAAGAGGTTGACGTCGACCGTCCGCATCCAGGCCGCCTCATCGTAATTCATGACCGTATTAGGAACGCCGAACGAAGCGCCCGCGTTGTTGCAGAGAATGTCGACGTGGTCAAAACTTTTTTTGATCGCATCGACCGCCGCGCTGATCGATGCGTTATCGACAACGTCCATCGGCACCGCGATCACCTTTACACCGTACTTTTTTCCAAGCTCACCGGCGATCGTCTCCATCTCGTCGATCGAGCCAATCTTTACGGGGTCTTGCTCTCCAGTCTTTTTACCCAGGTCGGAAATAATGACATTGGTTCCGTGCGCGGCGAGCTTTTCGGCTATGCCGTACCCCATGCCGGTCTTTTTACCCGAACCGGTGATCAGCGCCGTCTTGCCCTTTAAATCTTCATACATAACAAACCTCCCTGCCAGGGCTGTACTAACGACCATGCCGGCGGGCCGGAAACGATACGGCACACCCTGCTCCGATAAAATAAATGAATGACGCTCATATTATGAATTATATTCACCGCTCCTTCAGGCGTCAATATTTTTTTATTATTAATTTTATATAAAATACTTTTACTCGAAGACCCTTTTCGGACATCCCGTGAAAGAACTGCGCATTCTTACTCGTCTATTCATAATATTTTCACAGCGGCATGGCTGTGATTCTCTTGACGCGGCCTGTTTTATTCATGAAAATCAGCACCGCATCCTCGAATTTACGTAAAGGATGGTCCCATGAAAAACCTCACCGCACACGGGCCGCACACGGCCTCCCTGCGAGCATGGCAGCTCAGGATTTTCTGGCTCCTCTGGGCCGGGTACGCATCATATTATCTGTGCAGGGTCAATTTTGCGGTCGCACAGCCCCTGATCCTGCGCGAATTCCCGACCTGGACCGCCGCTCAGATCGGGCTGATACCCTCCATATATGCCATGTGTTATGCCGTGGGTCAGGTCATCAACGGCACCCTCGGCGAACGCTTCGGGGCCAGGCGCCTTATGACCGTGGCGCTCGTCGGGGCCGCGGTGACAAACATGCTGTTCTCGGTCAGCTCATCGTTCGGTATGATGCTGGTCCTCTGGGCCGTCAACGGCTACGCCCAGTCGGCCGGATGGTCGCTGCTCATCCAGACGCTCTCCAACTGGAACACCTCGGAGCGTCGCGGCATGCTCGTCGGGCTCATATCGACCTGTTACCAGGTCGGCAACGTCGTCTCCTGGCTTCTGGCGGGTTTCCTGTGCGATTCTCTCGGCTGGCGCGCCGCCTTCATGGTGCCGGGGCTCATTCTCATCCCCATGGCCCTCATCTTCGCCATCGGCCTTCGCAACAGGCCCGAGGACGCGGGCTTTCCACCCATCAGGGACGACCTCGGGCATCATTCCGGACCGGGCGAACCTGCGCCGGGCGGGGTTTTGTCCACCCGTGACATTCTTATCATGACCCTCCAGAACAGGTTGATCTGGATCCTCGGACTCGGTTTCTTCTGCATGAACTCGGTGCGCTACACCTTCATGAACTGGACCGTGCAGTACATGGCCGACTTCCAGGGGCAGAGCATTAAAGGAAGCGCCTTCACCGCCATTGCCATACCGCTGATCGGCTCGCTCGGCGCCATCGCCGCCGGCTGGGCATCGGACCACCTGTTCGACCGCCGGCGCGCGCCCGTCTGCGCGATCATGCTCTTCGGTCTTGCCGGGGTCTGCGCGGTCTTCGTCGCGATACCAGCCGGTTCGTGGGTGCTCGCCACGGCCATGCTCGGACTGGCCGGCTTCCTCATCTACGGGCCCGACATGCTCATGAGCGGCGCGGCCACGATCGACCTCAGCCACCCGCGCGCCGCCTCGATCGCCACGGGGCTCACCATGAGCCTCGGGGCGACCGGCGCGATTTTTTCCGGTGCGGGCATAGGCCTTCTTAAAGATTTCGCGGAGGGCGACTGGTCGCTTGTGTTCTGGGTGCTCGCGGGGCTCTCCGTGCTTTCGGCCCTGCTGATGGTCTCGATCTGGAATGCGCGGCCCAAGGGGGTAAAATAATGGTGCTCACGGAAAAGGGCTGGTCGGAGCGGACGCGCTCGGGACTCGAAAGGCTCATCGAATCGGGCTCGGGAAAGAACCTTCCGGTGGTGTTCGATTTCGACAACACCATCGTCTGCGGCGATATCGGCGAGGCGACACTCGCGATGCTCGCGAAAGAGGGTGGTATCTCCAGGGACGGCATACCGGCCGTGATCGCGCCGCCCTTCCGGTCTTCAAACGGAAAAACGATTTCCCTCGCCGGTTGCCCGGACCTTACGGTCTACTACGAGGAGATCCTCGGCGCGACGGCGCACCACAAGGACGACTTCGCCCCGCTCTCCAGCGGCTACGTCTGGGCGGTTGAGGTGATGCAGGGGCTTTCTCCTGACGACGTGATCAGTGCCACGGAGCGGGTCCACGCACAAAGCGAGCCCTTCGTACCCGGGCGCATCGAGGTCACGCCGGGCGTCAGTTCCTATCCCGTCCCGTTCTTTTATCCCGAGATGCTTGAGCTCATCGCCGCGCTCATCGCGAGCCGCTACGACGTGTGGATCTTCTCGGCCAGCAACGTGTGGACCATCCGCTGGATGGTGCTGCGCGCGCTCAACCCGGAGCTTGCCGCCCGTGGTTGCGAAACAGGCATAGCGCCTGAGCACGTGATCGGCGTGTCCACGCTGCTTGCCGACCGGGAGGGAAGGCTTCACAAGGACCATCTCCTCGTGCGTAACGAGCCACGGTACGCCGATATGAACGCGGAATACCTGTCCGGTCTCAGGCTTACCGCCCGGCTCAACTTCCCCGCACCGACGTATTCCGGGAAGGTCGCGTGCATTCTCGACCTGATCGGAGAACAACCGTATCTTGCCGCGGGGGACAGCCCCGGAGATCTCCCGATGCTCGCGTGGAGCGAGAACCGTCTCTGGATCGCGCGGCTCGAAAAGCCGGCCTACCAGCGCGAGATGGCAGCGCTGGCCGAAAGGGTCGCCGGGGGGCCATGGCTCGTCCAGCCGGCATTATGCGGCGATGCGACCGGGTTCGTCGCCGACATCGCGGGGGCGGGAACATCCGCTTCGCCGGGCGACCCAATCGCCGCCTCGCTCGCGGCACTGCGAAACCGCCTCTGAGCGAGGGCCGCATCCGACGGAACGGTCAGTACAGCTCGTTTTTCAACAGAGAAATCAAGTTCGCGACGCTGTTCTTCGTCGCCGAATCGAAAGTCTTTATCGTCGAATCGTTGATGTCCGCCGTCCATCCCTTCAGCGGCATGGTATCATCGGCCATCACGGAGTATTCGCGCTCCCTTTCATCGGCCCTATCGGTGGCCACGACCAGCTCGCCGTTGCGGTCGACGATCTGGACTCCGACGAACGTGCGGGCCTTGGCCGAAATCCCCGACTTGCCGAACCAGCTCTTGCTGTAGGCGAAATCGAAGCTGAGTATCATGACCGCGTCGTACCCGGACTTTTCGCAGCACTCTTTCAAAAGCGCTTTGAGCGAGGCATCCTGCTTCCCCACCCAGAGGAAGGCGACGCCGTCGAAACCCATCATCATCGGAAACGACTTTTCGCGCCGCTCCTGTGACCATTGCCGCAACAGATCGTACTGACCTGCCTTTATCGACGCGGTGACGGGCTGCACCCGCCAAGAAAACGCCCTCGAAAACTGCTCCACCGCCTCCAAATGCGCCTTGTTCAGTAAAAACAGGCCACGGGGCCTGAACTCTGCCATGGCCTCGGCCCGCTTCATCTTTGCCTGCACCGCCGCGTCGACGGCATGAAAGCCGACCGCCTGCCGCTGGTTATCGATGGTAATCGCGGCCGGACAATAGACACTGATGATGGCGACATTTTTAATCGATTTTACGGAATCCTTCTTCACCGTTCTCGAGGTGCCACAGCCGGCGACCGTGAGGGCAAGAACAACCGCGACAACACATGACAATTCCGAGCGCATGCGCATGAATACCTCCTGCCTGCCGAAATCTTCAAAGCGGAAACAGCTGACGATGGCGGTGGTTCGATCGGTTATATCTGTTCCGATTGAATGCGTTTCGATAGTATCATCGCAGGAGTGACCGCGTAAAGAATAATTTGGGGGCCGTACATCGCCGAAAGCAATCACACGCGGGGCATGGTGCTTTTTCTCACCCGTCGAGCAGGGACTCCACCTCGGCAAGCGCTTTCGCCGTGAGATGCGGTTTGAGCAGAAAATATATCTGCAGCGCGCTCTCGCCGATGCGCTCGGGCGTGATCTTCGCGTCGCTTATATAAAGCCAGGTGAGCCAGAAGTCGCTGACGATCCAGCCGTTGGTGAGGTTGGCAACGAGCTCCTTCTCCGACGAGGCCCTGATGATCCCGGCGTCGGCGAGCATCGCGTAAAAAACCTTCTGCTGGCGGAAGCGCGCGCGCAGGTTCGCCAGGTATTTCTTTTTAAGCTCTCCGTCGCGCCCCAAAAGCGTAGCCAGCTCCAGGTAAAAAAAGCGGTATGTGTAATAGAGGTCGCAGGTGCTGGTGAATATTGCGAAAAAGCCCGTGACCGTCGGGGTGAAATCTTTCGGAACACTGTAGAGAACGTCGAAGTCGGCAACGATGCGCCTGAAGATCTCGCGGATGATCTCCTCCTTGTCGCGGAAATGGTAATAAAGGTTCCCCGGGCTGATCCCCATGGCCGCGGCGATGTGGTTGGTCGTGACGCGTGACGCCCCCTTCTCGTTGAAGAGCGCCCTCGCCGCCTCGATGATGCGGTCCCGTGTTTTCATGTGTCCTCGTCCCGGTTCCATAAATAGAGTATATGCTCTATACAGTCAAGGAATTTTCGCATAGCGGAGAAGGCCAAGAGGGACAAACGTAAAATACCGTGGGACCGCCGGCATCGCGAGAACGCCGCAGGCCGACCTGGCGGTCTCAAAAGACACCACGTTGAATCATAGAGCCGCGCGCAAAGAGAGATTGCCGCGCCCCGATACCGCCGGGGCTCGCAAGGACAGGGTATTTCCTGAAGCCTGTCATCGCAGGGAGGCTGCCGGACGTCCCCACGCCGTAATAAATTCCTTGCGCTGTGCCGGGCCCGGCGGTAGCCTTCAATCACGACGAACGAATGGAGCGTCATCATGGCATCGCGCACCTATCCCTTTTACGTCTACATCGGAGTGCTTCTCATACTCTTCATGCAGCTGTTCATCTTTCTTGACCTGCAACAGGTGACCACCTGGGCCACGCCGGTCTTCTGGACGGGGCTCATCCTCGTGCTCGATGCGGTGCTCTACGGCGCGGCGCGCCGCTCGCTTGTCCGCACGGGGGCCATCGTCCCGGTCGCGGTCATTTCCGTCATCGGCTGGTGGGTGTTCGAATGGTTCAACATATTTCTCTCGAACTGGCATTACGAAAATCTCGTCGAATCGTCGTGGCTCCTCTACCCGGCGTACATCTGGTCGTTCGCCACGATCATCCCCGGAATTTTTCTGTTATATGGCGTGATGCTGACGCTCGTCGGAAACGTCTCCGCACGGCCCTTGCCCGTTGGCCGGCGCGCGCTCACCGCGCTGTTTCTCACCGGGCTCCTCTTTCTGTTTATTCCGATCATTCCGTTCTCGATGTACTATGTCAATCGCGCGGCGGACGCCACGCTCTTTTCGTTTCTCACATGGGCGGCAAACACCTATTACTCCGAGTTCACCGCCGCGTTCGTGTGGCTGGGCTTCGCACTGCTCCTGGAACCGGTAAATTTCCTCATGGGAAATCCGTCACTTTTGCGGAACATGTCGCGCGGCGACTACCGCCCGCTCGTTGTTCTCGGCCTGGCGGGCCTGCTCTGCGGCTACCTGTGGGAATTCTGGAACTACTGGGCTCACACCAAATGGCACTATACCGTTCCCATCCTGGGGCACATCAAGCTCTTCGAGATGCCGGTTCTCGGCTACCTCGGATTCATCCCCTTCGCCTGGGAGCTCTACGCCATCGTCGCGCTCGTCTATCCGCGCGCCATCCATATCATCGAGGGGGAGGCGGCATGATCACCGTCGTGGCAAACAGGACCTGCGAGGCCTGTAAGACGAAGGAGGCCGTGGTGCTCTGCAACGGCTGCGGCAGGGCCCTCTGTGCGGACTGCCGCGTCTTCGACCTGTGGTGCTACGGCTGCGGACATGGCGACCCCAGGGTCTTTTGTAAAAGCTGTAATGACAATCCCGCTGTCAATGTCTGGAAGGCGCCGTGACCGCTGACCAGGTCATCGCCCGCCTCGAGGACCTGGCCGATCCGAACGCGCGCGCGGGCATGGAGCGTTTCGGCATCCGCACCGGCAAAGCTCTCGGCGTCTCCATGCCGAAGCTCCGCGCGCTCGCGAAGGAATGCGGCCGCGATCACGCTCTGGCGGGAAAGCTCTGGGCGAGCGGCGTCCACGAGGCGCGCATCCTCGCAACGCTCCTCGAGGAGCCCGACGCGGTCACGGAGAAACAGGCCGAAAAATGGGTCGCGGACTTCGACTCGTGGGACGTCTGCGACCAGTGCTGCCTCAATCTCTTTCAACGCCTGTCCTTCGCGCACGAGTTGGCCTCCAGATTGAGCGCGCGCGAGGTAGAGTTCGTAAAGCGCTCCGGCTTCGCGCTGATGGCCGTACTCGCGGTACACGACAGGACATCCGGCGACGAGGTCTTTGAAAAATTTCTGACAATCATAAAGAAACAATCCACCGACGATCGCAACTTCGTGCGCAAGGCGGTCAACTGGGCGTTGCGACAGATCGGCAAGCGGAACATGGCCCTTAATAAAAAGGCCATCCGCACGGCCGCCGAAATCGCGAAGATCGATTCGCGCACCGCGCGCTGGATCGCCGCCGACGCGCTCAGGGAGCTTAGAGACGAAAAGATACTCGCCCGCATCAGGAAGTGAGTACCGGCCGGCGGTTGAAGGAATGGCCTGGCGTTCAGGAAGGCGGACAAGGCGAAATCCGGCGGTCTCTCGATGCCATCAATGAAACACGAGTCATTTTGGTTTTGCAGTAACCCGGTTTGAACAGGCGGTACTGCCATGACCCGCCTGCTTCAACAAACCATACTCATCTCCTTACAAGCCTGAGAATGAACAGCAAAACAATCGCTCCGACAAGCGCGATCACTATGGAGCCGACGAACCCTCCCGCCGCTACTCCAAGAAATCTGAACAGCACGCCGCCGATAAACGCCCCTATGATTCCGATAACGATATCGCCGGCAAGGCCGAATCCGCCGCCTTTCATAATTACTCCGGCAAGCCATCCGGCGATCGCTCCGATCACCAAAAATATCAGAATGGATTCAAGGCTCATACCTTCCTCCGTATTTTATTGTATTTACATTTAGTATAGTGTTGTTGTTAAGGAAATGCAAATTGAAACCAGCACTATTCGGGTATTTCACCGGCAGTGGCACGGTCCCGGGCTCCCGCCCGCGGCTTGACATTCAGCCTTCGCTGGTATACGCTCGGTCCATGAACACTCAAAACCTTGACCGCTTTCGTGAAATCTGCACCCGGATCGCCGAAGGAACGCCGCACGGCCATTCGTGGAAATGGGATGACCGTTTCAACGCCGCGCTGATGGCCTTCGATGCGGCCGTAAAAGAGCGCGTATTCGGCACCGTCATTAACGAGTTCGTCCAGCACTGGGACGCCACTAGCATCGCCGAGGCGTCACAGCGCGTGCGCGGCATTGTCGACTCGACCTTCGATATCCGCCCGGGGCAGCTCATATTCGCGGCCGAGGCGAACGGCGACTTTATCCTGCTCGCGGCCTGGTGGCCCTGGGCGAACGGCAGCATCATCTCCATGCGCATAGGGCTCTATTCCACGGGGAGGACGCCGATTCCCCGGGACGATGCCGCGCGCTGTTTGCGGGAATGGCTCGACGTCAAGGAGTAAGGATCAGCACTCCTTTCCGAATACAACCCGCAAGTTATTTGACGAAATCAATCAAAAGCGGTATATTTTCTAAACGATGTAACCCTGTTTCGGGCTCGTCTGAAGTTCTCTACAGTACTCCGGCGGCATGGAGTGACTGATTTAAAGCACCGGCGGCACCCTTAATCGGAGTGCCCGGAGATCGTTCTATAAAAATAGCGATGAAGGCATAAAGCATGAATATAAGAACACCGCTCATACGTTCATTAGTGGCAGTGCTGATGGCGCTCCCGGTCCCCGCCATGGCGAAATTCATCACGACATTCCAGGGTGCGGCGGTATACTCCTCCCGAAACGACGTCGCACTCCCCGGCGATACGGGGACCAGGTTCTCGTACACCGACGACCTCGGTTCGGACATCGTTTTTTCCCCGCGCATCGAGACGGGGTACGAGTTTGCCGGCAGACACTACGCCGGGTTTATGGCCTCCTGGCTCCGGATCGAAGCGGACGGCAGGCTGGACCGCGCAATCGACTTCGATGGTAAAACGTTCGCTGCGGGCACCGATGTAAAAGCAGGATTCAGGTTCGATTCGTACCGGGCGACGTATCGATATTATTTTCTGATCAACGACAGCGTGAAACTCGGCGCCGGCATCACGGGCAAAATACGGGACGCCGAGATCTCCCTCGAGGGCGGCGGCCAGAAGGGAGGGCTCGACAATACGGGATTCGTCCCGCTTCTCAATTACTACCTCGAATGGATAATCTCTCCATCGTACTCGCTCCTCACGTATGGCGACGCGGCCTGGTCGCCCTACGGAAGGGCAGAGGATATTTTTGCGGGTTTGTTATACAGGTTTAACGAGGGTGCGGCGCTTATGGTCGGGTACCGTATTCTTGAAGGCGGGGCCGATAATGACACGGTGTACACCTTTTCAATGTTTCACTACGCCGTTTTCGGCGTTGAGATGAGGTTTTAAGATAATCGGACGGAATTATGCCGCGCGACTAAATGCCCCGATACGCCGCGAATACCTATTTTCAGATCCATCCCTGAATTAAATTCTTTACCCAATTCGCTCTCCCTCGTATACTGCAGGAGCACGGGGACACGGATTGCGCTCCCGTGCGGGGTGCCGGGTCCACCGGTCCCACACCCGCCGCTGACGTCCGGCGGGATAAAATTTCAATGCTGGCACAGGGCAGGTTGGTCATGAAATGGGTTAAGACGGCTGTACTGGTACTGGTGGTGCTTTCGGTTGTCCTTTCGCTGCTGCTGTACAGAAGCAACAGCTTTCAGCGCGGCGGCGAACTGGCGCTCAAGGGATTGACCGATTCCGTCAAGGTTGTTCGGGATGAGAAGGGAATGGCGTATATTTACGCGGCGAATTCCCATGACGCGTTTTACGCGCAGGGATTCGTTACAGCCCAGGACCGCCTCTTCCAGATGGAGCTTACAAAACTGTTCGCCACAGGCAGAATTTCCGAGCTGGCGGGAGAGGTCGGCCGCGAAACAGACGTCAGGATGAGGACACTCGGCTTTCACAGGAACGCCAAAAAACACGCCGGTATGCTGAGCAAAAAGACGAGGGAAATGCTGCAGGCGTATCTCGATGGCGTAAATGAATATATACGGGACCACGGTAAAAGCCACCATCTCGAGTTCAAGCTTGCCGGCATAAAACCGGGGCCGTGGACCATCGAGGATTCCCTGGCAATCATGTATTACATGGGATGGAACAGCGCCGCGAACATTCAAACCGAAACGGTCACCCAAATGCTCGTCGAGAAGCTCGGCATCGCGAAGGCGCGGGAAATTTTCCCGCTGAACATAAATCCCGACGACGGCGTGCACGCCGACGGAAACCAGGTCGCCGCTGCGGGACACCCGCAAGCGTCCACGGTGCGTATTTCCGGTGATGCAAAACTTATGGAATATGTCCGCGAGTTTTCAAGGCCGCTCGGTATCGGCAGCAACAACTGGACGGTGGGCGGAGGGCGCGCCTCGGGAAAATTGCCGATTGTCGCGAATGATCCGCACCTGGATGCCCGGATGCTGCCAGGCCCCTGGTACCCCAGCGCCCTGATATTTCCGGGTGTAAGGGCCGTCGGCGTAAATGTGCCCGGTGTGCCTGGAATGGTCATGGGACGCAACGAGTATGTCGCAATGGGGATAACGAATTCCTATGGAGACGCCCAGGATCTCTACGTGGAGACGATCGACCCCGCGAAGCCGGACAACTACCTGGAGGGCGGGAACTCACTGCCATTTGTAAAAATCACCGAAACGCTGAAAATCAAAGATAAAAAATCGCCTCAGGGATTCCGGGAAGAGCGCATAGTAATCAAGCTGACCCGGCGGGGTCCGGTCATTTCGGGTGTTTTAGCGGACCTTAAGACCACCCGTTGTATCAGCCTCCGCTGGTCTCCGTTTGAAACCATGAGGTCCTCAATCGGCATCGAGGACCTCATTTTCGTCCGGTCGGTTCATGATGTCAAGAAGGCCCTCGGTGACATCACGGCGATCATGGTGAACTTTGTATTCGCCGATGTAAAGGGAAACATCGGGTGGCAGACGACCGGACGGATCCCCATACGCTCCCAGGGGGAAGGCACCGTACCCTACGAAGTGAAGGGCGGCGCCGACAACTGGACAGGCTGGATACCGTATGAAAAAATGCCCCAGGCGTATAACCCCGCCACTGGCTGGCTCGGCACCTGCAACCACAAGACGGTGAAAAAGGACTACCCGTATTATATGTCATCCCATTTTTCGCCGTACTATCGCTATGCCCGGCTCAAGGAACTCATGGCATCGGTGAAGACGACCACGGCGGAGGACCACTGGAAATTCCAGCGGGACATAAAAAACCTGATGGCGGAAAAAGTCGCGCCGGTACTGGCGAGGGGCCTCGCATCGTTCAAGGACACCGAAGCGCTGGCGAAACTGCTCTCGGAATGGGACTATGCGGATGATAAGGCCACCGCCGCGCCGGCCGTATTCCAGGCCGTCTACGCGCGGTTCGCGTACCTGACCTTCAAAGACGAGCTGGGTGCGGAGCTGGCGAAAACCATGCTCAATAACTGGTATTTCTGGCAGGTCCGTTTCGAAAAGATGGTGCTTGGCGGAAAGTCGGAATGGTTTGATGATAGTACGACTAAAAACAGGGAAAGCATGGCGGATATCATCCACCGGGCGGGAGCGGAAATCCTCGCGGAGCTCGGACGAAACCATGGATCCGATCCCGCCGGATGGGAGTGGGGCGACATGCACCGTCTGGAATTCGTCAGCCCCATCATGCGCAAGGGAGCGTTGAAGGGCGTGCTTGGCGGAGGCTCCCATCCCATGGACGGTTCGGGAGAGACACTTTACCGCGCGCTTTACGAATTTAATGAACCGTTCTATGCGACCACCACGGCCTCGATGCGAATGGTGGCCGACCTCGCCGACAGCTCCAAAGTGCTGGCCGTTCTGCCGGGCGGCGTGTGCGGCAGGCTGTTTGACGGCCATACCACCGACCAGATAGAACCATTTATGAACGGGGAAAAACTCTACTGGTGGTTCAGCGACGAGCTGATACAGGCCCATACGAAAAATACGCTGGTGCTGAAAGCCGTGAAGTAGGTCTTTCCGTGCGTTCGCGAAGAGACCCGACCGCCTCCGCACGGCGTGCCGCCACGGCGCCGTACGGAAGTCTCCGTTTCTTTTTCGACGTCGGCACCGAGAAACCCTATTGGAAAGCAAGCTAACGAGATCCGGAACGAAGCATGAAGAAAACCATACTGCTGGCGGCGGCGATGCCTGTTATAATAAATCCCGCGCCATCCCGGGCCGACGACTCTTCCACGGCCGACGAGATGTTTAAGAAGATGGCCAAACAGCTTGCCCGGGTCGAAAAAAAACTGCCCAATAAGACCGTCGCCGTTTACGTCTTCGAGGTGATCGGCAAACCCGACGACACCCACGGCCGCTATGCCACCGAAAAGCTGACCCACGAGATCGTCTCCGATGGAAGCTTCATGATAATCGAGCGCTCCCGCATCGACCAGGTGCTGAAAGAGCAGAGTCTCTCGCTGAACGGTGCGGTGGATTCCAATACGGCGGCCCGCATTGGAAAGATTCTTGCCGTGGACGCGGTTGGAAAGGGAGTTCATCGGAAATCCCCGGGGGTGGACCGGGAAGCGGCATGAACCTTTCGGCGGAGAGTGGGGAAATGGCCGGCTTAAGCCCGGTGTGACGGAAAAACGCCAGAATGAAGGGAGGCAGTCATGAAGAAGCTTGATTTCAAGGATCGCTTTTTATACCCGGCGGGGACCGTTTTCGCCGTCATGGCGGTGTCGTGGGCGGGCTATTTCGGCTCCGCCTGCCTCGAGAACGACGCCCTGCATCAGGCGCTCGCGAAGGTATTCGGCACCGCCTATTTTCTCTCGGTCGCCTTCGGCACGCTCTACGTGTACACGGTCTCGTATTTACGCGGCGCGTCCCCGGGGGAGCGGGTCCTCGCCTCGGCGATCAGCCCGTTCATCTGGGCCACGAAGGAGAACCTGCTGCTGCTGGAGTCCTATGGAATACTGGAGAGCATATACTGGTATCTTAACCCGCTCAATTTCTGGCTCACCTGCTTCATGGCCCTGCAGATGGGCATAGGCGGCATCGTCGCCCGCACCGTCCTCCGGCGCCGGGGCGAGGCGGTCACGGGGGTAACGCCCGCGTCCCTGGCCCTTATCGCCGTCAGCGTCGCCGCCGTTGTATCGGGCTACGCGTGGGGGAAGGGGGAAAATCTCTATGTCATTTTTCTCGCCGGCTACCGGGCGCTGTTCGGGTACGGCATATGAAAAGAGAGATCAGGTCAGAGGGGAGGGACGCCATGTCGAAATATCAAGCGAGTAAAGGTATTCTTTCGGACATTATAAGCCGCAGGAAACTGCTGAAGCTCGCCGGAGGCGCCGTCGTGGCCGGGCTGGCCTTACCCGGGCTTGCGGTTCCGGCGCGGAAGAAGCCTGCGAAGCCGAACATCGTGTTCATCCTGGGCGACAACCACAGGGCGGACGCCATGGGCTGCTCGGGGCACCCGTTCATCAAGACGCCGGGCATGGACCGGCTGGCCCGGGAGGGGGT
Source organism: Spirochaetota bacterium (assembly GCA_025457965.1). Taxonomy (GTDB): domain Bacteria; phylum Spirochaetota; class UBA4802; order UBA4802; family UBA5368; genus MVZN01. The sequence goes on along the minus strand of JALOTJ010000009.1, from coordinate 9,699 downwards.
GCGGTTCGAGAACGCCTTCAACACTACGTCGCTGTGCACGCCCGCCCGGGCCAGCATCCTCACCGGGGCATACGCCGGCAGGCACGGCGTGAAGAACAACCACACGCCCTGGAATTACAGGATGACCACCTTTCTCGAGTACCTGGCCGGGAGCGGTTACGCCACTGCGTTTATCGGGAAATGGCACATGCCGGGCAAGGGCCTGCCCGATCTGCCCTTCCTGGACCTGTTCGTGTCATACACCTACCGCGAGGGGCAGGGCTCGTATTTCGATTGCCCTTTGATTGTCAATGGGAAGGACATGCCCTCGAGGAAATCGTACATCTCCGAGGAGGTGACCGACTGGGCCGTCGAGTTCATGGGAGGAAAACACCGTCGGGCCGGGAACGCGCGCAAGCCCTTCTGTATCTACCTGTCGCACCGGCCTGCCCATCCCCCGTTCACTTCGCCCGAGGGGATCGCCGGGATGTACAGGGACGCGGACGTGAAATCGGCGCTTCCCAAAGTTGTCGATCCGTGGTGGTTCGGAAAGACCAGGCGCAACGTCTTCCAGGGTATCATGATGGGCTCGTACTACGACCAGTACCGTCGGTACTGCGAGACCATCACCGCCATGGATCGCGAGGTCGTCCGCCTGCTGGATGCCATTGACCGGGAGGGATTGCGGGACAATACGCTGGTTATATACATGGGCGATAACGGCATGTCCTGGGGCGAGCACGCGCACCACGGGATACGGGAGAGCTACGAGCAGGTGATCCTGGTGCCGTTTATCGTGCGGGCGCCCTGGCTCATCCCGGACCCGGGCTCTCTCCGAAGGGCGATGGCCCTCAACATCGACATCGCACCGACGCTTCTGGACATCGCCGGCGTGGGAATCCCCGCCGACATGGACGGGGAGAGCCTCATCCCGCTGATCAGTAACGGCAGGGCGGAGGGCCGGAAGGCATGGATGCTCGAGTTCTGGCACTACTATCCGGAGCCCACACCTACGTATGTCGGCGTGCGCACCGACCGGTACAAGTACGTGGAATTCCGGAAGGGGAGGAAGCCCTGGCTCTTCGATCTGGAAGAGGACCCACGGGAGGAAAGGAACCTCTACGGCACTCCCGAAGGGGAAAAGCTCCTTCCCCGCATGAAGGCCCTGCTGGAGAAATTGAAGAAAGGAAGGTAGGGCACCGGCGGGACGCGATCTATACTCGTAATTGATATTTCAGCAAGGAACGCTATATGTCCGACATTGCCCCAGAAGTAGCCCGAGTTCCGCATCCCGACCGGGGAAATTTTAAAGGCCCCAGTCAGGGGCTTTTTTCCTGAAGGAAAGGACGTTTCCAAAGGAGGCGCTTCCGATAAACGGAATTATGCTCCGGAACTTTTTATCGAAGGGGGACGCAGTATCCTATATGTTAAATTTTAAGCGGCCACTGTTCTAAGGGGCTTTTTGCCGGAGTGGTTGGATTCCCCCTTGAGATCGCTTTCGATATAGGGTAGTATGTCAGGCGCCTTGTGCCGGAGAGTAAAAGGCGAATTCGGAAGCGAGCGAACTCTCCAGAATTCCGCTTGAAAAAGGCGCCTCCGTGTGTACACTGGGCGCAGGTACAGCGCCATGGAACTCTTCACCGTCACCTTCGAATCCGTCGCGGTGCTGCTGGGGATCGGCGTAATAGGCTTCACGGTCCTTGCGCGAAAGATGGTGCCCGAGAGCATTATCTCCGTCATCACCCCCCTTGCGATCGAAGTGGCGGTGCCGTGCCTGGTGGTCGGCAACATGCTGACCCATTTCGATCCGGCCAAATTCCCTCTCTGGTGGGCCATGCCCCTGTGGTGGGCGGGATTCATGGCCTTCATGCTGCCGCTCACCCTCCTGGCGATGAGGGTGTCCCGGAGTGAGACCCGGACCGTGTTCGGCGTCAGCCTGTTCTACCCCAACGCGATTTTCGTGCCCCTGGCCCTGATAACGGGTATGTTCGGGCGCGACACACCGCACCTGGCGGAACTGTTTCTCTTCACGCTCTTCTACCCCGCGTTCTTCTTCAACACCTACTGGTTTTTCTTTCATGGATTCCGGAAGATGCCGCGACCCGGCGAGGTCGCGGGCAAGCTCTTCAACCCTATCCTGCTGGCCACCGTGGCCGCCCTGGCGATAAAGCTCACGGGCCTTGACCGGTTCGTGCCCGGGTTCGTGATATCCGCGCTGAAGGCCGTCGGGGAGATGTCCGTCCCCCTCGTCATGATCGTAATCGGCGGGAGCATCTACGTGGACTTCAGGGGGAAGGGCGCTCTTTATGTCGTGGAGTGCCTGAAGTTCGTCTTCTTCAAGAACCTGGCGTTCCCAATGATCGCGCTCGCGGCGCTGGTCGTCCTCCGCCCCCCCTACGAGGTCGCCCTCCTGCTCGTGATCCAGAGCGCGGTGCCGCCGGTGACGGCCGTCCCCATCGTGGTCGAGCGGGAGGGAGGCAACCGCGCCATCGCCAACCAGTTCATCGTCTCGAGCTTCATCGCCTCCGCGGCCACGCTGCCGGCGGTCATATGGCTGTTCGGGAGGTATTTCTCGCCGTGAGCACGGCGTTCAATGACGGGCGAATACCGGAGGTGTCCCATGGATGAGAGAGGGCTTCGTGAAGCCGCGGCGGTCCCGGGAAAAGCGGTCATGGCGTCCCCCTCGTGCGGCGCGGGCGTGTCCGCCGAGAGCGGCATTTAGACGTTCCGCGACGCGGGCGGCATCGGGGACCGGATAGACCCCGTCGAGGTAGGCACCCCGGGAGGGCTCATGCGTACCCTCAAGCGCGAGGCGCACCGGCTTCTTCCCCTCTTCGCTGAGATTCTGGATTCCTTCCCGAACACGGACAACCTCCGCCAGGAGGCCGGGAGCTCGGATGCCATCGAGGTGTACGGCAACATGTTCAGGATGAAGTGCCTCGCCTTCGGGAGGGTGAGGAGGTTCGAGCGGAAACCGGTCATCCGGGACGTGAATTATAAAGGCCCCCATCAAGGGGCTTTTTACCGGAGTGGTTGGATTCCCCCTTGAAATCGCTTTCGATATAGGGTAGTATGTCAGGCGCCTTGCGCCGGAGAGTAATCGGAAATTCCTGGATATTTAAAGGGACGCGGTTTACTATGTATTTATTTATTATGGGAGGCACCCATGAAAAACATATTTGATGAACAGCCGTCGACCCGGCGGGAATTTCTGGGACTGACAGCGGCGGGCGCCTCGGCCCTGCTGATTGCCGGCGCCAATGTTCCGGGACTGACGGGGTGCTTCGCGCCGGCGAACTGGAAGCCGGAGTTTATTAAAAACCTGGTGCTGAAAAACTGCCGTTTGTTCGACGGGGTCACATTAAAACTGCATGACGGTCTCACGGTGCTGGTAAGCGACGGCGTCATTAAGGACGTGGTGAAGCAGGGAAGCCTTGGATCCCTTGAGGGGTACCGTGTCGCCGACCTCAGGGGCATGACGCTGCTGCCGGGGTTTATCGACAACCATGTGCACATGACAGTGCCCTTCATGTATGACATCAACCTTAACGCGGTTCGACAGATGAACGCCCAGCTGGTGAAAAATTTTGAGAGCTGCCTTATGGGCGGGGTCACCACGGTGCGTGACCTGGGAGGTTTTCCCGGAAAAATAAAAAAGTTTTCCCGCATGGCCGAGCTGAACGAAATACCTGGGCCACGGGTGATCAGTTCTCTTTCTCCCATAGCGGCACGGGAAAGGGAAAAACTCGGCGCCCCGGAAAAGGCCCCCTATTTTACAAACCCGGTAATAAAATGGCTGCTGGGGGGGAACTATGCCGAGCGCCCGCAGTCGGAGGAGGAAGTGAAGGCCGCCTGCGAGGACATGATCCTAAAGGGGGCCCGGTGGCTCAAGACCCTCCATCAGGAGCATTCCTATTCATATAATTCCCGAAAGCTGCCCAATCACAGCGACGAAGCTTACCGGGCCATTCTGGAAATCGGCACACGTCACGGCATAAAATGCGCCCTCCACGAACCGCTGCTGTCGGGTTTCATCAAGGGAGTAGACCTGGGCTTTCACACCCTGGAGCATATGCCGATGGATGGGGGCATTCCGGACCGGTATATTGAGATGTTTATTAACAGGAACATGTCCATACACGCAACCCTCATGGCATACGGCGATGTCTTCAAGGAAGAGGAACTTCTGGGGCTCGTTGAGAAGCGGGGGAAGGATTTTCTCGTACCCGAAGCGGTGAAGCAGATTAAACTGCAGCTTAAAAAATCCATCTCCCAGGGAGAGAAAAAACTCACCATGGTTGAGCGGAAAAAGCTGATGTTTGACCGGCAGTATCTTATGGACATGCATAAAAACCAGGTGGCCAATCTGAAGAAACTTTACCGGGTCGGCGCAAACCTGGGAATAGGAACCGATCTGGGAGGCTATTACAGCGGTTTCTTCGGTCGTTACGGGGACGAACTGATCCGTTTTGTGGATGCCGGCATTCCTGCGGCCGATACGCTGAAGATGGCGACATTGGTCAACGCGAAAATACTGGGAATGGATGAGTCCATCGGCAGCGTCGCCCGGGGCAAAAAGGCCGATCTAATCGTTCTCGATGGGGACCCGCTTAAAAATATACAAACGGTACGGAACATCCGTCTGGTTATGAAGGAGGGTGTGGTGGCGCTGAACGACGGCATCGTGGTATAATGTTAATTGTTGAGATCATGCCCGACATGCCCCAAAAGCAGCCCGAGTTCCGCATCCCGAACGGGGAAATTTTAAAAGCCCCAGTCAGGGACTTTTTTCCGGAAGGAGAGGACTTCCCCATAGGGGAAGCTTCTGATAAACGGCGTTATGCCCCCGAACTTTTTATCGTAGGGAGACGCAGTTCCCTATGTATTTATTGAACTCCCGGGGCTGGCCGTTGCCCGAGCTGGGCGCCAGGCGTGACTTCGTGATGATCTGCCTGATGATGCCCGCCGGAACCTCTTTATCCTGAAAGTCCCGGATGGAACGGCGTTTCATCAACAGCTCGTGGAATTCCATGGCGATCTCCTTCGTCTATTGAAAATGGACGTGCATGACGAACGGCGTGAGCGCTAATCCGCTCCGCCCTGCCGGATGACTTTTATGCGGTTGTTTTTCCCGAGCCTCAGCAGCATCTCGTAGCTCGTGAGCTTGTTCCGGGATGCCAGCTCCTCCATGGTGATGGCCTCGTCTCCCTGCCTGCCCATCAATACCACCTCGTCGCCGATCCGGACCGAGCGCGACGGGTCTCCGTCCGTTATGTCCACCACGAGGAGATTCATGGATGTCTTGCCCACGGCCGGATACCGGCGGCCGCCGATCAGCACCTCGGTGCCGTTGACGAAGGCGTCTTTAGGGTAGCCGTTGTTGTAGCCGACCCTCACGGCGGCCAGCGTGGAGCTCCGCCCCTCCCGCGTCCTGAATATGCTGTCGTATCCCACGGTTGTCCCGGGCGGAACGTCGCGAAGGATAATGGCCACCGTGGACTTCAGCGACGCCATGACGGGGAGGAACAGCCCTTTCGGGTCAGTGTCCGCGTTTACGTCCCCGTAGATGAGGCTCCCCACCCGGACCATGTTTTTCCAGGTCCACGGGAACTTGCTGGTCGCGGCCGAGTTGGCGGTATGGATGATGACGTCCGCTCCGACCCCCAGCTTCCCCACCATGTCTTCGAAACGCCTCACCTGTTCGAGCGTCCGTTTCTTACCGGCCTCCGTGGGATCGTCGGACTGGGCAAAGTGCGTCATGATGCCCATCAGCCGGAGGCCGGGAAGGGCTATAATCTTTTTGACCTCGTCCGCGGTAGCCGCGCCCATCCTGCCCATCCCAGTGTCGATATTGACGTGGATGGGTATCGTCACTCGCCTGCCTGTTTTCCTGCCCAGCCGCAGCGCCACGGACGAGAGTAGTGAGCCCTGCTCGGCGGAGCCGGCCATCTCCTCCACATTCCACCCCTTCACGACCGCCTCGACCGCTTCATCAAGGCTGGCCGGGGCTATTCTCAGGATCGGGACCTTTTTACCCGAGGCGCGCATGTAGCCGGTGGCCGCGGCGATCTCGCGGTTTTCGACGAGGGCTATGTAGTCAGGCCCCGCTTTGACGGCCGCGGCGATCAGGTTTTCCAGGCCGTGCCCGTAGGCGTCGGATTTCATCACCAGGCAGAGCTTCGTGCCGGGGCCTATCATCGTCTTCATGGTCTTTATATTCTTCGTGAACGCGCCCGCGTCCACCTCGACGAAGCTAGGACAGGCGCCGGCCGAAGGCACACGCTGAAAGCGAGCCGCGGCGGCGTCGATGGCGCTCTCGAGCTGCGCATCCGTGAGGGGAGGGGTCTCAGGAAAAGCGGGAGAGGTGAATAAGACGATCGCCGTGCCGAGGATAATGTGCCGGATGGGGATCATGTTCGTCCGCCTTTTATTGAGATTTCCGCCACGGTACAATGGATCATACCGCATGCGCCCTGGGAAAAACGACAGGGTGAATTCTACAGGGGCGCGGGGGTAATTCAAGTCTTTTACCCGCGTACCGGTGCCGGCCGTCGGGGCATGAACCTCCGGCAATAAATCGGGTGCATATATGGACAGCGCATACCTTAATTTTCGTGACCGGGCAGAGGATGGATCCCGAAAGGTGGGACGATGGAGGAGAATGTATACAGGCGGCTCGCCGGGGTGCCTGACTCCCTGCCGAACGGCTTTCCCGCCACCGGGAACGGGATGGAGATCAGGCGCCTCGAGAAGATATTCACCCCGGGGGAGGCGGAGCTCTTCTGCGACCTGCGCATGAGCTTCGAGACCGCCGAGGAGATTTCACGGCGCACGGGGAGGCCTCTCGAGGGCCTGAAGGGATTGCTCGTCGGCATGGCGTAGAGGGGATGGCTGTTTCCCCCGGACCCGGGCGGCGTCTCCTTTTTCAAGATGATCCCCCGGGCCTTCGGCATTTACGAGTTCCAGGCCCACCGCATTGACAGGGAATTCGCCGAGTTAAGCGACGAGTACCGGCCTGTCTATGCCAGGCAGTTTTTCGATAAGTCTCCACAGCTTATGCAGACGCTGCCCACCGAGCGTGAAATCCGTCTCCTGGGAGGCGCTCCTCTACGAGCGCATAACGGCCATGATTGAGCACATTCAGTCCTTCCGGATGGCCGACTGCAAAATTATAAAGGCCCCAGTCAGGGGCTTTTTTCCGGAATGAAAGGACGTTTATAAAGGGGAAGCTTCTGATAAACGGCCTTATGCCTCGGAACTTTTTGCCGCAGGGGGACGCAGTTTCCTATATGTTAAATTTTAAGCGGCCTCTGTTCCAAGGATAACGTATAATATCTTTCGCACATTTTTCACAGAATAGAAAGTCCTCAAGCTGACGAAATTATAAGCACCACACTCAAAAAACGTCAGCAGGAGGACTTTATGAAATCTGATAGGATTATCGAGATTAACGAAGAAAAAATCAAGGATCATTTGGGTGAATTCGTCAGAGGAACGGTGGAAGAAACGCTTAACGCCATGTTGGACGCTGAAGCGGATGTAATCTGTAATGCACAGAAGTACGAGCATACGCCTGAAAGAAAAGACACGCGAGCCGGCAGCTATGGACGTAAATTGCAGACAAAGGCGGGAGAGCTTAACTTAAAAGTACCGAAATTGCGGACGCTCCCTTTCGATACCGCAATTATCGATAGGTACCGCAGGAGGGAGATATCCGTCGAAGAATCGCTGGTGGAAATGTACCTCGCCGGCGTATCGGTACGGAGGGTTGAAGATATAACCGAAGCACTATGGGGGACAAAAGTATCTCCCGGAACCATCAGCAATTTGAACAAGAAGGTATATGCACACATTGAAGCCTGGCGTAACAGGAAGATTACCGGAGAATATTCGTATGTATATCTTGATGGCATCTGGCTGAAACGGAGCTGGGGTGGAGAAGTACGAAATATATCAATTCTTATAGCCTTGGGCGTAACTGCTGATGGTTTCAGGGAAATAATTGGAGTTGCCGAGGGAGCAAAGGAGGACAAGGAGAGCTGGCAAGGGTTTTTACGCTATTTAAAGTCCCGTGGTCTCAAGGGAATACGGCTTTTTATCTCGGATAAAAGCCTGGGGCTGGTGGAAAGTATTGCTCATTTCTATCCCGAGGCAAAGTGGCAACGGTGCATTGTGCACTTTTATCGCAACGTTTTTACGGTGGTGCCTCATGGGAAGGTTAAGTATGTTGCGACTATGCTGAAGGCGATCCACGCCCAGGAAGACAAACAGGCTGCCATGGAGAAAGCGCACGGCGTCGCGAAAAAGCTCAAAGAGATGAAACTCTCAAAGGCGGCCGAACTGGTTTTGAATTCTATCGAGGAAACATTAACCTATTATGATTTCCCCGATGAACACAGGAGGAGGATCCGAACGAATAACCCCCTTGAGCGAATCATGAGAGAAATACGACGGCGGACCAGGGTTGTGGGTGCTTTCCCTGACGGAGAATCCGCCCTGATGCTGGTAGCCGCCCGTCTGCGCTATATCGCGTCGAGGTCCTGGGGGACAAAACGATATCTCAATATGGACCATATGAAAGATTTGATGATTGAAACAGCTTAAGTACACAACGTTGGTTTGAGGGCTAGAAGAAAAAGCGAAAGATATTTGACACTATCGTTCCAAGGGGCTTTCTGCCGGGAGCGAGCGACGTGTTGCAGGCAGGAACTGCCGAGAATGTGCCTTAAATCGGGAGGAACCGCGCTCCGGGGAGAGAGTACATTCCTATGTATTTGTATTTAATGTTAGAACCTTAACTTTCATTTTGCAAAATTTGAAAATCCCTGATGCGATTAAAACTTTCATTGATCTCGTGGGCCGAGTAACAATGCAAATATATTGGGTGCCCCCATTCTGGAAAAAATATATACTTCTTTTAAGTTACTATGAAGTTACGCCCGCTCCCCCGTAAAAATCATCCTTCACGATGCTGCTTATCAGAAGCATTTTTCCACAAAAAAGTTCTTCCCCGGAGGGAAAGTCGTATTTCAGATGCCTTGGAAATTCAGCTACTTTCTCGATCTGAGTTCATACATCATCTCATTGCGACGAAAAAATGGAATTGTCCAAGGTGGGTCGTAGCCTGCATAACTTGGTCCGGCGACAACTTCGTATTGTCCGTTTGTCTTTAACCAGGCTTGCAGTTCATTGGCCATCTCTTCGTTGGTACTCTGTCGGCCCAGTCCCGAATAACGAATCACACCATAAATTTTCGGATTAACTTCTTCGAACTCAACTCGCTTGTCTTTTGGAGTTGGAAGATCAGCTAATTTGTACCCCGATGGCATCATAAAGGTCATGACCCAACCGCCCTCGGTTGGCGATTGAACGACGGGTGCAGTCATCGACAAATTCTCACTTGTGGGGGATTTTTCCTGCATCACGGGGGCGGTCATTGATATTTTCTGCTTCTTTTCGTTGCCGCCAAATATGTATCCGGCAAGAATCCTAAACGCCTCTCCCTGCGCATCCCTGAAGTCACCTTTTACGGTAGTTTTTGCCACAATGTAACCTGAGTAAGATCGGATCTCTTTATTTCCTTCGCTGACCAGGATCTCGTATTTTGGCGTTTCCTCAGACCTAATCCCAAATACAGAGCAGGACATCTGGAACAATGCAATTCCCATAATTATCACACTTCGTAAAATTGATTTCTTCCTCATTCTCAGCTCCCTTGCA
>JALOTJ010000069.1 GCA_025457965.1 Spirochaetota bacterium | reverse complement strand
GCTCCTGGCGGACGTTATCGATTACGACGAGACGCTCACCGGCAGGCGGCGGGAGGGCATCTACTTCGGCGTGCAGGCCATCTTCCAGAAGATCGCCATAGGGCTCTCGATCGCCGTGGCGACCGCGCTCATGTACGCCGGCGGATCGGAAACACCGTCGGTATGGGGCCTGCGGATGATCTCGGCGAGCGCCGGGGCGGCCGCGCTCGTGTCGCTCGCGTTTTTCACGCGCTACCCCATCCGTGAAAAGGACGGGAAGGCCTTCGTGAAGGGCTGAGCCCTCAGCCGTCGCCGCGGAGTATGGCGTCGAGCTCGCTTTCTTCGGGCAGGCGGTTGTTGTGCGCGATGAACCGGTAGAGGCGCGCGGAGGAGGTCTCGACGCGCTCCATGGTCGCCCTTTCCACGCGGTACAGGCCGAACTTCGGGCCGAAGCCCTTCGCCCACTCCCAGTTGTCCGTCATGCTCCAGTACGTGAATCCCGTTATCGGACATCCCTCCTGAACGAGCCGGTGCACCCAGGCCAGGTGCTCCAGGATGAAGCGCGGCCGCCGGTCGTCGGCGGCGTCGGCCAGGCCCGACTCGGCGATGAAAAGCGGCACGCCCGGATAGCGGCCCCCGAGTGTTTTGCACAGGCGGTAGATCCCCTCGGGATAGATCTCCCAGCCCATGTCGGTGGCGGGCGACGAGGTACAGGTCTTCCGTTCGATGAAGCCCGGTTTGAACGGATTGAAGGAGAGTATCTCGCGCGTGTAGTAGTTCACGCCGATCCAGTCGAGCGTGCCGCGGAGCGCTTCGTCGTGTTCCCGTATGGACGGGCCGAGGAGCACCCTGAGGTCGATGGTACCGGTGTACAGCGCGTCGAGGAGGTTTTGATTGAAGATGCGGTCCATCTGCCGCGTGATGACGCGGTCGAGGAGGAGGCCCTTCGGCTCGTAGTGAAAGAAAAAGTATATCTGGCCCACGCGCGGCGCGGAGGCTCCGGCGGGCGGCGCGGCGTGTATTTTTATAAGGTGATAGGCCCGGGCGTGGGCATGGATGAGCGTCCGGTAGACCGAGAGGGCGCGCCGTATGTCCTTCTGATTCGGCGGTATCTCGCCCACGGCGTAGCCTGCGAGCGCGTAGATCTGCGCGTCGATCATGGTGCTCCAGTAATCGACGCGCGGACCGAACCGCTCCGCGCACTGGCGCACCAGCGCCTCCCAGCGCTCCATCACCTCCGCGCTTTCCCATCCCCCCTCGTCCGCCGCCCACAGCGGCAGCGTAAAGTGCCACAGGTTCAGGAAGACGACGAAGCCGCGCCTTCGCATGGCGTCGATAATCGCGCCGTAACGCCGGAAGGCATCCTCGTCGTAGCGGCCCTTCTCCGGCTCCACGCGGCTCCATTCGATTCCGACGCGGTGGGCGTTCTGCCCGTCGCGCGCGGCGAGGTCGAAGTCCGACTCGTAGCGGTTGTAGAAATCGACCGCATTGCCGCAGCGGTCGCCGTTTTCAATGGGCGACGGGTCCTGCGCTTCCCAGCGCGCCCAGTCATTATTCAGGTTTCCCCCCTCATGCTGGTAGGCGTCCTCGCCCGTTGCCCAGAGGAAGCCGTCGGGGAAACGCCGGCCCGCTATGGATATCGGCGCGGATGGGCGGGAACGGCGGAGCGAGCCGTAGAGGACTACGGCGGCGAATAACACGGCACCGGACATACCTATGATAACAGCGAAACTCATTATTGATCTCCAGGGCGGCGGAAACCGCAGCACGCCAGTTTATCCCGCGAAATGCTAGCAGAATGACCGCACTTGTAAAGAAGATTCCATGTATAATGAACGTGGCACCGTCGGGTTTCCGATACGATGCCTCGGCCGTACAGAGCGGCTATCGCGCGGCTGTTTCAGGGCGGCGGGAGTTCGTCTATTTTTACCGCGAATACGCGCGGCCATCTTATCAACCGGATGCCGCGGACGCGCGAACATCGCACCCTCCGCCCCCATCATCGCCACGCTTCTTAAAACCGGTCGGCATCCTCCATCCGGCGCCCACAGGGCCGGCCACCGGCACGCGAAAATATTTTCACGCCATTTGCCTTTTTCCGGATCCCGTGGTATTTTCCACTCACCTCCCGCATGAAAATCACGGGGACGACGAGCGGATTTTCATCAGGCGGAAACATCACGCTCAAGGGGTATGCTCATGAAAAAGATTCACGTATTGATTGCGTCCGCGCTGGCGATGATGATAGGATGCATGGACGTCGAGACGCGCATCTTCGTGAACGCCGACGGCACCGGGACGATCCAGGAGACCTTTCTCATGAAAAGCGAAATGGCAGAGGGCATGAAAAAGGGAATGGGCGCCGGCGAGGAAGCGAAACCCGACGCGAAGATATACAAAGAGCAGGAGATCCGGGACAAAGCCGCAGGCTACGGCCGGGGAGTGAGCTTCGTTTCGGTGGAAGACATCGCGAACACCACGCACCAGGGATACCGTGCGGTCTACTCGTTCGGGGACGTGACGAAGCTCACGATCAACCAGAACATGAAGGCGAAGAGCGGCCAGAACGCCGGCGATCCCGCTCAGGCCGAGAACATCATCTTCCGCTTCGCTAAAAAGCCGGTACCGACCCTCACGCTCGTTATGCCCGAAAAAAAGGGCCCGGCCGAGAAAACGGAGACCGCACAGCCCGCGGACGACGCGCAGCTGGAACAGCAGATCAAACAGATGCGGATAATCTTCGACGGCATGCGTTTCGCGCTGGTGGTGCAGGTGAACGGGGAGATAACGAAGACCAACGCCGCCAACGTCAACGGGAACGCCATCACGCTCTACGACATCGAGTTTTCGAAGTTCCTGGACAACACCGAGAAGCTGAAGGAACTCAACGCGAAGAAGCCCGCGACGATGGAGGAGACGAAGGCCCTTCTTAAAGATGTGCCGGGGCTGGTGATAGAGCCGGCGAAAAAGGTTTCGGTTTCGTTCAAGGGCAAGTGAGCGGATGAGGAGGGGGCGCGCCTGCACGTCGATGCCGTTCATGCAGGCGGCTCCCGGAAACCGGCACATGGCGATGGTGACCGGATCGACCGACGCGCCGTTCCGATCGTTTCTGGAATGCATGCCCTTGACCGGCAGCACGAGGATTATTCCCTTTTTATGCTTCCGCCGTCCGAAGGACAAAAAAAGGACGGGATATCTCCCGTCCTTTTACGGTATCCTACGCGTTCGCTTACAACTGGTACGCGATACCCCCGAGGTACAGCGGCTCGAACTCGCCGTCCCTGAAGGCGCCGTTCGCATCGAAGATATAGCTCGTGCCTCCCCCGGCGAAGACCGAAAATGAATCGGTAATCCTGAAGCCGAGGACCGCGCGGCCCTGTACGGCCATCCTGTCGGTCCGGTCTCCCTCGCCCATCTCGGCGAAGGCGCTGTTGTCCAGGTAGACGTAACCGGCGTCCGCGTCCAGGTAGAAGCGCGAAACGGGAACGCGCGCGCCGAGATGAAAGGCCCCGGCCACCGACTTGTCGCGATCATCGTCCCTGTCGAGATTGCAGCCGCCGGCCGAAATCATGGTGTAGACATATCCGGCCCGGAAGCGTACGCCCGCATTCGCCGCCGTCAGACTGCTCCCGAACGCGACCGCCTCGACTCCGCCGTTTTCCGAAATGCTGACGATCCCCAGCGGAAGGCCGTGCATGGTCTTGGAGACGTTCACGATCCCCAGCTGCACGCCCTTCACGTCGCCGGCCACGTTCACCACGCCGAGCTGCATGCCGCGCATGTTACCCGAAATATTTACCGGCGCGAGCTGGAATCCGTCCACCTCGCCGCGCGCCAGGTTGAGGCCGCCCGCGGCCTGGAATCCCTTCGTTTTACCCTTAACCACGTTCACCACGCCGGCGCCCTGCGCGCCTACCATGTCGCCGCCCACCCAGTTGAACAATCCGCTTCCCTGCGCCCCGTAAAGGCCCGCGCCGATGACGCTCCCAATGCCGGTGCCGGCCGCGCCCTTCAGGTCTTCGGCGGTATAGGCAAGCAGGCAGGAGCCCTGGAAACCGGTCATTCCGCGCCCCACAAGGGAGACTCCGTAGCTCAGGTCGGCGCCCCTGACCTCGCCGATACGCCCGTACGCGAGGGTGAAGTTCGCATACGTGAAATCGTCCTTCGACTTGTTGGTGCTGACGGGGTGGAACGCCTGCACCGTAAAATAGTGCCGGTCGGCCTTCGCCGTCCCGGTCTCTCCATCGTCGGCAAACGCCGCGCCGGACATGGCCACAACGAGCAGAGTCGCGACATACGTCTTTTTCATATCGTCCTCCGAAATTCTTACGGGACCGCCGCCCGGCAGTCCCTGTATAATCGATTCATGGCATGCGTCGGTGCTTACAGATGCCCGCAGCGCACGTCCGATCGCATGTGAATGAAACACCGGGAGGGAGGAAAAGTGTTACCGTGAAGGGAAAAAATATTGGACTTGCAGCTTCACCAGGTACATCGCGCGCCCCGGCCTTATCGGGGCGCGGCAATTTTTTTATACCGGATGCTTCTTGCCCTTTGAGATCGCCACGCCGGCCGGCGGCCTCCTGGCGACGACATTCCTGTCGGTTACGCGGCAGGTCTGCTATAAATGCGGTTTAAAATTCGAACGCGGCGCCCGCCAGGAAGAGCGGCCGGTATCCGCCCCCGGCGATCCTGCCGTAATCCCAGAGATATACGGCGCCGCCGCCGGCGAACAGGGAGAATCGGCCGGCGAACGTAAGGCCCGCGCTCACACGGCCCTGTATCGCCATCTGGTCGCTCGTCGCGCTATCCGAATAAAGCGGCTCGTTGTCCAGATGGGAGAATCCCGCATCGCAGTCGACGAACCAGCGCCCGAGCGGCATGCGGAATCCGTAAAAGAACTGCGCCGCGACGCTCTTTTCGATGCCGTCGTCGGCCTCGCGGTTCGCGCCGCCCGCCGCGATAATTGAATAGAAACGCCCTGAGCGAAAGCGCACGCCGGCGTTCGCTGCCGTAAGGCTGCTCCACCACGCGACGGGGCCAAGACCGCCGTTCTTCGAGACGTTCACCAGGCCGACAGGCACGCCCTTCATCTCGTCCGCGACATTCACCACGCCGAACTGCACGCCGCGGACCTCCTTCGCGACGTTCACCATGCCCGCCTGGAGCCCCCTGAAATCATCCGACACGTTCACCACGCCGAACTGCGCGCCGCGGCTTTCGCCCGCCACGTTGACGATCGAAATCTGCGCGCCGTCCAGGCGCCCCCCGGCCGTATTCGCGACAGCGGCGAGCTGGCAGCCGCTCACGTCTCCTCGTGCGATGTTGACGATGCCCGTCGCCTGGAAGCCGCTCATGTTTCCGCCGGCATAATTGAATCCGGTCGAGATCTGGGTATAGGTGCTGTCGCCCTTCACCCAGTTGACGACCGACGAAAGCTGCACCCCGCGCGCGTCGCCGGCGGCATAGTTGAGGACGTAGGCGATCTGCGCGCCCGTAACGTCGCCCATCACGTAGTTGCACAGGCCGTAGAGCTGCACGCCCCGGACGTTCTCCTCGACGATCGCGACCCCCAGGCCGGCGTCGAAACCGCGGAGGTGCGAGCAATAGCTTCCGAAAAGGCCGAGTGAGAAACGGTAAATGGTCCTTTCATTTCCCTTCTTTATCGGTACGAGGGAAAAGCTGTACGGCACCACCCGGTATTCGGAATCGTCCGAAGCCCCCTCGTCCTTCCCGCCGCGGGCCACGGCGTATTCACGCCCGCTCTCGACGAACATGCGCTCCTGGACGGCGGCGCGTGAATTTTTCCGAAGGGTGACCTCGGCCTCGAAGAGCTTTCCCCCGTCTTCTTTCAGCACCATGTACTTCCCCTCGTCGAGCGCGAGCGTGAGGCCGCGTCCCGGAAGTTTGGTGAGCTCGGCGACAAGGGCGCCCTTGCGGTCGCGGATGGAAAGCCGGCCCTTCACCCCGGGGGCGACGGCCATGAGCGCGCTTCTGCCGCGGATGTCGGTGATCACCACGTCGCCGGTTCCGGTCATCCGGATATGGTAGTTGGGGTGCTGGGGCCCGCCGTAGGTCTTTTCCGTGCGCGCGAGCGTTTCGTGATAGGCGAACTGGTAGGCCTCGTTCAGCGTAACGCGCCGGTCCCCGTTCAGGTCGGCCGCGCCGCGGAGGCCCGCGACGAGCGCGTTGGTGAAGAATGACCCGCGCAGCCTCTCGGACTCCTGCGATGCCTCGTCGGCCGAGCTCGAGGTGAGAAAGGCATAGCCTTTCATGGAGTACGATGAATCCACCATGAAGGGGGAGCGCGCCTTTCCGCCCTTCATCTGTGTAAACGCTCCCGAGGAGCACGAGTCGAGGATGGCGATGCGCACGTCGGCCGGCATGCCCTCGATGCTCCGGCGTATATCGCGGTAGCTGACCTTCTCGCGGCCCAGGAGGATTCCCTCCTCGTCGGAATGCCCCGAATAATAGAAAACAAACTCGACCCTTCGCGACGCGTCCGCGGCGCGCATGATCCTCGCCCGCAGCTCGTCGAGGCTCGATAGGAACTGAGTCCGCCCCGGCTCCACGAGCAGCGAGGCGTCGGCCAGGTCGACCCCTCCCATTTCGTTCAGGGTCTTGAGGACCGTGCGCGCGTCGGAGACCGCGTATCGCAGGCGCGGCCTTGCCGGTCCGCCGTAGTTCGCGCCCACCACCATGGAAAAGCGCTGCACGGCGTCACTCGCGCCGGGGGCGGCCGGCGGCAGCGCAAGGGCGGCGATCAGTATAATCGGGAATAAAAGCGCCGGTCGTCTCATCGCGCGCTCCCCTTATTCAGCATGAAGAATATCTGCCGCACAGAGGCGTCCAGGGCGAGCGGTTCGCGCGCCGCGCGCCGCGGATCGGCGGCGAGCCTGCGTGCGGCCTGGAGTACCATGGCGACGTCGAGAGGCGATGACGAACTGAGATAAAAAAATCTTTCAAAACCCGGGGCGTCGTCGAGCTGGTAGGCTTTTTCGAGGAACACCCTCCGGTTGAGCTCGAGTCGCGGCAAGGCCGCCGGGTCGGACGGATGATGCAGCGTCACCGCGCCGCGCCCGTCGATTGAAAGGATAATGCCGTACGGCCGTTCGGTCGAAACATAGGCCAACTGCAGAACGTCCTCGGACGCGGCCCCTGCCCCGTCGGAGAGCCGCTCGGGCCCGCCCGCGGACTTCTTAAAGACGAAGAGCCCGGGCTCCATCCCCTTGAGGCGAATGACATCCGGAACATCGCCGACGGGAAGACCGGCCTCGCGGTCAAATCCGGCGGGCTTCACCAGCACGAAGATCAGCGCGGCGGTACCGAAGGCGATGGCGGGGAGGAGGGCGCGGCGGTACGATGAGCGCGGTCGAACGGCGCGCGCGCGCACGGCCCCGGCGGGTCCCGCCCGGTTTAAAATGGCCTTCGCCATCTCGCGCGGTGGATGCGCCTCGAGAATGGCCGCGTTCGAAGCCTCGAGCGCCTCGAGCCGCCGCTTCAGTCCGGGGTCGGAAGAAAGGCTGCGTTCGATCGAGCGCATCTCATCGGACGGAAGCTCGCAGAGCAGAAAGCGCTCGAGTTTCCAGTCCGGTATTTTCATATCAGCCATACCCTTCCACCTCCATCCCCCGCACCCGCTCCTTCAGCGTGCGCAGGCGCTTGCGGACCCCGGAGACGGAGAGCCCCGATTCGCGCGCCACCTCCTCGAGCGTCATGCCGTCGACGTAGTGCATCACCGCGATCTCCCGAGTCGACGCCTGCTCCCGGCTGAATATCCGGTCAAGCAGCTCACCGACGGCCGTGCGCTCGCCGATGTCGTCGTGCGACGCGATCCGCTCCAGAACGTCGTTGCCGTCTACGATCCGCGTTCTCCGCTCCGAGCGCAGCATGTTCAGGCACACGTTGGTGGCGATGCGATAGAGCAGGCTCGAGGGAAACTCGTCGCTGAGCCGTTCACCGCTCTCCAGGAGCTTCACGAAAACCTCCTGCGTCGCGTCGAGCGCCCTTTCTTCGTCGCGCAACAGGAAGCGGCAACGACGCAGCACCATCGGGCCGTATGTACGATACTGCGCCTCGACGTCGATCGCCATCAGCCGGGTCCATCCGTCTTGTCCATTATTGTAACACCGTTACCACGGAAATCCGTCACCATATCGTATACATTTATCGCGTTTTCAGGCCGCAATGAAGCATTTTTCGCAGCGCCCTCGAGGAGCGCCCTACGCATGTATCTTCCCCAGAAGCCACGCCATGTTGATACCCAGCACCTCCATGGTGCGCATCCCCTCCTCGTCGGACTCGACGTCCCCGATCTCCCGCCCCACGGCCATGTTCCAGTACACCGAGCCGGGAACGATCATCTCGTTGATGAGGAAAAAGGCGTTGATGGTGTCGAACACGTGCAGCGAGCCGGCCCGCCGCACCGCGCTCACCGAGGCGCCGAGCTTTCGGCGGAACATGTTGTCGTTGCCGCGCGCCACATAGCCGGAGCGGTCGATGAGCGCCTTGGTCTCGGCCGTCACCCCGGCGAAATAGGTGGGGGAGCCGATGATGATGCCGTCCGCCGCGAGCATCTTTTCAATGCATTCGTTCACGATGTCCGTATCGATCGAACAGCGCCGGTCCCTGCGCTCCCTGCATTTGCCGCAGGCCGTACAGCCCCGGACGGGCTTTCCGCCGATGTGCACCAGCTCGCACTCGATTCCCGCGGCCTCGAGGCCCGCGAAGACCTTTTTAATCAGTATGGACGTGTTTCCCTGCTTTCTGGGACTGCCGTTAAACGCGACGACCTTCATGTCATTCACTCCCCGTTCAATATTCGCGGCGCCGTTCGCGCGCGATTCTAAGCTTCTAGCGCACGGAGAGCGACCGGGCAAGAATAAAATGCCGCCTGAAATAAAAAGGACGCGGTCACCCGCGTCCTTTTTATCCGCTGCCATCGACCGTGCGGAAAATCACGGTCTGTCCTCCGCTACAGGGGGGATGCAGGCCGCAGTCCCGGTCTTACAAAAGCTCACACACGCTTTACTCTTCCGGCGCCCCGGTGAAGATGGAGCGGCTCGCCTTGATGACGGCCGCCTCGCCGCCGAGGATGGTGTCGAGCTTGCCGAAGTACTCGGGAAACTCGTAGCCGATGAAGAACTGCCCGGCGAGCACCTTGCCGGCGTAGAAGGCCGCCTCGGCGTTGTCAGCGAGTATCTTCTCGCGCTCCTCGCCTTTCGCGTCGCCCACGAGCTCCTTCATCTTCGGCGCGCAGAGCGTCATGCTCCACAGGTGCAGCCAGGCCATGCAGGCCATGAACATGGCCTTGCGCAGCTGCGAGGCGTTCATGAACAGGTTCATGAACGCGCCCTTCGCCATCTGACCTTTTAAAAATTCGATGGTCTCGTCGAGCTTCGCCATCCCCTTGACGACCAGATCGATGTACTTTTCCTCGACGACGCCCTTCGCCTTCTTCACCACGTCGTCCACGCGCTTCCTCCAGACCTTGTAGTTATACTGGTCCTTGTTCATTAAAATCTTGCGCATGGTGAGGTCCATCGACTGGATGCCGTTGGTGCCCTCGTAGATCGCGAAGATCTTGGCGTCGCGGTAGAACTGTTCGACCGGGTAGTCCGCGCAGTAGCCGTAACCGCCGTAGACCTGCATGGCCTCCGAGGCGATGAGCACGCCGGCGTCGGTATTGCCCGCCTTGCATATCGGAATGAGGAG
The DNA here is from genome assembly GCA_025457965.1 of Spirochaetota bacterium. Lineage (GTDB taxonomy): Bacteria > Spirochaetota > UBA4802 > UBA4802 > UBA5368 > MVZN01. The sequence continues at coordinate 18,159 of JALOTJ010000069.1, read as the reverse complement.
CTCGATCAGCGCCTTCGCTTCCTTCTGCGCGTCGCCCTCGTAGACGTGCTCGAGGTCCAGGTGGTGCGAGAGGTAATAGGTGAGCATGCGCATGCCCTCGACATAGGACTTCATCCACAGAAGCATCCGCTTTACGTCAGGGTGCTCGATGATGGCGACCTGCGCGGCCTCGGGGTTCATCATCTGGGTTACGTGCGCGCCCTGTTTGCGGTTTTTCGCGTAGGTGATCGAATGCATGTAGGCGGTGCTGGCGACCGACAGCCCCTGGATCGCCACATCGGTGCGCGCCTCGTTCATCAGCTGAAACATGATCTTCATACCCTGGCGTTCCTGGCCCAGCAGCCAGCCCGTGCAGTTGCCGTTGTCGCCGAAGGAGAGCGTACAGGTGGCCGAACCGTGTATGCCGCACTTGTGCTCTATCCCGCTGCACACCACGTCGTTGGACGCGCCGACGGAACCGTCCGGATTCACCAGGTACTTGGGGACGAGGAAGATCGAGATGCCCTTGGTCCCGGGGGGGTCGCCCTCGATCCGGGCGAGCACCGGATGGATGATGTTTTCGTAGAGATCGTTGTCGCCGGCGGTGATGAATATCTTCTGGCCGACGATCTTGAAGGTGCCGTCGGCCTGGCGGTAGGCCCTGGCCTTGAGCGCGCCGACGTCGGAACCGGCGTCGGGCTCGGTCAGACACATGGTGCCGCCCCAGGAGCCGTTCAGCATCTTTTCCAGATAGATGCCCTTCAGCTCGTCGCTGGCGTAGTTCATGAAGAGCGCGGCCGCGCCGTGCGCCAGCGCCGGGTAGCTGATAAGGGAGACATTCGCCGTGCAGAAATACTCGTAGCACGAGAACCCGACCGAGTGCGGAAGCCCCATGCCGCCCACCTCGGGATCGTCGAAGATGCCGACGAACCCCCCCTCGTTGAAGGCCTTCAGCGGCGCGCGGAACGACTCGGGCGCCTTTACGAGCTTTTTGTCCGGGTCGTAGCTGACGCCGGTCTTGTCGCCGTCGGCGTTTGTGGGATAGATCTGCTCCACCGCTATCTTCTCGGCGAGCTGGAGCGTGTCCTCGTACATGTCCTTATCGAAGCCTGAATACTTCTCGAATTTTCCCAGCTCGTCGACCTTTAACATCTCGAAAAGGACGAACCGAACGTCCCTCGAGTCCACCAGCTTGTTAAGCGCCATGTAACCCTCCTCGAATATCGTGTATACTATATCGTCGCCGTCCGATATTCCGCGCCGCCGGTTCCACTATCCGGGCCGGCGCACCGGACATTGATGCGCACGGTTTTTGAACACCCGGGAAATCGCGATTGCCGGGGAAACGGCTTTCCCGCGATTTCCGATAATGAGAAAAGTCTCGGTTTTTGATATCAATCAATGATCAGGCTGAACTATGATATAAACATAATACAGTAATTTAATTATACAACGTAGAACGTCTTTCCCTGTCAATCACGATTCGATCCGGAACGATTTTTTTGAACTCACCCCCTATCCTTTCTTCCAATCTTAATGGGAGAGGGGGCCGGGGGGTGAGGGCGGTAAGCATCCGTTGACCGACCTACTTGCTTTCAGGATTTGCCGAGAGCTTCGCGAACTCACCCCCTAGCCCCCTCTCTTTGAGCGAAAGAGAGGGGGGATCGCACGAATAGGCTCAAGGCCGGAACTCGCGCAAGGGGAGCTGCCGGAGGCTGAGGGAATTTACCTGACAAAAAACGGCAGCCCATCGGGCTGCCGTTTTTTGCTTTCGTGATACAACTGCGCTTAAGCTTCCAGCGCTCCGGTGAAGATCTCCGGGCTCGCCTTGATGACGGCGGCTTCGCCGCCGAGCAGGCCCTCGATCCTGCCGAAGTATTTCGGGAACTCCATCCCGATGTAGAACTGTGACGAAAGAACCTTGCCGGAGTAGAACGCCGCTTCGGGATTGTCCGCGAGGATCTTGTTGAGGTCCGCGCCCTTCGCGTCGCCCACGATCGCCTTCCTCTTGGGAATGGTGATGGTGAGCATCCAGAGGTGCGCCCACGCTATGGCAAGCATGTACATGGCCTGCTGCAGCAGGGTGGCGTTCATGAACAGGTGCATGAACTTGCCGCCCGCCATCTGGCCCTTCATCATCTCGATTACCTCGTCGAGTTTCGCCATACCCCTGACGACCAGGTCGACGTACTTGTCCTCGACGACTCCCTTCGCCTTCTTGACCACGTCGTCCACGCGCTTCTTCCACGCGTTGTAGTTGAACTGCTCGGGGTTCATGAGGATCTTGCGCATGGTGAGGTCCATGGACTGGATGGCGTTGGTGCCTTCCCAGATCGGGAGGATCTTGGAATCGCGCATGTACTTCTCCACCGGGTAGTCCGCGCAGTAGCCGTAGCCGCCGTAGCACTGTACGGCCTCGGAGGTGATTTCCACGCTCTTGTCGGTGCAACCGGCCTTGCAGATCGGGGTGAGCAGCTCGACCAGCCCGTTCGCTTCTTTCTGGAGTTCTCCCTCCATGACGGTGGCCAGGTCGATATTGTAGAACATGTAATAGGTAAGGAAGCGCTGCCCTTCGAGGTGCGACTTCATCCACAGCAGCATGCGAACGACGTCCGGGTGCTGGATGATTGGAACCAGCGCCGCCTCAGGGTTCAGCATCTGGGTGACGTGCGCGCCCTGCAGCCTGCCCTTGGTGTAGGTGACCGCGTGCATGTACGCCGCGGACGCGTTGCCCTGGCCCTGGATCGCGACGCCCATGCGGGCGAAGTTCATCATCTTGAACATGATCTTCATGCCCTGGCGCTCCTGGCCGAGGAGGTAGCCGATGCACTTGCCGTTGTCGCCGAACGCCAGCTGGGAGGTCGCCGAACCGGCAATACCCATCTTGTGCTCGATACCGGTGCAGGTAACGTCGTTGAACTCGCCGAGCGAGCCGTCCTTCTTGATAAGATACTTGGGAACGATAAAAATCGAAATGCCCTTCGTGCCCTTCGGATCGCCCTCGATGCGGGCGAGCACCGGGTGGATCATGTTCTTGTAATAGTCATTTTCGCCGGAGGAGATGAATATCTTCTGGCCGGTGATCTTATAGGTGCCGTCGGCCTGCTTGACGGCCTTGGTCTTGAGGTTACCCACGTCGGAACCGGCTTCAGGCTCGGTAAGACACATGGTGCCGCCCCACTCGCCGGACATCATCTTGGGCATATACTCGTGCTGCTGCTCCTTCGTGCCGAATTCCACTATGAGCTCCATCGCGCCGTGCGAAAGGCCGGGATACATTCCCAGGGGATAGTTCGAGGCGCACATGTACTCCATGACCGCCGCGTTGATCGCGACCGGCATGCCCGACCCGCCGTGCTCGGGGTCGTCCGAGAGGCCGAAGAGGCCGGCCTGGTAGTAGGCGTCGAGTACGGGCTTATAGCAGGGAGGAATCGAAACTTGTTTCGTCTGCGGATCGTACTTACAGCCCCCTTCCTTGTCGCCCAGCGCGGCGGTCGGATAGATCTGCTCAACCGCGATCTGCTCGGCGAGGTCGAGGGTGGCCTCGAAGGTATCCTTGTCGAAATCCGCGAACTTTGGATACTTGTTCAGCTTATCGGCTTCCAGTGCTTCAAAAAGCACGAAACGCACATCCCGAGAATCAACCAATGGATTTAAGGCCATGATAACCTCCTGCAAGTTTTATAATTCATTTAAAAGAAGCCAGGGAATCCGCATCCAGACTTTCGGGCGCGACTGCCCAATAAACATTGACAATATTCCTATGGTTAAATAAGAATTCCCGCACCTGCGCATTCCTGCGGCGAACGGCATTTGCCTTGTTCGCTTGGTGAAACTGTAAAAATACGGCCATGGATGTCAACATGAATTCATTCTTTTTTGTATATTTTAGGCTTTTTTTAGGGCATCTATCATCATTTCAGACATAAGAATATATCCAATATTATATAATCATATATTTGGTGTTGTTCGCGTGCCCTTAAAGGATTCGCCCGACACGAAAACGGAGGGCGCCTTTCGCCAGACCATGAAGGATAAAGCGGCCGCCGCGCCGGGCGGCGCATACCGGGGAACCCCATGAAGCACGACAAGTACTGGATGGCGCTGGAGCAGGTGAAGGGCGTGGGCCCCGCCACGATGCGGGAAATCCACGACGCCCTGCGCGGCCCGGGCCTTTCCATCGTCGACCTCTTCGCGCTCAGCCCGGACGAGATGCGCGCCGAGCTCTCTCTCCGCGAGCAGGCCGCCTCGCTCGTCGACGCCGCGCGGGCGAAACTTCCGCTCGTTGAGGACGAGTACTTCAGGCTCATCGACGCGGGAATCGAGGTCGTCCTGTTCTTCGAGGAGACCTATCCCGAACGCCTTTCGCGCCTCCTGAAAAACGAGGCGCCCTCCATGCTGTACGTGTACGGGAACCGCGCGCTGTTGCGCGACAAAGGCGCCGCCGTGCTGGGCGAGAAGAGCGTGAGCGAAAAGGGCGAGCTGGTGGCCTACCTGGCGGCGCAGGAGCTGGTGCGCCATCGCATAGCGGTCGTCAGCGGCTTTGCCCGCGGCGCCGACATGATCGCCCACCGCGCGGCCCTGGAGAACGGGGGAGGCACCATCGGCGTTCTGCCGTACGGGTTCTCACAGCTCAAAATTCCCGACTCGCTGAAGGAGACATACAGCCCGGATTCCATGCTCCTGGTTTCACCCTTCGGCTTCGCGACCGAATACTCCACGTTCAATGCCTTCCGCCGAAACAGGCTCGCCTGCGCGCTGTCGAAGGCCGTCTACATCGTCGAATCGCCCGCCGAGGGGGGCATATTCGAGGCGGCCAAGTCGGCGAAAACGCTCGGAGTGCCGCTCTATACCACCGAGTACGCGGAATATCCCGAAACGGCCGCGGGTAATCCCGTGCTCATGCGCGATCTCGGCGCGCAGGCGGTGCGCGGGCGTCTGGTCAACAACGCGCTCTCGCCCAACCTCGACCGGCTCATCGCCGACGTCAAGTTCGGCGACTGACGAAACGAAAAGGGCGCATCCTGCGATGCGCCCTGCCGTGCGATGACGACGGCGATACTCCCTATTTCACCGCGTCGGGAAAGAAAAGCGGAGAGCCGTATTTCGCGACGCCGTATTTTTTGACGAGCCTCTGCGCCTCGGCCGACACCATGAAATCCGCGAACGCCTTCGCCCCGGCCGCGTTTACCTTCGGCCATTTCGCCTCGTTCACCTCGATTACATGATAGATGTTGAGCAGATCCCTGTCGCCCTCGCGGAGGATGTCGAGCGCGAGGCCTTTTTTCATGGAAAGATAGGTCCCGCGGTCGCTCAGGGTATAGCCCGCCTTCTCCGAGGCCACCGAAAGCGTCTGGCCCATGCCGAGACCCGTTTCGTGATACCACTTCGTTCCCTTAGGGTCCACGCCCGCCGATTTCCACAGCTTTATCTCTTTGGCATGCGTGCCCGAATTGTCCGCGCGCGTGATATACAGCGTTTCCGTTGATGCGACTTTTTTAAGCGCATCGACGACCGTTGCCGATCCCTTCACTCCGGCCGGGTCCTTCCCGGGTCCCACGATGACGAAATCGTTGTGCATCACGATGCGCCGGTTCTTTCCGAAGCCGGCGTCCATGAACTTCTTCTCGGCGTCCGGCGAGTGCACCAGCAGCACATCGGCCTCGCCGCGCTCTCCCATGGCCATAGCCTGGCCGGAACCCACGCCGATGGGCTTTACGAAGTATCCCGTCTTCTTCTGGAATACGGGAATAAGCTCGTCGAGCAGTCCCGAATCGAGCGTGCTCGTCGTCGTGGCCAGAACGACCTCCTTCCCATTGTCGGCCGCCCGGAGAACGGTTCCCGCCGCGAGCACCGCCACGGCCGCGCACAGTGCGACTCTCTTGAAAAGGCTTTTCATACAGACCTCCTGATCGGTAATCAGCGCATCAATATCACGCGCAATAGGTTAGACGGCGTAAAAGCTCATGCTCATGTACTACGCGTTTTTGAGAAACCATGCCGCTCAGGAATCTGCACGCGCCGGGAAACCGGCGCCGGCTTCCCGGCCGATGGTGGCTCAGTCCACGGCAAGCATCACATTGGACGCCTTTATAACCGCGTATACGTCCTTTCCCTGGGCGAGTGCCAGCGTGTCGGCCGAGGCTTTCGTGATAATCGACACGATCTCCGTACCGCCCGGGAGCTCGATAACGACCTCGGTGTTCACCACGCCGTGGGTCATCTTTTTAACCTTGCCCTTGATCATGTTGCGCGCGCTTATTTTCATACATAGCCTCCCCGTATTCATTTTCCCAACAGTTATACTATGATATACAGGCTCACGCACTAAATCAAGATTCTTTCTCCATCAGTCAGCTGTCCAGTTTAATCGGCAGCCGTATACGGCAGCGCATGGGCACGCGCTCCTTCGTGAGCGCGGGGCGGAAGCGTATGCCCCGCGCCCAGTCGATCACCGCCGCGTCGAACTCGCGCCCGAGCGATTTTACGACCCGGCCGAAGACCACCGTGCCCGACTCGTCGATCCCGAGCTCGATGACCACCACGCCCTCCACGCCCGCCTTGCGCATGGATTCGGGATAGCGCGGCAGGCGGCTGAACACCGGCCGCGGCGGAAGCGCCGTGTCCGAGAGCGCCTCGAAGCTCCCGTCCTCCGAGCCGAACTCCTGCGGCCTCTCCTCGGGGAGCTTCATCTCCGGGGCGAGCGCGTCCGACACCGCTATGTCCGCCTGCGTCTCCAGGCGCGAAAGCCGCAGCTCCACCATCTCGAAGGCCTCGAACGAGGCGAAGTCCTTCGCGTCGAAGGACTCGCTCCAGCGCACGACGAAGAGCATGGCCAACAACAGCACGAACGAAACCAGCGACCACCACAACGGCGGCCGCAGGCGCACATAGCGTGCGATCCTGAATGGAAGCTCCGCCGCCGCGCTCATCGCGCCTCTTTCCTCGACAGCAGCACGATGTTGTACACCCCGGCATCCCTGAGCGTCTCCATCGCCTCGTTCACCCGCCGGTACGGTAGATTCGCGTCCGCGCCGATCATCGCCCGCACGTCCGGGTTGTCCGCCGCGCGGTACTTCGCCGCGCGGTAGAGGCCCCCTCGGTCCATCCGCCCGCCACGGACAAAGCAGTCGCCCCCTGCGTCGATCCACACGTGGAAGTATTTCTTCGAACCGCTCTCGGTCGAGCGCGCCCCGGGCAGCGCGACCGGGATGTTCCGCTCGATGTCGATCGTGCTCGTCAGGATGAAAAACACCAGCAGGATAAAGGCGATGTCCGCCATCGACGGCAGCGGCATGATCCCCTTCGGCTTTTGACGGCGCGGTATCAGCATGGCGTACTCACTCCATCCGCAGCGAGAGCTTCGTCACCCCCGCGGTCTTCACCGCGTCGATCGCCTTCACCGCCGTCCCGTAGGGAAGTTCCCCCGAGAGCTTCAATAAAACGACAAGGCCGGCCTTCTCCGCGCGCTTTTCGCCGAGCAGGCGCCCGAGCTCATCCATCTGCGCGCGCTTCCCGTCGAGCGTCGCCGCGCCGTCCTTGCGCACCGCGACCGTCACCACGTCGCCCGGAGAGACCACCGTCGCCGGCTTCGTCGTGTCCGGCAGCGCAAGGTGCAGGCCGTCTTTCAGCAAAAAGATCGAGGTCACCAGGAAAAAGATGATCAGCAGAAAGGCCACGTCCGACATCGACGCGATCGTTATCTCACCCGTCGGCTTCGCGCCGCGCTTAATCCGCACCATTCTCACGCACCAGCTTCTCCACGATGTCCGAGGCCAGCCGCTCGATCTCCGCCACGAACGACTCCACCCGGTGCACGAAGTAGTTGTAGAACGCCAGCAGCGGTATCGCCACGATCAGCCCCGCCTCGGTGGTCACCAGCGCCTCGTAGATGCCCCCCGCCACCAGGCGCGCGCTCACCTGGTCCGCCGCCGCGATGCTCTGAAACGCCGAGATCATCCCCGACACCGTGCCCAGAAACCCCAGCAGCGGCGCGATGTTCCCGATCGCCGAGAGGATGTTCAAGCCCTTCTCCAGCGCCGCCACCTCGATCGCCCCGCCCGCGCCGATCGCCTTCTCCACGTGGTCCAGGCCCAGTTTCCGCAGCTTAAGCCCCTTCCCCAGCACGCGCGCGATCACCAGGTTCCTCTCGCGGCACAGCCGCTCCACCTCCTCCACCGTCCCGCCGCCGATCATCGCGTCGAGCTCCTCGATGAATTCACGCGGGTTCAGCTTCGCCTTCCGGTAGAAGATAAAGCGCTCGATCACGAAGCCCATCCCCACCGCCGCGAGCACCAGGATCGGCCACATGAACGCCCCGCCCCGCACGAACCAGTCGTACAGCGATATGCTTGCGGTCGAGCCGTTCCCCTCCTCTATGGTCGGGGAAGCGGCCTTATCTGAAAGAACCGCGCCATTTTGCGCAACCGGAGGATTGTCCGCGCAATACGCTGAGGATGAAATTCCTGTAAAGATAAGCAGGAAAAACAACACTGCAACAACGCTTTTTTCCATTATCATTGATAACTTCCCTGTATCATACGGGATAGCATGCCAGACCTTCGTCAAATTCTGCAGACCAGATCTATCCCGTTGCATGCGGGAATGATCCGGCCGGATTCCCGATTGTTCAACAACTATATGGATTTATCGCAACACTGGTTTTCAATGACTTTTTTGGTCGGATTCCATATTTTCACCGGCCAGTTTTCGCCAGATGCCCGCCAGAACGCTCGCTATGACCGAGTGGAAGAGGCTGGACAGCGCGGGAGCGATTGCCACCAGCGGGCTGGCGAAGTTCTGCCGGGCGAGCACGACGCCAAGGCCCGAGTTCTGCATCCCCACTTCGATGGAGATCGTTTTCGCGGATATTGTATCGGCCCCCGCCATGCGTGCGAGAACATATCCCAGCAGAAAGCCCCCGGCATGAAGACAAAAAACGGCTCCCAGCAGAGCGAAGCCCGACATCAGAATTTCGTTCCGACCGGCGCCGATAACTGAGGCCACGATGAGCGTGATGAAGAGCACGGCGAGTACCGGCATTACCGTGAGGATTCGTTGCGTGAGTCCCCGCATATACCGGCGCATGATCACACCGACGGCGACGGGAAGAATGATAACCTGCACGATGCTGATAAACAGGCCGAGGGTATCGACATGCAGTCTGCTGCCGACGACAAGCGCGGTGAGGAAGGGAGTGAGCACCACCGCAAAAAGCGTCGAGACGGAGGTCATCGTCACCGAAAGGGCCACGTCGAGGCGCGCCAGGTAGCATATTACATTCGAAGCGGTCCCGCCGGGACAGCATGCCACAAGGCCGAGTCCCACGGCAAACTCGCGCGGCAGACCGAACAGGTATCCGAGCGACCACCCCAAAAACGGCATCACTCCGAACTGGAGCACCACGCCGAGCACTACTCGCCCCGGCATCGTCAAGACCCGTTTAAAGTCCTCCCACTCAAGGGTAATCCCCATGCCGAGCATAATGACACCCAGGCCCAGGGTGATGAGGCTCCCGCTGAACCAGGTGAACACGGGTGGATGGATGAGCGCAATGACGCTCGCCACGAGAACCCATACGGGGAATAACGCTACGATACGGTTCATGGTCGTGTGCCGAAGGTGGAAGCCCCGTATGGAGAGAACGCGGATTTATGCACCTGTCAAGCCATAAAGCCCGGATGAGGCCTTTCAGCGGGCCGACACCATCTCGCGCGCGCGGAAACGTTCGCCCTCCAAGCGCTCGATAGCCCCGACGGCCAGCAGCCGTTCGAGGTGCTTTTTAAGCATGGATTTCTCCCAGAAAAGAACAAAGGTAGTGGGATGTGCCCGGTAGATGAGGTTGCGCGAAGCAAGCTCATGGATGGTGGATGGGTGCTCTTTAAGAGAATTGAAGATGCGCTGTTCGCGCTTGAGCATACGGTCCCTGTATTCAGTCAATACCCGCTGGATGTCGCTCTCGATCACGCCGGGCCGATGGCCGGTAACAACGCGATGCGGGTTGAGCTCAATGATCCTGTCGATCGAACGGATGAACTCGTCGATATCGGCGTGCTCCTCGCCGTACCACGGGCCGGCCGCGGTAAGGCAGATATCACCCATAAAGACCAGCGATTCCTCCGGGAAATAAAAGGAACAGTGCCCGGCCGTATGGCCCGGCGTATGCAGCACCTCGAAACGCGTGCGTCCGCAATCGATGACCTGTCCCTCGGTAATGGTCTCGTCGACGCGCCATGGCTCGTAGATACGGGCGGGCAAGCCACCGAACTGGGAGGCGTGCTCCTCGAGGCTGCCTTCCATCAGCTCGTCCCATCCGCTCACCGCCATAAGCTTCTCCGGGTTTCCCATCGCCTCCTTTTCAAGCTCGTGCGCGAATATCCTCGCCCGTGTAAAGTCGTCGTTTCCGCGTATATGGTCCACGTGATGGTGTGAATTCACCAGCACATCGACCGTTTCGGGCCTTGCTTCGGCGAGGGCCCTACCGGCCCCACTGTCGATCATGAGCCGTACATCATCTTCCACCAGAACACAATTGCTTTCGGTAAATCCGTCCTCGGTATAGACTATCCTAATGGTCGGCGCTATCCGCTGAATCATCTCTCAACGCTCCTTCCTGCAATGGCACTGTCAGCTTGCGCGGACACAGACCGCCGCCGCGCCGGCGGGCAAACCGAAACGGTTCGGACTGCCGCATGTCCTTTATAAATAACTCTACATTCTATGAATATGTACTAACTCAAATAATACTATAATATTATCACTAATACGTAACTTATAAATAATATGTATGAATTGTACGACAGTATGTCAAGAAAAAAGTGGATGTTCAGTAATTCCGTCCGGTATCTAAAGCGTTCCCTGCCTTTAACGGGTATGAGATGATACCAATGGCGGAAGCGGCAAGGCGTGCAGGGCACGGCGGCAGCTGGAACCTCCGGCCAGAACGCCTTCCGGTCCCTTTTTTTATAATGCGCCGCTTATACTTTACTTATTAACTAAAGATCAGAACTTTGGCTGTCGCTTTTCAACGAAAGCGGTCATGCCCTCTTTCTGTTCTCCGCTGGCGAAACAGAGCCCGAAGAGGTCACGTTCTATCGCCATCCCGGTCGCGATATCGGTCTCGATGCCGCGGTTTATCGCGGTCTTGGCGTATTTCACCGCGTGCCTGCTTTTCATTGAGATGGTGCCCGCCAGATGCAGGGTTTCATCCATCAGCTCATCCGGAGCCACCACACGGTTGACGAGCCCTATGCGCTCTGCCTCCTCCGCGCTCACCACCCTCTCCGCGAAGATGAATTCCTTGGCTCGCGCTACACCGATAAGCCGTGGAAGCCGCTGCGTACCGCCGAAACCGGGCGTGATACCAAGACCGACCTCCGGATGACCGATCCTTGCGTTGGTGCCGGCTATCCGAATATCGCAGCACATCATCAGCTCGCATCCCCCGCCCAGGGCATAGCCGTTGACCGCGGCGATCACCGGTTTTTCCATAAGCTCGATCCTCCTGAAGACGCTCTGGGCCCGCTGCGAAAAAAAACGCGCCTGGTCAGGGGTAAGGTCCTTCATCTCGAAGATATCAGCACCGGAGACGAAGGCCTTGCCCTCGCCGGTGATCACCACAACATAGATGTCCTGCTCGGCTTCGACCATGCCGATGGCCGCATCCAGTTCGAGCAGGGTTTCGGTATTGAGCGCGTTGAGCGCCTTCGGCCTGTTGAAGCTGATAATGCCGATATTCATTACCCTTTTATACAGGAGATTTTTGAATTCCATCACCGCCTCCAGTGCGCGCCGGATCGTAATTTCTTCAGAATTGTATTCAGTATAGCGCTCTTATCAAACTATGCATAATTTGTACACATAAATTTTTATTCAAGTAAGCTGAAATCCCGGCGCCGGCCGCGCGCCCACTTTGACCAGAAGAGTTCCCGTCCGATAGAAGCTTTGCCGAGGACCCAGACCGCTATTTAATCAGGCCGTGCGGTCAATGTTCTCATTAATAAAGCTTCCCTTTACCATAAAAGAGCCGGGGCGCACAAAATTCGTTAAAAGCCGCGTAGAGACAGGAGCTACGTTCTAAGCCGGTCCGGAGACTATGGAAATTGAATGAGACCCATCACTCAAACCGCCCGAGCGCGATATCCCTGTACAGCATGGAATGGCCGGTGCGATCGGCCCCGGAGGCCGAAAGTAATACCCGGAAATCCATATAGGCGAGCACCGGAACAGCGAGTATTGAATGGAGCATGTGCCAGCGGCTTATCGTACTCCAGAGGGTGTGATACAGACGATCGATCCGCTCATCATAGACGGATTCGTGTCCAAAAAGCCGGTCGCGGAACAGCTTGGAGAAAACCTCGTCCATCGAGGCGAGCGCGGACTTGCCGCCTCCCAGGAGACGGAATGGCAGTCTGCCGTAACCGCCTGCGGCGGACATTTCACGCGAGAATTGCCGGTCTATGATGACGAGCATCAGCTTCGCGATTTCCTTTGTTTCACCGCCCACTCCGGCCTCATTCATCAACATGAGCAGGCGGTTTCGGTGGTACCGGACCGCCGATTTGATGATTCGCTCCCAGCGGGGAACACCCAGCATGACATAAACCGTCGTGATTGATACCATCATAACGGAGATCGTGAGATACTGGATTATATCGATGGACATGGACTCAGTGGCGTAGAACCGGCGTTATCGCTTGAAAATATCTTTAACGCCCGTAATGAAGGCGGGGCCGGCCGCATTCCGCTGCGAATCAGTGCTTGTTTTTCCATCCAAGACGCTTGAGCGCTTCACTTACGTCTTTCCTGACCTCGGGGTCTTTATCGTTTATCAGCCCCACCAGCGCGTCCACGGCGCGGGTGTCACCCATCCTGCCAAGCGACCAGGCCGCATGGCCCCTGACGCTCGCATTTTTGTCTTTGAGGGAGGCGGTGAGCTGGCGAAAAAGACGCGCCTGTCCGTTCTTACGATGGTGTTCGTCTTTATCCGAACGCGAACGTACCTGCGCCGCCTCGTACGTCCCGTTCTCTACCGTAGTCTTTTTATCTTTCGGGGTTTCGCCGGATCGTTCCGTTTCCGACTTCATCGGTCCACCGGACTTTTCGCCGTCCTTTTTTCGCGCTTTCCACCACGACATGGTCGCCTCTCCCAGGGAATCAGATTATACTTCGCCCGGATTCATTGCGGCCGGTTCAGCTCCCGGAAACGGCCGTCCGTCCGGTGACGGTCCCATTATTTTCTCACCGCCCGGCCGGAGGGTCAAGACAATTTATGCCCCGTTCAACCCGCACCCGACCATTTTGGCGGTCATGCGCCGCTGCACGGCACCGATTTTCGCCTTGAGGTTTAAGAGATACGCCGGCTCCGGCTGTTTCTCTCCCTCCAGGACGTCGTATTCATCCCTCTTAATCGCACGCAGTACCGCTTCGTGGTCACCGTCGTATTCCCGAAGCAGGCGCTCCACCCATTCGCGAAACCTCCCGGTGGCATCGATTGAGCGGGGTATGTATGCGCGCGCGTCGGGGCCGGTGTAGTACACGCCGTGGGAAATGAGCAGGATGTCCACCTCGTATTCGGCGAGCCGGCGGAGCGAATTCATGTACACGTCGTAATCGATCAGGAACTCGCTCATAATATAGTCATCCCTGCCGGGAACACCGACCGACTCCGACGGAATCATGGCCTTCAGCTCCGGGATATAATACGTGGTCATGTCGCGCGTGTGACCGGGCGTACGGATTACCCTGACGGTCAGACCGGGCGACACACGTATCTCGTCGCCGTCCTCGAGCACCCTGTCAACGGTGAATGGTTCGAATGCGGGGACGTCATCCTTGCCGAAACGATTGAGCCTCGTAATGAGATCTATTGCCGATTGCTTCTTTACAATTTCGCTCCCTTCGATCGACGTACCGATCGCCAGTCCGGGCATCATCCGCTTCAGATAACCCGCCGCTCCGCAATGGTCGAAGTGCACATGCGTCAGGAGGAGGTATTCAGGCCGTCGCTCCCCCAGTATATGAACCAGCTGATCATAGTAATGCTGACCATACAGGTATATCCCGGCCTCGAACATCACCGGACGCTCGCCGTCGAGCAAAAACGAAGGTACGGGCGCCGGGCCCAGGCAGTGAAAATTTTCGGCTATCTTCGCCGGGTCGCTTCTCAGGATCATGGCAATGGCTCCTTTCCTCGGGTAAAATCGGAGTACTATCAGACCCGCCAGATCAGTCAAGTGATATTGCGCGGTTTGTTTAACACTGTGCGGTCCGGTCGCAACGGGTCGGTTTTTGTTCCCAAATAACCATTGACACACGGAAATAAAGTAAAATGCTCGTATCCGCGAATCAACATATCCTGCCATCGGAGAAACGCCATGAATTACGAAACCATTTCGTTCAGCCACATCGAGAAAGGCATCGGCCACCTGCGTCTGTGCCGCACGCATTGCTACAATGCCATCAATCACCAGATGATGGCGGAGATCGAAGACTTCTGGCGCGAGAGGCTGTACGACCTCGATACGGTGGTCATCATCCTCAGCAGCGAATGCGAGAAGGGCTTCTGCGCCGGACTCGACCTCAAGGAAACCGCCGAAATGTCACCGAAGATGAACGTCGCGGAATTCTACCGTTTCCAGGCCCGCCTGGCCCGCCTCAACCTTGCCATGCGCCGCGCGCCGCAGCCGATCATCTGCGCCGTTCACGGCGCCGCCGCGGGGCAGGGCTTCAGCTTCACGCTTGCCTCGGACATCCGCGTCATAACCTCCGACGCGCGCTTCAGCGCCGCATACATCAACATAGGCCTGGGAGGCGCGGACATGTCGTGCAGTTATTTTCTGCCCCGCATGATCGGCGCCGGCCGCGCCTATGAGTTCATGTACACCGGCGGCTTTATGTCGGCGGACGAGGCGCTCGCGCTCGGGCTGGTCAGCAAAATCGTCGAGCGCGACAAGCTCATTGACACGGCGCTCGAATACGCCCGAATCATGATGACCAAAAACCATATGGGACTTCGCCTCACGAAAGAGGCAATCAACATGAACCTCGACGCCGGCGGGCTCGAGGCGGCGCTCAACATCGAGGACCGCAACCAGACGCTCCTGGCCATGGGCTCCTTCATGAAAAAGTAGGTCTTCCGTCCGTGTGACGGTCACCGCCACCGGAGTACGAGGGCTCTCAACCACCTATTCTCTTCATTGCCGCCCGCCCCGGATCCAACAGAAAAGGGGCGCGGATCATCTCCGCGCCCCTTTTCTGTTCGGGTTAAACTACCGCTTGTTCCGGCCTTACTTTAGCTGTTTGGCCATCTTTTGCTGGATCTCGCGCGCTTCCTTCACAGAGCTTTCAATAACCTCTTTCACCGAGGGGATGTCGTCGATGATCCCCTGCACCTGCCCGATAAGCTGGACACCCCTGTCGAGGTCGCCCGCCTCGGTCGCGGCCTGAATCTTGTCGAACGCCGTCGCGAAGTGGGCGAGCTGAATCATCGTCTTTGGCCCCTGCAGCATGGTTCCGATAGCGAGCTTGAACCACGGCAGGTTCATGAGCTTCGCGATGCGGATCGAGGCGAAAAACGCACGGGGCAGGCTCATCCCCTGGCGTATCGCCTTTTCGGCGGCCGGTGTCTTCAGCACGCGGCAGTAGAGGCCGTCGAAGCGGCTGGAGTACAGGGTGTCTTCGATGCCCGCCTTTAGTTGGGCCTCTATGGTCTTAAGCGCAACCGGGCTTTCCTTCGTCATCGAAAGGCGGGTGCCCATACCGACGCCCTCGGCGCCCAGCGCCAGCGCCGCGGCCATTCCGCGTCCGTCGGCGATTCCGCCGATTGCAACGACCGGGATCTTCACCGCGTTGACGATCGCGGGGACCAGCACCATCGTGGTGACCTGTCCGCCATGGGCGGCCGCTTCGTGACCGGTGACCTGAAGCGCATCCGCGCCCTGCTGTTCGGCGCCCATGGCGTGCTTCTCGTTCACCACGGTAGCGATTACCTTGCCGCCGTATTTATGGGCGCGCTCGGCGATCCAGCCGCATTTGCCCAGCGACACGTTGATGACCGGGACTTTTTCCTTGAGCAGTACCTCCGCGTTCTCCCTGGCGCCCGGCATGAGAAGCGTCGCCCCCGCGCCGAATGGCTTGTCGGTCAGCTCGCGGATCCGCTTGATTGCCGCGCGGGTATCTTCCGGTTTGAGGGGGCCCGTGGCGAGCCAGCCGATTCCGCCCGCGTTACAGACGGCGGCGACGAGTTCCGGTGTGCTGATCCAGCTCATCCCCGGGAGGATGATCGGATATTTGATCTTGAACAGTTCGGTGATCCTTGTCTTCATGATACTCTCCTTTTGTTATAACTGCCGTCCGATACGGACCCGCTCCTGCCATCCGGGCCCTGTGGGCCGGCCGGCACGGAAAAAACCATTCAGTCCGACAGCCGTTCTACCGGCGGCATAAAAACATACATTGCTTTTTCTGCGCCACGGTACTATTAAAATTTTTACAGTACCGTTTTGTCAAACACATCTTGCGCTTAATCCGGGTATTATCGTTTCCCGTGTCAGAGCATGATCTCAAGATCCGTAAGCGGGTATGCCGCGCACGAGTGAATATAGCCCGAATCGCGGTCCGATTTCCTGAGTAAAACGCCGCGCGGCTGGAACACCTTCCCCGAAAGTAACTTCATCCTGCACATGCTGCACTCTCCGCACCTGCACAGCGCAGGGACCACAATGCCGGAGCGCTCGAGGGCCGTGAGGACCGGTTCTCCCGCCTTTGCCTTCACGGTCCTGCCGCCGCGTACCGAGACCCTGAATTCAGCGGTGCCCCTGATTGCCTCCGGCCACCCGGGCTCGGCGGTTATGTCGCGCGGGGGGCCGAACATCTCGCGGCGCACCCTTCGCTCCGGAATGCCGATCTTTTCCAGCTCGGGCATGCAGAACTCGTACATGCCGGACGGGCCGCAGATATAATAGGTTTTTGAATTCGTATCGCGCAGGACCTTTCGCATGAGGTCGGCGGTGATGAAGCCGCCGAGCTCCGAACAGCTTTTCGAGGGCTCGGAAATCACCGGCGTATAACTGAAGCCGCCGTAGCGCGCGGCCCGGTCTTTCAATTCTTCATGAAAGATGATGTCGTCCTCCGCACGGCTTCCGTATATCAGATGGACCGTGCGATCGAGTCCCCGGTCCGTAATCTCCCGTATCATGCTCATGAACGGCGTTACGCCGCTTCCCCCGGCAAGGCACACCATGCTCTTCTCATGATAAAGCGGATTGAAATAAAAGTTCCCCGCAGGCGAAGTGGACTCGAACTCGTCGCCCGGTTTTACCGAATCGAGGAGCATGTCCGAAACGAAACCGTTTTCGACGCGGCGTACGGTCAAATCGTAATAGCCCGTCTGGTGGGGCGCCGAGGAAATGCTGTAGGGGCGGCTGGTACGCACGCCATTTTTTTCCACGAAGAGGTTGATGTACTGGCCCGCCTGGAACGGAGGCAGGTATCCTTCGACCGGGACCATCCTGAGCGTCGAGGCGGTCGCCGTCTCGCGTACCACCGTGCCCACCCTTAGCCGCACTGCGCGCGGGTGCAGCAGGCCCATCAGCCGGGCGGTATGTCCCTTCTCGACGGTATAGTCGATGCCGTACTTGCGGCAGACGAGCATCTCTTCGCGGATACGCCCGTAACCTTCGATCTGTTCCATGATGTCCCTTGAGCTCATGTCCTACCTCCCCCTCTTGCCGAGGTGTTTCAGGGCGGCCCTCCCCGCCGATGATCCCGATGTGAGCGAAGGCTGGAAGCCGCCCTCCGCCGCCCATGCGCCCGCGTGGTACAGGCCCGCGATGGATTGAACGGGCGGGTTGACCAGCCGGGAATCCTTGGCGTACTGGTCGAATCCGTAGAAGCCGCCTCCCGGATGCCCGAGATAGCGTATATGGGTCAGCGGCGTGGCGACCTCGATCTCCTCGATGTGCTTTCTGAATCCTGGGAAAACGCGCTCGACGAGGTCGAGCACCTTCGACGCGTAACGGTATTTTTCGGACGCGTACAATGACGGGGGAACCGAATACCACGGCTCCGCGTACTGGAGGTCGACCACGGCGATCTGGCAGGTCCCTTCCGGCGATGCGTCGGGATCGGAAACATTGTAGCACGACACCAGGATCATCGCCGGTTCGTCGATGTCGCGCA
>JALOTJ010000145.1:3875-8700 GCA_025457965.1 Spirochaetota bacterium | reverse complement strand
TAGTTTTCTTTCTTTAATTCATTAATCAAATTATTCACACTGAAGCCCCCCTCCGGGGGGTTGGGGGGCGTTCGATCGGTAGATTTAAAGAAATTCGCGCCCCATCCGGAGAGTTGAACGGAAACATCCAATGAAAAAGAAAACCGACGAAAAGAACAAAAAACTCTGGGGGGGGCGCTTCGCCGGGGCCTCCTCCGACATCACCGAGCGCATGTCCGCGTCGATCCAGTACGATGCGCGGCTTTACCGCCAGGACATACGCGGGTCGATCGCCCACGCGCGCATGCTGAAGAAAGCCGGGGTCCTCTCGGCGGCGGAGCTCGGGGTGATCGAGAAGGGACTGCGTGAAATCGAAATCGAGATCGAAGAGGGCCGCTTCGAATTCTCGGCCTCGCTCGAGGACATTCACATGAACATCGAGGCGGCCCTGACCGACCGGATCGGCGATGCGGGGCGCAAGCTCCACACGGCGCGCTCGCGGAACGACCAGATCGCGCTCGACCTCCGGCTGTACCTGCGCGACGAGGCCATGGATATCGACCGGCAGATCCAGGAGCTCGTATCGGTACTGGCGTCGCTCGCCGAAACGCATATCGACGCGGTCATGCCCGGCTACACCCACCTGCAGGTGGCCCAGCCGGTGCGCTTCGCCCAGCACATGCTCGCCCACGCCTGGGCCCTGCTCCGCGACCGCGAGCGGCTCTCCGGCGCGGTGCGGGCCTGTTCGGTCTCGCCGCTCGGCGCCGGCGCCATGGCCGGGGTGAACTACCCGACCGACCGCGCCTTTACGGCACGCGAGCTCGGCCTCGACGGAGTTACCCCTAACTCCATGGACTCCGTAAGCGACCGCGACTTCGCGCTCGACTTCGTGTACTTCGCCGCCGTGCTGGGGCTGCACCTTTCGCGCTTCTGCGAGGAGCTGGTGCTCTGGTCCTCGGCCGAGTTCGGCTTCATCCGCCTCTCCGACGAGGTTACCACGGGCTCGTCGATCATGCCGCAGAAGCGCAACCCGGACCTGGCCGAGCTGGTTCGCGGCAAGACCGGGAGGCTGTACGGCAATCTCGTTTCGCTTCTTACCATGCTTAAGGGCCTCCCGCTCACCTACAACCGGGACCTCCAGGAGGACAAGGAGCGCGTCTTCGACTCGGTCGACACCGTGAAGCTCTCGCTGGAGGGCATGGTCGCCATGCTCTCGGGATTGCGGCTTAACACGGAGGCGATGAGGGCCGCGCTGTACCGTAATTATTCAACGGCCACGGACCTCGCCGATTACCTCGCCCGCAGGGGCGTCCCCTTCCGTCAGGCGCACGAGATCGTCGGCGGCCTGGTGCGCCACTGCGAGGAAAACGGCGCGGACTTTTTCAATCTTCCGCTCGAGACGCTGCGCGGCTTTTCGGAGCACTTCGGCGAGGACATCGGCGAAATCCTGAACCCCGAGAGCTCGCCCGAGCGCAAGCTCTCGGCCGGGAGCACCGCGCGCGGCGAGATCGAAAAGCAGCTCGCCGCCATTAAGAAAATCCTGGAAGGAAATGCCGATGATTGACGCCATCACCGGCCTCGATTTCGCGCACCCCGCGAGCGTCCTCGTGCGCCTCTTCATCGCGATGTTCGCCGGTTTTGTGGTCGGCTTCGAGCGCGAACAGCATTACCAGCCGGCGGGGCTTCGCACGCACATGGTGCTCTGCCTGGGCGCCTGCCTGGTCATGCTCATCTCCATATATATCCCGGCCGAGTTCATGAAGGAAAGCCGTAACGCCGACCCGGCCAGGCTCTCGGCGCAGGTGATAAGCGGCATCGGTTTTCTGGGGGCGGGGGCCATCTTCCGCTACGGCTTCAGCGTAAAAGGGCTCACCACCGCGGCGTCGATATGGACCGTTTCGGCCATCGGCCTGGCCATCGGCGCCGGATTCTATTTCCTTGGCCTCGCCTCAACGGCGCTTCTGGTGGTAATTCTGCAGTTCTTCGACCGCGTGGAGAACCGATTTTTCGATCGCAAGGACCTGCGCGTGCTCACCGTGGTCATCAACTCGGCGAAGCTCGGTCCCAAGCAGGTCATCGAAACGGTCAAGGGATTCGACATCATCCTGAAACAGGTCTCCATCACCGAAAACGTCGATACCCAGAGCACCGAGGTCGTCATCAACTGCCGCGTCGACGAGGACGCGAGCATCCGCCAGCTCTTCGACGCCATCAAGAAGCTCGGGAACATCAAGACGCTCAGGATCGAGTGAGTCCAGGTCGGGCCGTAATCAAAAATCATCTTGACCGTGCCGCTGGTTTCGTAGTATTTTAAACACAAGCGCAGGCGTTGACTGTTCGCCGGTACAAAAATCAGGTGTATCCGATGCCCCTTATCTCGGAATTTTTCGGAATAAAGATCTACATGTACTGGAAGGAGCACATGCCGGCGCATTTCCACGCGGAATACGCCGGGAGCACGATCATCGTTGACATCGCCAACGGGGTGGTGCTCAAGGGGGCGTTTCCTTTCGGGCAGCTCAAGCTCGTGCTCGCCTGGTGCGAACTGCATAACGGCGAACTGATGGCGAACTGGAAATCCGCCATGGAGCACGGCGAAATCTCGCGGATCGAGCCGCTGCGTTGAACGGGAGAAACGAATGATCATACGGGTGCTTCAGGTTATTCCCCGGCCGGACTATACGGTGTACGTTTATTTTTCGGACGGCCGGGTGAAACGGTACGACGCGCGTCCGCTCGCCGGTAAAGGCGTTTTCGCGCGTCTCGAGGATGTCGGTTTCTTTATCGATCGCTGTACGGTCCTTAACGGCACCCTGGCCTGGGATATCTCCGGACGGTACGACGCGGCAGCCTGTATCGATATCGATCCGGAAACACTGTATAAAGAATCCGTCGAAGTCGATGATCCACAGGAGCACGTCGCATAACAATGCTAACGAGCGGGCGAATGATGGATCATCGCCCTTGTATTTACTTCGTGCCGTCCCGCTTAATCCCTTCGGCGAAAAACCGCGCCGCCTCCAGATCGAAGGCCGTGGTGATCTTCATGTTCCGCGCGTCTCCTCCCACAATCTTCACACCGTGTCCCGCGTCGAGCGCCAGGCGCACGTCGTCGGTGGCCGAATCGTTCCCGGCCGCGCGTGCCCTCAAATGTGCCCCGCGTATGATCCTGTAGCGGAAGCACTGCGGCGTCTGCGCGTAATAAAGGCCTTCGCGTGATGGGATGGCCCGCACGAAACCGTCCGCGCCCTCGGCGACGGTGTCGGTCGCGTGCACATAGACCGCCGCCGCGCCATGCGCCCCTGCCTCGCCGACGCATTCAAGAATCGTCGCGGGCTCAATGAACGGGCGCGCCGCGTCGTGGATGATGACGATGTCGTCGTCGTCGAACGGGAGCGCCGAAAGCCCGTTCCACGACGAGCCCTGCCGCGTCTCACCGCCGGCAACGATGGCGCGCACCAGGCCGTGCCCGTAGCGGGCGGCGATGGTCTCCATGCGCGCGCGCTCGTCCTCCGGTCCGACCAGCACCATGCCGGCGATGCCGCTCACCGCGGCGAAGGCCTCCATGGACCAGGCGATAACGGGCCTTCCGGCGAGGTCGAGGAACTGCTTGGGCTCTTCGGCCCCCAGGCGGCTTCCCCGTCCGCCGGCGAGGATGATGGCGTAGAGTGAGTTCATGGATTCTAGATTAAAAGATTAAAAGATTAAAAGATTAAAAGATTAAAAGATTAAAAGATTAAAGACTTAAAGAGTTATTGCTTACTGATGTGTCATTGCGAGCCCCGGTCGTATCGGGGCGTGGCAATCTCTCTATGCACAGAGTTTCATGAATCAACGTGTTGCCTTTAGAGATCGCCACGTCGGCCCGCGGCCTCCTCGCGATGACCTTTTTTTATTAATTATGCACCAAGTCTGAAGATTAAAGTAGCGGCTGGTTGATAATTTCAATCTAAAATTTCCAATCTTTAATTTTTTAATCTTCTAATCTTTTAATCTTGAATCCTGAATCCCGAATCCCGAATGGAGCAGCTTACAGTTGAAAATGGATTGACGTTCGCGGCGGAAGCCGGTATTTTCCATCGATGAGAGAGCAAATGCTTCTGAATCTCGAACGTACTCTTGAGCTTGCCGAGCTGTCGAAAAACCTCGCCGTCGCGTCGGTAATGAGAGACAATCCCGGTATTTCAACGGCCGAGGCCGAGCGGCTTTTCTGGCACAGGATCGGTGAAGTTAAGAATGCCTCGCTGTACGGTGTGGATACCGCACCACCCGGGTAATCGCATGGACGATCTTTCATGAATCTGGAAGAGAAACTTGTCAGTGTCGTTACATCACTGAGTGACGCCAGTCTGGCCTGCGCGCTGGCCGGCGGGTTCGCGTATGGCATTCATATCATTCCCCGGGCGACCACCGATATCGATTTCATCGTGGTCTCCCCCGCGGAAGTGCAACGGATTGAAGACGCCTTACATCGCGCTTTCGATAAGCTTATCCCTCATCGCGAACCCATGGCCGCCGGAAGCGTGAGTATACGGCGTTTTGTGGGGTTCGACGACGAACAGGAAACCATTGTCGACTTCATTATTCCCTCAAATCACGATTTCGGCGTAAATATTCTTCAACGATCGGTACCGCTGCCTTTCAGGGGCGTCGATATTCCCGTTGTGTCGCTGGAAGACCTTTACCTTCTTAAAAA
This sequence comes from Spirochaetota bacterium, assembly GCA_025457965.1. Taxonomy (GTDB): domain Bacteria; phylum Spirochaetota; class UBA4802; order UBA4802; family UBA5368; genus MVZN01. The sequence continues at coordinate 4,025 of JALOTJ010000145.1, read as the reverse complement.
GCTTTCAATACGGCTCCAGGACCGCTCCGATTGCGAAATGATGCTGAAGATAAAAGGGCCTCGGATGGACTGGCCTTATATAGACAGGTGGAAGGAGAGATTGGGGATTAAAGATTAGAAGATTAAAAGATTAAAGATTAAAAGATTAAA
>JALOTJ010000145.1:0-3851 GCA_025457965.1 Spirochaetota bacterium | reverse complement strand
AAAGATTAAAAGATTAAAAGGGGCCGTAAACCATCCATCTTTCCACCTTCCAATCTTGAATCTTGAATCTTGAATCTTGAATCTTTAATCCCTAATCCACTTAACTCCCACCGTCTCGCGAATTACCCTGATATCGTCACTTGTAACAAGAAGCAGCGCCGCGGCGGCCGCATAGAGCGCGCTGATGACCAGGAACGAGTACACGAAAAAGAGCGCTGAAAATACCGTGGCATACAGGGCGTACAGCGCAAGTACGATCAGGATGAGTTTCACGTACACGAAAAATGTACGGTAAAGCCGCATGGAATGCCTCCAGTAGAGAAAAAAGTACATCGAGAAGAAGAGCAGCGCGCTGCTAAGCACCACGGCCGCCGCCGCGCCTTCGGCACCGTAGAGGCGAATAAATACGACGCAGGCGACGATGTTGAACGCCGCCGCCATTCCCTGCAGGCGCGCAAGCGCCCGTTGAAGGTCGAGCGCCTGGATGAGGGCGCCCGCCACGGTAAAGACGAAGGGCACGCCGAAGGCGCTTACGCGCAGTACGTCGATCGAAGCGGCGTAGCGCTCGCCGAAGACGATGAGTATGAATTCCCTCGAGTAAAAGAAAAGCACGATGAAAATATACAACGACATGAGGGCGTAGAGCTTCGCGTAGAGATCGTGAGCGAACTGGAACTTCTCCTTCTGCTCCGGGTATGGACAGCGGTACAGGTAGGGCAGCAGCACCCGGTTGAGGTTCGAGGGAATGAAAAAGAGCGATGAGAGAAAAAGATAGCCGGTTGTAAAGATGCCCGCCGGCGTGGTGCCGTGCATGAGCGAGAGGATCGGAACGGCGGCGTTCTGGCCGATGTTGTTGAAGAGCGAACTAAGGCCGAAGGGAATCGCGCTTTTAAGAAATCCCGGAAACCGACCCGGCTTCCACATCGGACGGAAATAATACAGCGTCAGCGCGCCGACCGCCGCGATATATGCCAGTACGATTCCCGCGCGCACCCAGGCAAGCGCGAAGTAGTCGCGCTTTAAAAGCACCACGAATACCGTTCCAGCCAGCACCGAGAACGAGAAGGACGAGTTAAAAAACGATGAAAGAAGAAAGCGCTCCTTCGCGTCGTAAAGCGCGTAGAATCCGGCGAGAAAGACGTTCCCGACGCGCGCAATGCCGAGGATCAGTGCGAGATACACGGTATTCGGGTTGAACCCGGTGAAATACAGCGCAAGCGCCAGCGCTCCGTACGCGCCGACCGAAAAAAAAAGCTTCGCCGCCAGCGCGCTGGCGAAGTGCGCGCGCTCACTCTTGGGTTCAAGGCTTACCGCGCGCACCAGCGCGCCGCCGATGCCCGGGTCCGCGAAGATCGAAAAAAACGTGGCGAAGGCGAGCGCCGAGGCGTATTCGCCAAACTGTTCGAGGCCGAGGTAGCGCGCCGTGATTACGCTCAGGGCGAAGAACACCAGTTTATCAAACACGGTCGCGGCGTTCGCGGCCATGGAATGGAGAAATATCCGCGCCTTGGGAGCGGAGGGCTTTTTGATCGAAAGGCGGTCTTTTATGGTCATGTGACAGGCTACCCGTAGCGTAGGATAGCAGGCGGCATGGGTAATGCAAGAAAAAGAGGGGAGTATCCGTGGCATTCGAAGTGTGCCCCCATGAGCTTCGACGGGAAACTGGAAAAACGCGCCCGTGCCGCAAAGTTCAAATCGGTGATCAAAAGACTTGACGTCCTTGTTTAATCGTATAGTATCAAATCTGCTTCCGTTTAAGGAACGGTTTGGGGGCTGCCGAATGTCGAGAAACAGGGCCAGCGACTGGCTTAAACAGGCGGAGAACGATATGTTATGGGCGAATGACACCCTGCGTGCCGGGCATTACGCCCAGGCGTGCTTCGTTGCGCAACAAGTCTGTGAGAAGGCCCTGAAAGCGCTCGCCTATCTACGGGGTTATGATCTTGTCAAATCCCATTCGCTTCTGGAGATTTCCAGGGCCCTTAACGCGCCGGAAGATATAACCGACAGGGCGAGAAGGCTCGATCTTTATTACATCAGCACGCGATATCCCGACGCGTTTCCGTCGGGCGCTCCCTACGAGTTTTTCACCTCCGATCAGGCGGAGGACGCCGTTCGCCTTTCGCGGGGAATTCTCGATTTTGCGGGTTCATTTTTCAATGAGCGATAACGTCCTTGTCGTAGCGCATCGAGATCCGTTGTTTGGACTCTCGAAAGAGGATTATTTACAAAAACTGAGGGAGCGACTCTCGGGTAGAGTGCGAGCGGCCTATATTTTCGGGAGTTTCACCGGCGACTCGTTCGGCAGATTAAGCGATGTCGATATCATCCTGATTGCTGAAACAACCAGGCCTTTTATTGAGAGGGCATTTGATTTCGAGGACCTGCTCGATATCGTTCCTTCCACCGACATTCTCGTGTATACGGTTGATGAATTCAGATCAATAATGGAGAATGCCGAAACAGGTTTCTGGAAAAGTGTCCGGGACGGCATGGTAAAGATTGTAGGGTGAGGATCATTGATCATTGTCGCCGGCGGGGAGGAACGACTTGTCCCCCGGTCATGCAGCGATTTAAATCATTTATTCCTGAATCATCAACCGAAATGGAACGCGAAGAAAAGCTTAAAACGATACAGGGCATCTACTGGGACTACCATATCGACCCGGAGGAATACCTGGACATCCTCGAGGCAAGACGCCCCGGCCGCAGCCCCTGGCTGGACCGCGAGAAGATCATCATCCGCATGCTCGAGCGGCTCTACTGGTACACGCTGGTCGATTTTTTCGGCATGGACGGCCTGAGGGAGGCCATCACCCCGGAGGTCATCGCGCGGCTGCGATTTCCTTTCATGAGGCGGAAATATGAATACGTACGAAAGGTTTTACACGGAGAGCCTGTATCCGATTCAGGATGGGGTGCTCGGCGTCGTGAAGAGCTTAAACACTCCGTTTTATCTCACCGGTGGTACCGCGCTCTCTAGGCATTATCTGGGTCACCGTTACTCCGACGATATCGACCTTTTCGTCAATGACGACCCCTCGTTCGGCGAGTATGTGACAATGGTGGTCTCCGCGCTGCAGGAAAAGAGCGGCCCCATGGGATGGCGCCTGCTCGAGGAGACCTTCGTAAAAGCGCCGGCCTATTTCCAGATCAACCTGGCCGGCGGTAAAGATTCCTCAACCATACTGAAAATAGACCTGGTAAGCGATGTCGCATCGCATTACGGAGGGTACGAAAAGAACGAGGCTTTGGGCACCGTTGACGGATGGCCGAACATTCTCGCCAACAAGCTGTCGGCCGTTTTTCGATTCGAGCCCAAGGATATCGCCGACATCTGGGCCCTTGCTAAAACCTATAGGTTCACCTGGAGCGAAATTCTTGCCGCGGCGAGGAACAAGGAAGGAGGGCTGGATCCTTCCCTCGCCGGCGAGGTGATCAATACGATACCAGAAGAGGCATTGGATTACGCGGCCATGCGCGCCGACCTGGAGCGCATTTCCATGGATATACTGGAGGGAGGGGAGAATCGGGTTTATATGAGAGCATAACCACACCCGATACGGCCGACGCCCTTCCCGGGCATCCCGGTCCGGGCGATCGAAGTGCTCCTGTTATCGGAACTCAATTCTAATTGACAGTCGCACGCCGGGTGCCCACCATACGTCCGTTGGAGCATCACGATTATCAAGGGCACGAAACAACATGCCAAAAACCGCTTTCATCACCGGCATCACCGGCCAGGACGGGGCGTACCTGGCGAAATTCCTTTTACAGAAGGGCTACACCGTATACGGTGGCTACCGGCGCACCTCAAGCCCCAATTTCTGGCGGCTCGAGGAGATGGGTGT
>JALOTJ010000068.1 GCA_025457965.1 Spirochaetota bacterium | reverse complement strand
AAGGGTCGCCGATTTTTTCGACCGGGCGTTTGCCGGCGGCGCCCCTGAATCATGAGCTCGGCATTCAAGCAAAATTCTTTATGGGCCGTCATTCCCCGGGTTTGGTTAATCAAATTGACGAGGTGCTTTTCCTCGGTATACGCGCCAAGGCGCGTGATTCCATTCCACCGAGACCGGCATGCGCCGGCCGAGCGTTCCCGAACCCGCTTCACCCCACCATCGGATTCGGAATCACCGTTCTCATAAGACCGGCCCCCTCGATGAAGCCCTCGTCGAGCCCAAACATCTCCCGCGACAGCGGCAGTGCGCGCGCCGCGACGGCGAGCTCTTTGCGCACCTCATCGCCCGTGCGTTCTATCACGAGGTCCCAGTAGCGGTCGGGCGTGGCCCGGTTGATGTACGCGGAGCTGTTCGAGTCGATCACCGAGATTGTCTCCGGGCCGAGCGAGGCCGCCCAGCGCAGAAAGAGCGGAAGCTCGTGGAGGTTCAGGGGCGTAACGAGGTATTTCAGATGCACGGTTGACTTCTTTCTCCTCACCAGCTCTTCGGCGAAACTACGCGTCTTCGCAAGTTCCATGCAGGTGATGCGGCGGTAGGTCTCATCCTGGAAACCGTACACCGAAACCAGCACATTGAAAAAAAGCGATTCGACCAGCGATACCATTTCCGTTCCCGCGTTGCCGTTCGTTATCAGGGCCAGCGGAATGTCCGGCCGCCTGTTCGCAAGCGCCCGAAGCCATTCCATGGTCCGTTTCTGGATGAGCACCTCTCCCCCCTGTACCACCATGTGGTGTATCGAGGGAAGGCCGGCGATGAGCCTGTCGAGATCGGCGTAGTACGCGTAGTCCCCCCGCGACGACGGGGCGTCCACGCAGCACATGGCGCATCGCCCGTTGCAGGCAAGGCCCGTTTCCACGTTCAGCTTGTAGTCCCGCGCGTCGGCATGGCCGCCCTTTCGCAGCGTAAAGGACGCGCAGCGGCAGCTTCCATCGAAAGCGAGTATCCGGGCTTCGAGATCACTGTCGGTGATGTGGCCGATGCGCAGGGCGGGGTTGTTCCACGTGAGGCAGCAGGGATACACCTCCCCGCCGGAGGCGACGAAAAGCTCCCGGTAATGGCACGGCCGCTCCGTGCCGGGAGTAAACGGCGAGAGCATGCGCCTAACGCCGTAGAAAATTCAGGTCGTCGAGTGTATGCAGCAGGCGTTCGCTCACCCTGTCCAGGAGCTGCTGTCTGAGTCGCGTGGAGCTGATTTCATCCGCGTCGAACGAATCAAACTGATGGTCCAGGTACACGGTTTTGAGTTCGCGGTCGAGCACGCACACTACCGAGTCGAAATCGAAAAACTGCATCTCGAGTGCCATGACTCCATAGATCTCGTAGATGACGAGGCCGTCACAGTCCGTCTCGGCGAGGATCTTTTTAAGTTCGGCTCCGTTGGCGCGGACGAATTCGTTCACCACGCCGGTCGCCTTGAATTTCAGGAAACTCCCCTCGCCGTCAACCTGATAAAAACGCTCCTCTTCGCCGCCGTAAGAACAGACACCGTCGCCGCACACGGGGGCGATCACCGTCTTTTTAAGCGGCCGGGCCGCCGCGATCCAGTTGGAAAGGTTTTTGGTCTGCTCTTCCCTGCTTATCTTGCTCTTCTGTGAAACGCGCAGCACGATACATGCGTTTTTAATTTTTTTTAAGGCGCTCCCGCTCGACATCTCCTTCGAAACGGAATAGGTCGAGCAGGATGTGATGGCCGCAGCCGCCGCGACCGCGATGACACAGACGAAGCGTTTGAGAATACCGGAATTATTCATGCGCGTCCCCTTCCTCTTTCATCGTGCGCGGTTTTCGGCCCTCATCAGGCCTTCAGGGCCTTTCCCAGCGCGAACGCCTTGAGGTTCATGTCGACGAATTTTTCCTTCACCAGGGCTCGTATGGCAGCCGCCCACTGCTCTTCCGTAAACTCCAGGTAATTAGAGAGCGCGCCGAGCATGACGATGTTAAGCGCCCGGGCGCTTCCGGCCTCCTTCAGGGCCGCTTTGGTGTCGAGGACGAGGTGCTTCTTAACGTTGGCCTTCAACCAGTCCTCTATATCGGCCGGATACTTTTCAAGCCCTGCGGCGACCGGCGCGGGATCGATCTTCTCCCGGTTGACGATGATCATGCCGTCTCCCTTGAGGTATTCGAGCTTGCGCATGGTCTCCAGAAGCTCCAGGCACACAACGAAGTCCGCCGTACCCTTTTCGATGAGCGGCGAATACACCTTCTCGCCATAGCGCACGTGGCAATCGACGCTGCCGCCGCGCTGGGCCATGCCGTGCACCTCCGATTCCTTCACGTCGTAGCCGGCGGCCATCGCCGCCTCCATCAGTATCTTGCTGGCCAGGATCACTCCCTGCCCGCCCACCCCGGCGAAAATCACGTTCTTCATGGCGGCCTCACTTCGTCAGTATGCATTTCCTGGATGAGATAATCACCGAGGGCTCGCGCGCGGCAAGCTCCTCGCGCACGGTCTTTTCGAACTCCTCGACGTTCTTTGGATCGACCTTCCGTACACGTTTCACGCCGACCGCTTTGCACAGCAGCTCGAGGTCGAGCTCGTGCGTCGCTTCGCCCATCAGCGTAACCCCGGTGGCCGGATTCTCCTGGTGGCCCGTCATCGCGGTCACGCGGTTGTCGAGGATCAGCACGGTGCCGGTCCCCTTGTTGTACACCAGGTCGATGAGCGGCGTTATGCCCGAATGTATGAAGGTGGAGTCCCCGATCACGGCGACCGATTTGCCCGCCATCTCGGGGCGGGCCTTCTCGAATCCCGTGTGCATGCCGATGCTCGCCCCCATACAGCCCTGGCTGTGCATCGCCGAATAGGGCGGAAGCACCGCGAGCGTGTAACAGCCGATGTCGCCGTTCACCACGACGTCGAGCCTCTTTAGCACGTCGAAAACAAAACCGTGCGGACAGCCCTTGCAGAGAGAGGGCGGGCGGCCCGGGATCTTCGATGTATAGGCCGGTATGTCGGCCGCCGGTTTCTTTTTGTTAAGCGCCATGTCGACGATCTCGGGCGTGAGCTCACCGAGCAGTGGGATGAGTTCCTTGCCGGTGACCTTTATTCCCATCGCACGCACGTAATCCTCGATGAACGGATCGAGCTCCTCTACCACGTAGAGTTCCTCCACCCCGGCGGCGAATTCGCGGATGACCCTGTCCGGGAGCGGCCAGATAAACCCTATTTTCAAAACAGAATCGTCCGGACAGACTTCTTTAACGTACTGGTACGCCACGCCGTCGGCGATGATGCCGCGCTTTTTGCTTTTCCATTCGATCGTATTGAGCGGGGAATTCTCGGAGAACTCCTTCAGCTTCACCATCTGCTCCTCGATGAAGCGATGGCGCGGCCTGGCATGCGCCGGTATCATCACATATTTCTGCGGATTGCGCTCGAAGGGCTTAATTGTATTCTCCTTTCGTTCTCCAAGCTCCACCACTCCCTGCGAATGGGCGATGCGCGTGGTGATGCGCACGATCACCGGCCTGTCGAACATTTCGGAGATGTCGAAGGCGATTTTCGTGTACTCTTTCGCCTCGGCGGGGCTGGTCGGCTCGATCATGGGGACCTTGGCCGCACGCGCGTAATGCCGGTTGTCCTGCTCGTTCTGCGAGCTCCACGCACCGGGATCGTCGGCGTTAATGATGACAAAACCGCCGTTTGCCCCGGTGTACGAGAAGGTAAAGAGCGGATCCGCCGCGACGTTCAGCCCCACGTGCTTCATCGCCGCCATGGAACGCGCGCCGGCGACCGATGCCCCGGCGACAACCTCGAGGGCCACCTTCTCGTTCGGTGACCACTGGGCGTAAATCTCCCGGTAATCGGCGGCTATCGCCTCGAGTATCTCGGTGCTCGGCGTTCCCGGATACGCCGCCGCCACCGTGCAGCCGGCCTCCCAGGCGCCGCGCGCGATGGCCTCGTTTCCCAGCATTACCTTCTTGGGCATTGGTCATTCTCCGATGATGTCTATTTTCTTTACGATCTTGTACCCTTCGCCGGCAAGCGCCTTCTTGGCCGCCTCGATGTCATCAAATCTAAAAATCATCACGGCTTTGTCATTTCTTTTTTCGGTGAACGCATACATGTATTCAATATTTAGTCCGTGCCGCGAGAAGGCCTCGAGCGCCTTCTCGAGCGCCCCGGGCTCGTCGGATATCTCGATCGCCAGCACCTCGGTCGTCGAGCAGGTAAAATGGTTTTCGCGGAGCACTCTCGCCCCCTCGTCGGGATTATTGACGATCATACGGACTATCCCAAAATCCGTGACCTCGGCGATGGTGAGCGTGCGTATGTTGATGTTTTTTCCGGCAAGAACCTTGAGCGCGCTCTGGAGCCTGCCGGGCTTGTTTTCAAGAAAGAGAGAAAGCTGCGTGATATTCATGACCGCCTCCGTTATGTGTGATCAGCCGCGGGAGCCGAGCGCCCCGGCTACTTCAATTTCCTCTTGTCGACGACTCGTACCGCCTTGCCCTCGCTGCGGGCGAGCGTCCGCGGTTCCACCAGCGTCACCTTCGCAGAAACGCCCAGCACGCTCTGCATGCGCTGCCTTATGCGCGCCGCGAGCTGGTTCATCACCTTCAGCTCGTCGGAGAAGAGCCTTTCGTTCACCTCGACCATCACCTCGATGTCGTCCAGCGCGTCCTTGCGGTCGACGATGATCTGGTAATGGGGCTCGGTCCCCTCCACCTCCATAAGCACGGCCTCTATCTGGGACGGGAAGACGTTCACGCCGCGGATGATGAGCATGTCGTCGGAGCGGCCGGTCACTTTTTCCATTTTAACCAGCGTCCGCCCGCACGAGCACGGTGTGCGGTAGAGGCGGGTAATGTCGCGCGAACGGTAGCGAATCACCGGACAGGCCTCCTTGGTAAGGGAGGTGTAGACGATCTCGCCCTTCTCTCCCTCGGGAAGCGCCTCGCCGCTTTCGGGATCGATTATTTCCACGTAAAAATGGTCCTCGAAGACGTGCAGGCCCGACTTGGCGCTGCACTCGCAGGAAACGCCCGGGCCGATCACCTCCGAGAGGCCGTAGATGTCGAATGCATCGATACCCATGCGGGTCTCGATCTCGGTGCGCATCTGCTCGGTCCACGGCTCGGCGCCGAAGATACCGGCGCGGAGCTTTGTCTTGCGGAAGTCGTAATCGGGCCTGTTCCTCTCGACATGGTCGGCCATGTTGATCGCGTAGCTCGGCGTGCAGGCGAGCATGGTGGTGCCGAAGTCCTTTATCAGCATGAGCTGGCGCTCGGTATTGCCCCCGGAGATGGGAACCACGGTGGCCCCGATCTTTTCGGCCCCGTAATGAGCGCCCAGCCCCCCGGTGAAGAGCCCGTACCCGTAGGCGACCTGGACGACGTCCTTCGACGATCCCCCGGCGCAGGCGATCGTTCGCGCCATCACCTCGGCCCATAACTCGATATCATTTTTGGTGTAGCCGACCACGGTGGCGTTGCCGGTGGTCCCCGACGAGGAGTGTATGCGGACGACCTTTTCCATCGGCACCGCGAAAAGCCCGAACGGGTACGAGTCGCGCATGTTCTGCTTCATAAGAAAGGGAACCCTGCGCAGGTCGTCGAGCGTCTTCAGCTGCCCGGGCCCGAAGCCCGCGGCGTCGAACGACTGCCGGTAAAATGGGACATTGTCGTAGGCATGCTTCAGAGACCATCGCAGCCGCTCGAGCTGCACCTCCCTCAGCTTTGACAACTGCATCGCTTCGTATTCCTTATTGAACATGGCCTGACCTCGTACCGCTGGTTGTTATATCCGCTTCTTTTGTTCGCACCCGATACCGACACGCCCGGGCGCTTTTCTCTCAAGAAGGAGGGAGAGTAACGTAGATAGTATTTTATTATTTGTCAATCGAAAGTGCCCATAAATTTAAAAATATTCAATGGAGTGCCGGGAAAGAAATTATTTTCTATACCATCAAAGAAAACACAATATATAAATATTTATAAATGTTATCATTCATTATTGTGATTTATATTATTTTTTCATTGAAATAAAAAACAGGTGCTTTAAATTTCGTACTGTTGAATTGCGGTACGGCATGGACATTCATCAAGCTCTCCCGCCAGGGGCGGGAGAGCCTCGCGCCGGATAGTAAGTAGCCCGGCCCGTATCACCGATCAGGGAGCGCCCCATGGACAGGTTCTTCAACCCCTCATCCGTTGTCGTAATCGGCTCGTCGAACTCCCCATTCAACCTCGGCGCCAGCATATCATATGCCCTGAGCTGCCTCGGCTATACAGGCAGGATGTTCGCGGTCAACTCGAAGGGGGAGGATGTCCATGGTTCCCGCGGCTTCAAGTCGGTGTTCGACATACCCGGAGAAGTCGACCTCGCGATAGTCCTCACTCCCGCGCGAGTGGTTCCGGCGATCGTCAGGGAATGCGGCGAGAAGGGAATCCGCCACCTCATAATCGAAACCGCTGAGTTTTCCGAGGCCGGCGAAGAGGGTAAGCGCCTTCAGGAAGAGATCAGTGAATGCGCCCGCGAGTTCGGCATCCGCTTTCTCGGCCCCAACTGCCTCGGGACCATCAACGCGCACAACAAGTTCTGCTGCTTCTTCGGCATCACCCCGGGGATGTACGACGGCGTCTTCGACCGGCCGGGCTCCATCTCTTTTATAATCCAGAGCGGCGGAATAGGTGCGCTGATCATCGATTCGTTCCGCAAGGACATCACCAATATCAACAAGGTTGTTTCGATCGGCAACAAGGAGGACGTGGATGAGTCCGATCTCATCGAATACTTCAAAGGCGACAACACCGAGGTGATCTGCCTTTATCTCGAGAGTATAAAAAACGGAAGGAAGCTCCTCGAAACCGCGAAGCGCACGAAAAAGCCGGTGCTCATCTACAAGGTGGGCCGAACCGGCGAGGGGTCGAAGGCCGCCATGTCGCACACGGCGGGAATGGCCAACAACGATGTCATTTTCGAGAGCGCCTGCCGCCAGGCGGGCATCGTGCGCCTGAAGTCGATCTCGGAGCTCTATACGCTTCCCAAAATGTTCACCAGCATGCCGCTCATGAAGGGAAAACGCGTTGCGGTTTTCACCAATTCCGGCGCCTTCGGCGGCATTACGGCCGACCTCATCGTGGAAAGCGGCCTCGAGATGGCGTCCTTCTCCGAGGAGACGAAGGAACGTCTGCGCTCCACGGCCAAGCTCTTCAACGTCTCCAACCCGGTGGACCTGGGACCAACGCTGGGCAAACAGACCTTTATCGAAATCTGGGACGCCATTCTGTCGTCGGACCGCGTGGACGGGCTTCTCGCCGTGCCAAACGTGTGGCAGAAGGTGGTCGTGGAAGCCATCTGCGAACTCGGAAATATCTGCAAAAAATACGACAAGCCGGCCGCGATCTACATTCCCAACGCGATCGATCGCATACTTTCAATAAGGACCGAGTATAACCTTCCCGTCTTCGAGTCCCCGGAAGAGGCCACGCGGGCGCTCACGGTTTCGTATCAGCACTATCGCTCACTCGGGAGGAAGGAGAAAGAGGCTCTGGCCGTTTAAACGGCGGGCGCCTCCAGTGCCGTTCTCTTTAACACGTCCGGGCGGTTTGAGAAAATACCGCTTACTCCCATCGTGATGAGTCTTCTCATCGTCTTCGGGTCATCCACAGTATAGATGTTCACCGGTATGCCGTGCGCGGCGCAGTCCGCGATCCATTTTTCAGTAATCTCTTCCTTCGAGCAGTTGAACGCATCCGCGCGGAGGTGCCCCACGATCGCCGCCGGTGCCTGCGAACGCAGATAATACCGGTCGTCATAAAGGACCGCGGTCACCGCCGACGGATCGATGATTCTGCAGTGCAGCAGCGCGCGCGGATCGAAGCTTGAGAACACCACATGCGACTCCATCCCGTGCCGGTAGACCAGCTCCAGACAGCGCGCCTCAATACCGTCAAGCACCACGTCCTGCACCGCGCCCGATTTTATCTCGATATTCAGCGCGATGCGACCGGCGCACAGCTCAAGCACCTCTTCGAGCGTGGGGACCTGCTCTCCCCTGGCCGCCTTGAACTTATAACCGAAATCGAATCGCTTGAGCTCGGCAACCGTATAGTGCGCCACGCGGCCCCGCCCTCCGGTCGCCCTGTGGATGCGCTCGTTGTGCACCACCACCGGCACCCCGTCGCGCGAGAGCAGCACGTCGATCTCTGCCATATCCGCGTCCATCTCGATGGCGCCCTCAAGCGACAGGAGCGTGTTCTCGGGGAAATAGGCCGAGGCGCCGCGATGGGCGATGACGGCAAACCCCTCGCGGGCGGGCTTTTTATAGAGCAGTGTATGGCATGGACGTCCCAATGGCGGCCCCCCCGGTAAATACTCTCACAGGATTACTATCGGCCACGCACTAAAAGACTTGCAATCAGAAAAAAGGCGAGCGTATTCTCGAGGGCAACCCGCGCCGGGAAGGGTCCTCCGTTTGTCCCGATGCCCCGGCAATCATTCCCGCGGAGGTGCCGATCGATGACCGCCGAAGAAATAATCAGCCTGCTGCGCCTCCAGCCTCATCCGGAGGGCGGCTTCTTCGCAGAGACCTATCGTTCGACCGGGTTGATCGCGCGCGAGAATCTGCCGTCGTGCTACGGCGGAGACCGGTCGTTCGGCACTGCCATCTACTACCTGCTCACCCCCGGCACCTTTTCGTCGATGCACCGCCTGGCGGGCGACGAGATCTTTCATCATTACCTCGGGGACCCGGTCGAAATGCTGCACCTCTTCCCGGACGGGAGAGGAAAAATCGCCCTGCTCGGTGCGGACCTGGCATCGGGGATGGTGCCGCAGGCGGTCGTTCCGGCCGGGGTGTGGCAGGGAGCGCGGCTCGCGCCGGGCGGCACGTACGCGCTCCTGGGAACAACCGTGGCTCCGGGATTCGATTTCGCCGATTTCGAAACCGGCGACCGCACCGATCTCGTCCAACGCTATCCGTCGATGGCCGGACTCATAACGGCGCTCACCCGGCAGTGACGGCCCCTCAGGCCTCCTGATCGAGGACCTGTTTCTTAAGCGAATCCGCGACCGACTCCACGTTTCTTGCGCTCTTTGAGAGCCGCTCCGCTCCCATGGCGTAGGACTGTGTCAGCTCGTTCACGCTCGCCACGGAACGCACAATCTCGGTGACCGCGGTCTTCTGTTCCTCGGTGCTGTTTTTTATCTCGTCCGAACGCTGCTTCACCTTGGCCGCCTCGGCGTTCACATCCACGTTTATTGCCTGCTGTACGCGCATCTGTTCGGTAAGTGACTCCATCATCGAACTTATCGTATTCACTCCCTCGATGATGCTCCGTATCACTCCCACCGTTTCGTCGACGTTGCGCAGGCCGCTCCCGATCTCGCTGTTGTTCCCTTTTATCAGTTTGTCGATCTCCTTGAGGCTGTCGGCGGTCCTGTCTGCCAGCTTGGATATCTCGTCGGCGACGACGGCGAATCCCCTGCCGGCCTCACCCGCGCGCGCGGCCTCGATGGTGGCGTTGAGCGAGAGCAGGTTGATCTGATCGGATATCCCGTTGATGATCTCGACGATCCCGGTCATCTCTTTTGAGCTCTCCCCGATTTTCTGCATGCTGCCGCTCATCGCTCCTAATGAACGGTCGCCCTCCCTGGCGTTGGCGGCGATATTACCGGTCAGCGTAACGGCCTCAGAGATGTCGTCCCCCATCGACCCGATTGTCTTAGACAGGTCGTTCATTTTAGCCACAAGCGCCGTCAGGCTCTGGAACTGCTCGCCGGCGCGGATCGCGACCTGATCGACACCTGCCGACACCTCCTCGATCGTTGCCATGATCTCCTCTGCTGACGCCGCCTGGTTCTGTGAATATTCCGAAAACGAGTTCGATGTCGAAGCGAGATCTTCCACTGAATCGGCAAGGCGCCGCGATGTTTCGCGCACTGACCCGAGCAGGCTTCCCGTCTTCGCGTAGCTCTCATCGCTCCGTTTTCGCTCCTCGTCCGATTTTTCAATCGCCTGCTCGGTGATGCGCAGTACGAGGTATGACAGGACGAAAGTGAAGATGATGCAGAAGCTGCTGTCGACCATGCCGACCTTGGCGGCCTTGAGGCTTATGGGGTCGAGCTTGTCCTTTACGAGAAAGAAGAATGAGATATCGCTGACCAAAAAGAGCGTGGTGAAACCGAATATCCATTTCCTTTCGCAGAAAAGCATCGCCTGCACAATCAGCGCGATCATAAAATAGATGAAGGTCGTGTATCCCGCGTAGGCGTCGCGGTTTACCTTCGCAAAAAGCCCCGCGGTGACTGCCAGAGAAGCGACCGTCGTTATAAGATTGGCGGCCGCGTGGTAGTGCCCTGTTTTAAGAAGAATCAGCGTGATAACAGCGGCGGCGGCGACAGTAAAGATGACCGCGTTCGCCTGAAGCTGAATCTCCGGCAGGATGAGGGCGAATACACCCGAAAGGACGAACATAAGCGTACCGATCGTCGTCGTATAGTACATCAGCGTCTGCGCCTTCTTCTGGATTAAAAACGGCGCGTCATGATATTCGGACAGGAAAAATCGCTTTAGAAAGGTTTCACGAGCCATCGGTTAACCCCTTATATTAAATGCACGGATGTAATTTTTATGCTTCGGGCGACAGGCGACTCTCCGACCTCCATAGTCCTATCCGAAATCTCGGCGCATGTCAACCTGAATTGGCATTCTCATGTGCTTTAAATTTTGTCACCCGAGCAGGGAGATTGGCCGAACGATACACTTATATCCCCCTGAAAAAATGTACTTTACAGACCCACTCTCCACTGGAACGCTCACCGGCATGAAGACTCCATTAAACTACGATGCGGTCGTCTTCGACCTCGACGGCACCCTGCTCGACACGCTTCAGGATATCGCCGATTCGGTAAACGCCGCGCTTGCCGTGGAAGGGCTCGATCCCCATCCGGTGGACCGGTACCGTCTGATGGTCGGCAACGGCATGGACGTCCTCGTGGAACGTGCGATCGAGGGACGCCTGGGTCAAGCCGAAGCGATAACGCGCTGCCAGGATCGGGCCCGAAGCGAATACGCGCGCCGGTACAACGCGACCACCCGCCCCTACGACGGGATACCCCGGCTCCTCGACGAGCTCGCCGCGCGCGGCCTGAAAATGGCCGTGCTCTCGAACAAACCCGATGAGTACACGGGTAAAATAATACACGAATATCTGGACGGTTATTTCGACATCGTCCGCGGGGCTCGCTCCGGCCACCCCAAAAAGCCCGATCCGGCACAGGCCCTCGAGGTACTCGATACCCTGGGGGTCCCGCCGGAGCGCACGGTCATGGTCGGCGACAGCGGGGGCGACATGGAAACGGCACTTCGCGCCGGGATGTTCCCTGCAGGTGTACTGTGGGGGTTTCGCGACGCCGGCGAACTCCGCTCGTCCGGAGCCCGCGCCCTCATCAAGCATCCAATGGATCTCCTCGATCTTATGTGACGTATCAGCTCCTTCCGTGCACCTCACATTTCTATTGACTTCATGCCTGAAACGAGGGCATACTCAGGCGTTCGGCCTGCCGCCCCGGTAGAAACCCTGAAGTGTTGATTCATTGCACGGCGACTAAGCGACGATGTCCGGTAACTTTATGGAGACGGCACAACTCTAAGCATGACCGCAGGGAGGTTGATCATGGAACATTATGCCATTCGTGAAACAGCGGCACGGTTGAGGAAATTCTACGAAACAGGAGCCACCCGCGATCCCGGCTTTCGGATCGCAATGCTTAAAAAGCTTGGCGGGGCGATCCGCTCGGCAGAGGCCGACATCATGGCGGCGCTCCGCGACGACCTCCGGAAACCGGAGTTCGAATCCTATGCCAGCGAAATCGGCATCCTGTACCCCGAGATCAGCCACGCCGCCGGGAACCTTCGCAACTGGTCCAGGCCCGAGCGGGTCCCCACTCCGATCATCCACTTTCTTTCACGGAGCGTTATCTATCGGGAGCCCTACGGAACGGCGCTGATCATGAGCCCGTGGAACTACCCCTTTCAGCTCACGATCGCCCCGCTTATCGGTTCCATCGCGGCGGGTAACTGTGCGCTCATAAAGCCCTCCGAACTCTCGCCGGCAACCTCGGCGTTAATCGCAAAGCTGGTCGCCGACACATTCGATCCCTCGTATATCACGGTGGCGCAGGGCGGAGTGGAGACCGCCACCGCCGTCCTGGAGGAAAAATTCGACTTCATCTTCTACACCGGAAGCACCGCGGTCGGGCGGGTCGTAATGACCGCCGCGGCGAAACACCTCACCCCCGTCGCGCTCGAGCTGGGCGGCAAGAGCCCCACGATCGTGGCGGCGGACGCGAGGCTTGACTACGCGGCGAAACGCATCGCGTGGGGCAAGTTCTTCAACGCCGGGCAGACCTGCCTGGCGCCCGACTACCTGCTGGTGCACCGTTCGGTACGGAAAGAATTCATCCGCCTTTTCACCGGGGCCATACGCGACTTTTTCGGCGAAGACCCGCGGCGAAGCCCCGACTATGCACGCATTATCAACGAGCGCCATTTCTCGCGCGTCGCCTCGCTCATGCGCGACGGTGATATCATTCACGGCGGCAACACCGCCCCCGACGAGCGCTACATCGAGCCGACGATAATCGCGAATGTCACCCCTGATCACCGCATCATGCAGGAGGAAATCTTCGGGCCGCTGTTCCCCGTTATCGAATACGATTCGCCCGACGAGGTCGTCTCGCACATCAACTCCATGCCCCGCCCGCTGGCCATCTACTATTTTACCGGCAGGCCCCGCACGGCCCGCGCTCTCTTCGCGCACGTGCATTCGGGCGGCGCCTGCGTCAACGATACCATATCGCACGTCGGAAGCCACCACATGCCCTTCGGCGGCATCGGAGAGAGTGGAATGGGCGCGTATCATGGCCGTTACGGCTTCGACATATTCACCCACAGGCGTAGCGTCCTTATCCGGTCGAACCTGATCGACATGCCGCTTCGCTACCCTCCCTACGGGAGAAAGGTCGGTCTGCTTAAAATGCTGTTTAAACTGCTCGGCTAGGACGCCCCCGAGACGCGCCGGAAAAATGCTTTGACTGCATCGGCTCGATCGGGCGATGCTGGCGGCAGACGGAGACCAGGAAATACGGATGATACACGACGAAAATTTCACCGACGAATCGACCATCGACATCGATTCCAATCTTTTCGAAAGCGATCTCATCGCGATCGACCATATTCTGCCGTCCCAGCTTTACCTCATTCCTATCAGGTACCGGCCGATCTTCCCCGGGATCGTCACCCCGCTTATTATCTCGCAGGGGCGTTTTTCAGACGCGATCGACCGGGTGCTCGCAACGACGCGCACGGTTGGCCTGGTGCTTCTCAAAGATGACGACGTGGAGGACATCCAGATGGCCGACCTCTGCAGGCTCGGCACCGCGGCTAAAATACTGAAGAAGATCAACCTTCCCGACGGGGGCATCAACGTCCTGATCAACAGTATCAAGCGATTCAGCGTTAAGGACGTTATATCGGAGAAACCCCACATTGTCGTCGATGTCGAATACCTCGACGACGACATGCCCAAAAAGAACATGGAGATCAAGGCGCTTACCCGCGCGGTGCTCTCACAGCTTAAGATGCTCTCGGATAACAACCCACTGTTTACCGAGGAGATGAAACTCACAATGGTTAACGTTGACGAGCCGGGCAAGATCGCCGACTTCGTCACCTCAATACTGAATCTCGAGAAAAACGAGTACCAGGAGGTGCTCGAAACGATCAACGTCAAAAAGCGCCTCGAGCGTGTACTGCGTCTCCTCCAGAAGGAGATGGAGGTTCTTTCCATCCAGCGCAAGATTCAGAACCAGATAAACGAGAAAATCGACAAGCAGCAGCGCGAGTTTTTTCTGCGCGAACAGCTCAAGGCGATCCGCTCCGA
Source organism: Spirochaetota bacterium (assembly GCA_025457965.1). Classification (GTDB taxonomy): domain Bacteria; phylum Spirochaetota; class UBA4802; order UBA4802; family UBA5368; genus MVZN01. The sequence continues at coordinate 18,877 of JALOTJ010000068.1, read as the reverse complement.
GCTGGGAGTCGAGGACGACGAGCGCTCGCGCGAGACCCGGGAGTGGAAGAAGAAGGCCGAAGAGGCCGGCCTGAAGGGCGAGGCGAAGGAAAAGATCGACGAGGAGATGGAAAAGCTCACGATGATGGACGTCAACTCCGCCGAGTATTCCGTAACGCGCAACTATATCGAGATCGTGCTCGCGCTTCCGTGGAACAAGACCACCATCGACTCACTCGACATCACCCGGGCCGAAAAGATACTGAACCACGATCATTACGCTCTCGAGGACGTCAAAAAGCGCATACTCGAATTCCTTGCCGTGCGCAAGCTCAAGCCCGATGCGCGCGGCTCGATCATCTGCCTGGTGGGCCCCCCGGGCGTCGGCAAGACCTCCCTCGGCAAGTCGATCGCGCGCGCGCTCAATAAGAAGTTCTTCCGGATGTCGCTCGGAGGAATGCGCGACGAGGCCGAGATCAAGGGCCATCGCCGCACCTACATCGGGGCCATGCCGGGAAAGATCATCCAGGGCATCAAGATCTGCAAATCGCGCAACCCCGTCTTCATGCTCGACGAAATAGACAAGCTGGGGCAGAGCTTCCAGGGCGACCCGGCTTCGGCGCTTCTGGAAGTGCTCGATCCCGAGCAGAACGTCGAGTTCCGCGACCACTATCTCGACGTGCCCTTCGATCTTTCGAGCGTGTTTTTCATCACCACCGCCAACACGCTCGACACGATCCCCCAGGTGCTCGTTGATCGCATGGAGATCATACGCCTTTCTGGATACATCACCGAGGAAAAATACGAAATCGCGCGCAGGTATCTCGTCCCCAAGCAGCTGGAGCGCCACGGCCTCCCGAAGGGCTCGATTAAAATCGACAAGAGCGGCTTTCTCTATATCATAAACGCGTGGGCTCGCGAAGCGGGAGTCCGCAACCTCGAACGTCAGATCGAGCGCATCTGCCGCAAGACCGCCGCGACCACCGCCAGGACCGGGAAAATTCCAAGATCCGAGCTGAACAACAAGGCCATACGGGAGCACCTTGGGGCGGAGATCTACATCGACGACGAGATCACCGGGTTCGACCGGCCGGGCATCGCGCTCGGCCTGGCCTGGACGGCGTATGGCGGGGCCACGCTCATGATCGAATCCATCGGCGTCGGCGCCGCGAAGGGCGGCCAGATCAAGCTTACCGGCCAGTTAGGCGAGGTGATGGAGGAATCCGCGAACATCGCCTACAGCTATGTCCAGCACCTCTTCGGCGGCGACGAAAAAACCGAAAACTTTTTCCGGAACAATATCCTGCACCTGCACATCCCCGCCGGCGCGACGCCGAAAGACGGCCCCTCGGCCGGGATCACCATGGCCTGTTCCATGTATTCACTCGCCACGGGCCGGTTGATAAGAAAAAATCTGGCGATGACCGGCGAGCTCACCCTCTCCGGCAGGGTCTTCCCGGTCGGCGGGATCAAGGAAAAGGTGATCGCGGCGCGTCGTGCGCACGTTAAGGAGATCATCATCCCCGCCCAGAACAAAAAGGACCTCGAGGAGATACCCGAGTATATAAAGAAAGGCTTGAAATTTCACGCGGTCGAAAGTATTACTGATGTAATTGGGATAGCCTTCAACAAACAGAGAAAAGGAGAGTCCGGCGATGGCGGTAAAAAACCTGATGGAAGACATCGTAACAAGCGTGGCGCGCGAGGTCCTCAAAAAGGATAACGATATACCGAAGGCCGAAATATACGAACAGGACATCATCGCCTACGTCCTTAACCGCGTTCCGGCGCGCTATATCACGAGCGAGCGCGGCATCATTCACGGAAAGCTCGAGTCGCGCTTCAAGTTCCAGCAGCGAACCGATATTCTCTTTCTCATTCAGGAGGCCATACAGAACATTCGCAGTCGCCGCGCGTCGAGCCCATCCAGCGTCGAGGAACTGGCCGTTCGCGAGCGCACGCTTCCACACATCATGGGAGAGGTCCTCGAGGAAACCACCTTCTCGATAATCCCCGGAGTCGAGGTCACGCTTCTGTACAAGGGCAAACCCGCCGCGATGATCGACGAAAGCTGGACGAATCCCTACACCACGAACAAGGCCACTAAAGGATATTTCCATTTCTGGCCCGCGTTCAGCGAAAAGCAGATGGACGAGAAAAAAGACATCCCGTTTACAATTACCTTCACACATAAGAAATTCGAGGCCAGGCAGATCGAGCTTTCCCTCCGCGTACCGGAGAGCACCAACCTTTACGAATCGCGCATCATCCCGATTACGCTGATGCAGATCAAAGAGGGCGTGGATATCGCATTCCTGTACGAATAGGCAAAGGCATCGATGAACCACTTCAAAACCATACTCGTCGTTGCACTCGCCGTCAGCGCCATCCCCGCGGCCGGGAGTGCGCAGGTCAGGGGAACCGGCATGGGCAACCTCGCACGAAATCCCGCGCTCCTCTCCATGCAGACGACAGACCGGTCGGCAGCCGCCTACGTCCGCTACCGAGCCCTTGACGACACCAACGTCGATTATGAATCTTCATTGCCGATCGACGTCGGCCAACCGTCGACCGTCAATGCCGGCGGAGTAATCGCTTATTCTATAAAGCGTTCCGGCTCCGTGCTGGGGTTCGCCTTCGGTGAGATGGGGGACGACCTGGTTTCCCTCAGGGAATCTAAAGCTACCTATTCTCCTTCGTATATAGAAAAAGAGAATGAAAAGATCTTCGAAACCTATCCCTCAATCGCCGCGGCCCTCGCCCTGCCGCTCACCGATGGCTCTTCAATTGGATTTCAGGTGATCGTTACAACCGGATACAAGCGCACGGACAAAACAAAGGACTACTTTAATATCATTACACCAATCGCCAGCCTCGATACTCAGAAAACCGACCAGTCAATCTCGGCAAGCGCAGGTTTCGGGTATTTGTTACGAACACAAAACACGCAGGCTGGATTTCTGTTGCGGTCGGGGACGGCAAGCCTTAAGCGACAGACATTTGAGTACGATCATCAGGACATTGATACACCTATCGCATCAAGAAGCGGCAGCGATAGTACACCTGCCAAGATCTACTACTCTGAAAGCCCGCAATTCACTGTCGGTGGCTGCGCTTCTCTTAAAGGGAGGAATTGAATATAATCCCGGGGGAGGACTCGCCCTCACGCTGGGAGGCGGTTACGACTACCGAAAGGCATCGAGCGAGAGCGAGACCATGAACAGGGTCCGGATACGCTCGACGTTGGAAATCTGGTACGCGATGCTGGGAGCGCATTATGCGCTGAGCGCCGGCACCGATATTTCCCTGCTCATTTCAGGGGGGTATGTAAAAACCGAGGCCCGGCTTGAACAGGAAAGTCTCTATTCACTCGATCTCGACAGCACATTGATCATTCTCGACACCGGCATCGCCGTCACGACGCGCTACTGAAAAAAGCGATCAGCCCATAATCTCGTCGAGAAAGCGCTCCACGCGCCGGAACACCCGGTGAGATCCCTCGCCATTTACAATTCCGTGCCGCTCGGCATAGAGCCTGCAGAGCTCCTTGTCGGTGCCGCCGATCAGGTCGAAGATCTCGATACCGCTCGCCGGATTAACCACCGGGTCCCTCGATCCCTGCACGATGAGCGCAGGTACGTACAGGTCCTTCAGGCGCTTCTCGACGACATCCATGAATTTCTCAAGCTGTGCAACCCCGCTTATCGGGTTTCGGAAATAATTGATATGGCGATTCTCGGGGTCGTTCTTCACGTATTCCATTTTCCCGCGTCCAACGCGCAGCCTTCCCAGAAAACTGTTCCACAACACCACCGTGGAGGCCAGGCGCGAGCCGATATTATTGACCTTGAGCGGAGCGTTGATCGAAACAACTCCCCTGTAGGTATCCGGCTTGTTGATCGCCTGGTAGAGCGCTACTCCGGCCCCGGTCGAGAACCCCGCCACCGCTATTTTCTTTACGGTGTTTTTCAGCACGATCAGGCCGCGATTGGCCGACTCGTACCACTCTTCCCAGTTCCTCGAGGCGAGGTCCTCGGGAGCGGTTCCGTGCCCCCGCAGGCGCACGCCGTATATCGTGTATCCCGCCCGGTACAGGTACTCGCCGAGCGCCCGCACCTCCTCGGGCGCCGCCATATAGCCGTGGATGAGCAGAATGCCCCTGCGACCGAAAAACCGTTTTAAAAAAAACGGTCTGCCGATGTTCCTGGGCTTGCTCTCGCCGTCGAGGTAATATTTTTCGTAATCGCTCTCGAAAACACCCCGGTCCAGATCGAGAAACTGTTTCCTGATTTTCCTGCGGACCAGGCACGACGGAAGCCTCATCACCGAGTCGATGGCCGAGGCGACATTTTTCAGCGGTTCAATCTCATTCTTGAGCACCTCGACGACATTGTCCCTTCGGATGTCGTGGAATTCGTGCGGCCGTGAAAAGCGCTCGCGGTTTTTAAAGATGGCCCCGCCGTCCTCGACGACAAGCCCGTCCGACTTCGCCACATCCATAAAGCTCTCGAAACGCCCGTGCGGATCACCCGTCAGCAGGTAGCGCTGCCTGAGGGCGAGCGCGGTGTGCGAGGACTGCACTGGCAGCCCCTGTATCCGGTCAAGGGCAAGGAACGCCCGGTTCTTGAAATCCTGCACGCTGATGCGTTTTTTACTGTATCTCTCGAGAAGGTAAGCGAAGACGTGGTCGTGGTTTACCGTCGTCAACCCGTATATCGACTCCATATAACGCTGCATGAGCGCGAGGGCTTCCCGTCTGAAGCTCAGTGTCCGCTTCATATCATCTCCCGCGAGATAGAGCCCCCGATCGCGCACCAGGCGATCGTACCTTTTCCCCGAAAGGTAGGCGCGCGGAGCTATGGGGACGCCGAAATTAATATCGATGTCGACCCCCTCGCTGAGCATCGTCCCCTCCACCTCGAGCTCCTCCTCTATGCGGTCGGGAAGCTTATCCACGAAAAGGTGGGCAAGCCTGTTGACGATGTTGTTCCGTGCTCGTATCGGGAAATAGGTGATATTTACGGGGATTATTACGCTTTCGATTTGAGCGCTCTCGACCGCCTTTTCACGCGAGGCTATTCCAAAATGCGCCATGTATTCATCCACGCCCTCGGCGTAATCGGTTTCGAGAAACTGCCTGAGCTTTGCCCGGTAGAACTCCGCCCTGAGCGCCAGAAGCCCCGCGCCCGTATGCGGCGGGCGACGTATCCCCGCATTGTAGATCATGAATTTTCCGCGCTCGATGAGCTTTTTATCCTTTACCATCTGGCCCTCGGGGAAAATCATGCATGAGTGGTCCCCCCGAAGCAACCCGCCAATCAGCTTCCGGTCCCGTTCAGGGTCCCGCGTTGAAATCGCTCCGAGCGTTTCGAGATATTTACCGAAACCACCGCTGAAAAAGTCAAAGTGGGCGAGCGCGAACAGGTCCATTCCGCCCGCCTTTTCGATGACGTACGGAAGGAAAAAGGTCTCCATCCGCGTAAAATGGTTTACGACATAAACTGCCGGTCCCGCCGGCAGGTTCTCCTCCCCGTGTGTGCGTATGTCGGCCCTGGTCGCCTTGATCAGCGCCTGCAGCGCGAGCTTGGTTACTCCCTTAACAAAACCAGAGGTGCTCATTATCCCTCCATACGTATCCCGTAATCAGCAGGGTTCCCGTGGTAACGGGCATTGCGCCTGCACTCTCCCCGCCTGCGGGTCGGCAGCGCCAAACTAATACCTGCCCGCCAGATAGTCGGCGATGATCTCGCCGTGGTCGAACGCCATGTCATCCGGCAGTTCGCCGGGCCCGAACACCGCCGCCTCCGCCGCATCATCGGCCCCGGTGGGCGCACCCGAGGCGCGCGCGATAAACACGGTGCTGATGGTATGCCCCCGCGGGTCGCGCCGCGGATCAGAATAAGTATGGAACTGGCGCACCAGCTCCACGCTGAGCGAAGTCTCCTCAAAGGCCTCCCGCATCGCCGCCGCTTCGAGCGATTCACCGTAATCGACAAACCCCCCTGGCAGCGCCCACCCGTGGGGAGGGTTCTTGCGGCGGATCAGCACTATTCCCGTGTTACCGTTGGGGAGGGAGATCTCGATGATGATATCGACGGTCGTCGCCGGATTACGATATGCGTCCGACATTCTCTACACGGTCCTTCTGTCAAAATAGCGCGCAAGCGTCACTTCCCGGCCATCCTCGTTGAAGGAAACCTGGAAAACGTTACGCACCAGGTGAAGCCCCACTCCGTGATAACTTTCAAGCAACTGCTCTCCGATGCCCCCCGGGACATCCCCGAGATATTTCCCCCAGTCGAAACCCCGCCCTTCATCGCGTACGGTGTACACGACTTTGCCCTCATCGAGCAGATAGGAGACGTGGACCTTCCTGTTCCTCAGTAATTCCGGGTTCGATTCGGTGATGACGACGTCCCAGTAATTTCCCTTCCTCTTCTTTAGTTCCGTCTTTCTGTCATAATCTATTTCAAGGTTACCGTGCTCAACGGCGTTGACGAGGACCTCCTGCAGGGCCATCTGCACCAGGTGGACCTGGCCACGATTCAGGTAGCGCTGGAGGTTCCGCGTGAGCCGGTATGACAGACTATGCAGCAGCGCCAGGTTATTGTCCATTACATAGTGACTCGTTTCGCGCTCCAGGAACATCCCCGCCAGGTTGTCGCCCGGCGCCTGGCGACCCGTCACCAGTATGTTCTGGAGTTCGCTTTCCTTTTGAATCGGAATCATGCGAAAACTTACGGTGCGCATTTCTCCGGTGGAATGGTCCCGAAGCGGACAGGTGAAATCGGCCTCATTCCCCCAGAACACGTCCCTGAAGCGGTCGAGCAGAATATATCCGAGATGCGCGTCCTTGCCGAAAAAGCTCCGGTCGAGTATCTGCCGCAGGGGCTTGCCGAGGAGCTCGTCTTTCGGAAAGCCGACGAGCTCCTCGAAGTTCCGGTTGAACGCGACTATCTGGCCGAACATGTTGAGAACGATGAAGATCTCATCGGTATAATCCATCATCAGGTTCTTCCACCTGATCTCGTAGTTCAGGTCCTCGATCGAGGCCCGCATTTCGCCGGCCTTTTTCCGGTATACCCAGATCGCCACGGGTGATACAATGAAAAGGATGACCAGTAACAGCACCACTTCATCAAGAGAAGGTAACCGCCGGTAAAGCACGAGCGAGGACGCAAGCCATAGCAGTGGAAGCACGACGACATTGATCGCCAGGAAAATCGCGATCGCGCCGGTCATCGGCATCGTACCCGTTTCCCCGAAAAACGCGGAGAACAGACGTGCCGGCGATGAGGTAAGTCGAACTGCCTTATGTTTGTTTTCCGATATCAAGGACTACACCCGCCAGAACGCCTTCTTCCACAATGAAACCCGCAAAAATAAAATAAATCAAGCAGATTTGTGCCGGGCGAGCGCATATAACGCCACAACCCGCCTTGACGCCGCAGGGAAGGCTTCCGATGTCTCGCTGCGCGGGCCGGGCGACTTTTCCACATCAGTGATGAAAGCCAAATCCATCCCTCCACCCGTTGCCGAAAGGCGGGCTTGCGGCGCCACCCATTTGATGTAAATGCACATGATAATTGTTCTTGAAAAATATGATACGCCGTCCTAGAACGTGGACATCGGGAAAGGATCTCTCCAACAGGTATCGAGGCGGTAAATGGACAAGGAACATCTTGCGCTGATGATCTTCGATCGAATCGACAAGTTTGGCGGCAGAACGGCGATGCGCTACCATACGCCCGCGGGCTGGAAGGACATTACCTGGTACGGTCTTGGCGAACAGATCATGAGTATCGCCAAGGGCCTCATAGAGTCCGGGATAAATGAAGGCGACCGGATCGGCATTTATGCCCCGAACTGCCCTGAATGGCACCTCGCCGATTTCGCGATCGCCGCCGTCGGCGCCGTTTCCGTCCCCGTGTTCAGCGGCTATTCCACGGAACAGCTCGAATATATCGTCAATCGCGCCGGCATCAAGCTCCTCTTCGTCGGAGACGAGGAACGCTACGACAGGGCGATGAGCTTTTATCTCTCGTCGGATTACCTGCAGCGGGTAATCATTTTCAGCGGGCTCTCCGAGCGCATCACCGTGCCTCAAAACCAGTCGCTCGCTGATTTCCTTGAAATGGGCCGGAAATCCAAAAAGGAAAAAGACGTACGTACCCGTCTTTCGCATGCCTCGGGCGACGATTACGCCAGCATCATTTATACGCCCGGCACCACGGGCGAGCCCAAGGGCGTAATCCTCACTCACGCCACCTTCTTCCATCAGGTCAAGTCACTTGCGAAGCTCTTTCCCCTGATGGAGACCGACACCTCTCTATGCTATCTCCCCCTCAGCCGCGCGTTCGAGCGCACCTGGTCATATTTCATCCTGAGCCGCGGCGCCGTCAATTGCTACTGCGACGACCACCGCAGGGCGTGGGAGTACATGCTCGATGTCCAGCCGACCTGCATGACCGCGCCCCCATCGTTTTACCAGAAGCTTTATGCCTCCATACAGGAGAGCATGGCAGCGGATTCGCCCCTGCGGCAAACGATGTACCGCTGGGCGATCGACACCGGAGAAGTCCTGGCCCGATACATGCTCCAAATGCGGCCGTATACGCGCGGACTGCGCCTCCGCCACAGGCTGACCGCCCTCATTCTTCGCGAGAAAATAAGGCTTTTTACCGGAAGGCGCGTACGGTTCCTGATATCCGGCGGCGTGGCCCTGCCCCGGAAGATCGAGGAGCTCTTTTACGCGGCCGGCATCCAGATATACCAGGGCTACGGACTTACCGAATCGGCTTCCCTCGTCGCGATCAGCTCACCGGGGAATTTCATGTTCGGCACCGCGGGCAAACCGCTCGATCAGTGCGAGGTCCGGATTTCCGACCAGGGCGAGATCCTGGCACGCGGGCCCAACATGATGGCCGGTTACTACAAGGTGCACGGCGACGCCTCCGACGCCTTTGACGAGGAACGATGGCTGCGGACGGGCGACCTGGGTGTTTTCGAGAACGGATTCCTGCGCTATCTCGGCCGAAAAACTGCTTGAAATATCCCATTTACTCTCCAACCATGCCTTTTTCCGTGACATTGGTTGAAAGGGCGGTATACTCGTCGTACCCTGAAGCCTAAGGTTCCCGGATACGAATGGATCGATGGAAAGGGATCGAATCTTCGAACCCGGTCCGGCGTACGGCCTGCAATCCCCGCGCGTGAACGGTCTCACGGACGATAAGAGCCCCATACTGATTGAGCGATGAAATCAAAAGCCGATAAAAACGAAATTATAATCTACGACACCACCCTCAGGGACGGTGCGCAGACCTTCGGGATCTCGTTTTCACTGCACGACAAGATCCGTATAGCCCGGGAGATTGACCGCCTCGGAATCGATTATATCGAGGGCGGATGGCCCGGTTCCAATCCCAAGGACGACGTCTTTTTTTCTGAAATTCGGAAGACCGACATCGGCCATGCGAAGATCGCCGCGTTCGGCTCGACCATCCGCCCGCGCACCAAGGCAAAGGACGACCGCTTTCTGCAGGCGCTGGCCGGATCGGGAGCCGACACCATCACGGTCGTTGCGAAGACCTGGGACTTCCACGTTACCGGCGCGCTCGGAATCACCCTGGAAGAAAACTTCGAGCTCATTCACGACACGGTGGCATATCTGAAAGACCTCGGATTCGAGGTCTTTCTCGACGCCGAGCATTTTTTCGACGGCCACCGGGCCAATCCAGACTTCGCCCTCGCTGCCATCGCGAAAGCCGAAAAGGCGGGCGCCGACATGCTCGTTCTCTGCGATACCAACGGCGGCACGCTTCCCCACGAGATCGAGGCGGTTACACGATCCGTCGTTCAATCGACAAAGTCGCCCGTCGGCGTTCATTTTCATAACGACGCCGGAGTCGCCGTTGCCAACTCCATCGCCGCCGTGATGGCCGGCGCCCGCTCGGTGCAGGGCACCATAAACGGCTACGGTGAGCGCTGCGGTAACTGCGACCTGACATCCTTCATTCCCAACCTGGTGCTCAAAATGGGCCGCACCTGCACCGCCGCGTCCGCACTCGGACACCTGACCGAGGTGAGCCGCTACGTCAGCGAAATCGCCAACCTCGCGCATAACGAGCGCTCCCCCTATGTCGGCGACAACGCCTTTGCCCACAAAGGCGGCATACACGTTTCCGCCCTGAAAAAGGACACCTCCACCTACGAGCACCTCGACCCGACGCTGGTCGGAAACCGCCGGAAAGTGCTGGTGTCCGAACTCGCGGGCAAGAGCAACATCGAATTCAAGGCCAGGGAACTGGGCATAGAGCTCAAAGAGGGCCTTACGCTTCCGGCGAAAATCCTCAGGCAGATCAAGACCCTCGAGGACCAGGGCTTTCAGTTCGAGGCCGCCGAGGGCTCGTTCGAGCTCATCATCCGCAGGGCCACCGGCGAGTACATCCCGTTCTTCAGCCTCAAGGGTTTCAGGGTAATCACCGAAAAGAACGAGAAGAACGTGCTGAGTTGCGAAGCGACCATCAAGGTCGAAGTGGGAGGCACCGTCGAACACACGGCGGCCAACGGCGACGGCCCGGTCGAGGCGCTCGACAACGCCCTTCGCAAGGCACTCGAGAAGTTCTACCCGGAGATCGCGGAGATCCAGCTTACCGACTACAAGGTTCGCGTCCTCGACGAAAAGGCCGGCACCGGCGCCCAGGTGCGGGTGCTCATAGATCAGAAGCGCCGCACTTCCCACTGGGGCACGGTCGGCGTTTCAGAAAACATCATCGAGGCGTCGTGGCAGGCGCTCGTGGACGGCATCGAATACATGCTCTATAAAAAGAAAATGAATGTAGAACGGAAGGCCGTTGATGGATGAGCGTCCCGTAGGCATATTCGACTCCGGCGTCGGGGGGCTTACCGTCTGCAAGGCGATACGGGACCTCCTGCCGTTGGAGAACATAATCTATTTCGGCGACACCCTGCGCTTCCCGTACGGCACCCGTTCGATCGACACCGTAATCCGCTACTCCCGCGAGATAACCGATTACCTGGTCTCGCGAGGCGTCAAGATGATCGTCGTCGCCTGCAACACCTCCTCTGCCGCGGCGCTGGAAATTTTGAAAAAGGAGTATCCCCTGCCCGTCATCGGTGTTATCGAGGCCGGTGCGCGCGCCGCGTGCGCGCGTGCGTCCGGGAGCACCGTCGGTGTCATTGGAACGCGCGCCACGGTAAACAGCGGCTCTTACGTGCGCGAGATACAAAAGCTATCCCCCGGCATGAGGGTCGTCCAGCAGCACGCGACCCTTTTCGTATCGCTCACCGAAGAGGGATGGATAGACGACGAGATCACACGACTCGCCGCCCGGCGCTACCTGCAGGAGATGTACGACGGCGGCGTCCGCAACCTCATACTGGGATGTACGCATTTCCCCCTGCTGAAAAAGGCCATTACCGAGGTCTTTCCCGGCATGGACCTCATCGACACGGGTGTCGAAATTGCCCGCGAGGTAAGTGCCATCCTGAAGGAAAAAAGCCTTGAAAATCGGGGAGGTCGCGGTGATATTGAGCTGTACGCCTCGGACCTTACCGATACCATTCAGCGGCTCAAGTCCGTGTTTTTCGGCGACAATGGTTCAGAAATAAAAAAACTGGTTATTCCCGGCTGAAGGCAATGAAAACTACGAAACATATCGCTCTTTTCACGCTCATCGTACTCGCCTCTTCCTCCGCGGCCTATTCGTGGGAACCCTTCGACAGGGTCATCGCCGTCGTCAACGACAGGCCCATCGTCGAAAGCGAGGTGGCTGGAAGATTGACTCGCCTGCAACAGAGGAGGAATGTGCCGCGGAACCGGCTTGCTTACGAAAGGAGCAGGCTGCTCGACCGGTTCATCGAGGACTCCATCGTTATCCAGGAGGCCGAACAGCAGTCCATCGTCGTCAGCGACGAAAAGGTGACCAACCACATTAAGAAACTCATGGGCCGAATGAACATCGCCTCAATGGATGACTTCAAAAAGCGCGTTGAAAAGGCGGAAAACATCCCCTTCGACGAATACAGGGAGGATATCCGCAAGTCCCTTATCACCGAGCAGGTGATGTCGCTGGCCATCGGCGTGTCGCCTCCCACCCGCCGGGAAGCCATGGACTGGTATAACGCGAACAAGGCCAAACTCGGCTTCGAGGTCAATGTCAGGCACATACTGATTCGCCCCAAAAACGCTTCGCTCGGCGAGGAAAAGCGCGTGATCGCCGAAATCAACGCGCTTCGCCAGCGCATCACCCGTGGTGAACCCTTCGAGCAGCTTGCGGCCGCGCACTCCGAGGACCCGGGCACCTCCAAAAAAGGCGGCGCGATCGGGTGGATGTCGCTTGCGGAACTCGACCCTTATTTTGCCAACCAGGTATTCCAGATGAGGGACGGCCAGCTTTCCGCCGCCATCAAATCCGGTTACGGATACCACCTGGTCAAATTCCTGGGTAAGAGGCCCGTAACCTTCGACTCGGTAGAAGACCGGATCGTCAGCATGCTTTTCCAGCAGAAACTCGCCGAGCAGTTCGCCAAATGGGTGGTCCAGCGCCGCAGGGAATCCGAGGTTCGAATCTACATGGAAGACTACGTAAAGGCGTAGGAGGCCGCGTTGAAAGTCGATGCCCTGCTGTACATAGAAGACGGCCTCGCCGACGCCGACCTTAGCGTGGCCGGGGAATTCGTACCCGATACGCTGAGGAAAGCGCTTCTGGCGCTCGGCGTTTTCTCCGGAGTCCATGTAACCGCGCCCGCGTCGTATTCCGGCTCCCTTGTCGGAACGCCCTGTTTCAACGTCAGGAGCGACCGCGACGACGTCGCCTTCTGGAAACGCCTCTTCTCCGAAACCGAAGCCGACCACATAGCACTTATGTACGCTGACTCACCGTTTCTCGACCCCGAAATCATTAAGGATATGCTCGACGTCCACCTGCGCTATCTGGCCGAGTTCACCTATTCCGAAAACCTCCCGCGCGGCTATTCCTGCGAGCTCATCGCGCGCGAGCTCGTGAAATCGTTGCCGGAATCCGACGGCACCATGCTCCCACTCTCCGAGGTCGTCCGCTCGAACATAAACCAGTTCGACGTGGAACTCTATTATCGCGATCCCGACATCAGGGAAAAACGCCTCTCTTTCCGCTCGGGCGACCGGCGCGAACGGCGCATCATGGAAAACATCATCTCCATCACCGGTAAAAAGCCCTCCTACGCGGAAATAGGGCAGATCATCAACGAGAATCCGCAGGCGCTTCATGTCGGCCCGTCCTACCTCGAAATTGAGCTTACCGGACGGTGCGATCTCGACTGCGTATTCTGCTTTCGCAAGAAACTGTCCTCCGAGCACGGGGATATGGAGGCATGCCTGTTCGAACGCCTCATCGAAGGGCTGGCATTCTTCGCCCTCCCCTACTCACTCTGCTACGGTGGGTCCGGCGAGCCACTCATGCACGGATCGTTCTACGAGCTTACTTCTCGCGTGCTCCGTGAGCCGCTCCTGAAAAACCTCGTCATCGAGACAAACGGGCTTCTTGCCGGGGAAAACTTCGCCTCCTTCGTCAGATCGGCCGACGACGAGCGCCTCCGTGTTATCGTCAACCTGAACGCGATCGACCCTTCGACCTACGCGGCGCTTCACGGAACGGACCACTTCGAGCGGGTGCACCGCAACCTGCTCGCGCTCAGGGAGGCGTTACCCGGCAAAGAAAACCTCTATGTACAGATACTCAAGATCAATGAAACCGAGCCCTTCCTGGACCGCTATTACGACGCCTGGGAAAAGAGCGGCGTTCCGATCATCCTACAGAAGCAAAACACCTATCTCGGCATGATCGAAGACCGTCGCTACAGCGACCTCTCTCCGCTCGACAGAATCCCCTGCTGGCACCTTCAGCGCGACTGTTATGTACTCTCCGACGGAAGGATCGCCTTCTGCAGGCAGGACGTCGACGGCGCTTCCGCCCTCGGCACGCTCGCAAACGAAACGCTCCAGGCCCTCTGGGAAAAGTCGCGGGAATCGTTCGTGCGGGACTACAAGGGCGGACTGGCCTCCCGGCCCGATTGCCGCTCCTGCGACGAGTGGTACACGTTCAACCTCTAAATAAAGCCCACAGGAAAGAAAATGGTTGTAAATGGAATCGTAAACGGCAAAAAGCTCAAGCCGCGCGTCACCGCGGTAATTCAGGCGCGCATGCAGTCAAAGCGCCTCCCCGGAAAGGCGATGCTCGAACTGGCAGGCAGTCCGCTGCTCGCTCACGTCATTGACCGGGCCCAGCGCATCGAAGGCGTCGAGGCCGTCGTCGTTGCAACAAGTATCGGCGAGGAGAACGCGCCCATCATCGAGCTTGCCCGTTCGATGAGCGCGGGCGTCTTCGTGGGATCGATCGACAACGTGCTGGAGCGCTATTATCTCTCGGCCCTCGAATTCGGCGGCGACTACATTGTGCGCGTAACCGGCGACAATCCGTTCACCGACCCCGAATATGCGTCGATGGCCGTCGAAATAGCGCTCGAATCGACCGCGGACCTCTGTTCGCTCTCGAACCTGCCGCTGGGTACCGCCGTCGAGATTATCAAGCGCGAGGCCCTCGAGGAGGCCTACAGGCAGAACAGCAAGGCCTATCACCGCGAACACGTGACGCCGTACATAAAAGAGCACCCGGAGCTCTTTCGCATCGAGCGGCCCACTGCGAACCTCAGGAACCCCTATCCCGACCTTCGCCTCACGGTAGACACCGAGGAGGACTTTCGCCTCGCCGCGACGCTCTTTGAGAACCTCTACCACGGGGAGGTTATTCCGCTGGCGGACATCATACACTACGTTAAAAAGCACCCCGAAATAATTTCGCTTAACGCCGGGGTAAGCCAGCGCTCCATGCGGCACGCGGAGAGCGGGAATGCCTGAACCGCTGATCGCCATTCTCACCGGATGGGACGGCTCTCTCGGCCGTGGCCACATCCAGCGGATGGCATCGCTCCTGAACCACCTTGTCACCGGTACCGGCATGCGTGCAATGCTGGTGGCCGACGCCTGCCCCGATTTTCTTCCCGAACAGCTTCGCCGTCACGTTCGACCAGAGCCCGACGGCCGGGTTTCGCTCTTCGTCCGCGACAGGCGCGACTCGAGCGTCGAGGAGATCAGCCGCTTACAGAAATCGGCGCCCGTGCTCTGTGTCGACGACCTGGGACCTGGGCGTGAAACCGCCGACTACGCCATCGACCTGCTTCCCAATCCGTACACGGCCGCGCCTACCGAACAATCCGGGCGCGGGCTGTTTCTCTACGGGTACGACTTCTGCTCCGCGCTCGAAAAGCTCGGCGACGCCGTCATCGAAAAGAACCTCGATTTCACCGTCTATGCCGGGTCTTCCCCGGCCGACGAGTATGTGGATTTCCTCGTTTCGCTCATCCCCCCGGACTCCCGCTTCGCCGTCTTCCGGGGAACTGGTTCGTTCATGCGCGACGGATCAACGACAAAGGCGGTCGGGCGGGATGACTACGCCCGCCTCCTGCTCTCGTCCAGGGTACTGATCTCGCACTTCGGCATCGCCCTGTACGAGGCCCGCGCGGCCTCCTGCAGGCTTGTCGCCATCAATCCCTCACAATACCACTCCCGCCTGTGCGATATCGCTCCCGCCGACCTCGGCATCCAAAACCTCGGAACGCGCGACACGCTTGATGCCGCCGCGGCCGCCACGGCCATCCGCGACTCGGCCCTCGCCGCTGACGGCGTGAAGGTCTCCGCGGCGGGCCCGTACGCGGCCGCGCGAGAAAATCTTGACAGGTTCTCCGGACTGCTCAGAACTATGGTCTGAGGAACGGCCACGGTGGCGCGAAAAATTCCGGCGCACCTGTATATGGCCGACTGACGGAACATCAGCATGACAGGAGCGGGCACATGGGCGACAACGTCGTTTACAAGATATTGAAAGACCACCTCGTCGAGGGAGAGATCGTCCCGGGTAGCGAGATCGGCATACGCATCGACCAGACCCTCACCCAGGACGCCACGGGGACCATGGCCTATCTCCAGTTCGAGGCGATGGGCATACCGCGCGTACGTACCGAGATCTCGGTCTCCTACGTCGACCACAACACGCTTCAGACCGGTTTCGAAAATTCGGACGACCACCGCTACCTGCAGACCATGAACGCGAACTATGGCATCCACTACTCACGCGCCGGCAACGGGATCTGCCACCAGGTGCATCTCGAGCGCTTCGGGAGGCCCGGAGCCACGCTTCTCGGTTCCGATTCGCATACGCCCACCGGCGGCGGGATCGGCATGATCGCCATCGGCGCGGGAGGCCTCGACGTGGCGGTCGCGATGGGCGGCGGGCCGTTTTTCCTGGCATGTCCCCGCGTGCTCAACGTGCGCCTCACCGGCAGGCTCCGTCCCTGGGTGAGCGCCAAGGACATCATCCTGCAGGTGCTCTCGATACTTACGACCAGGGGCAACGTCGGCACGATGATCGAATATACGGGCCCCGGCGTCGCGATGCTTTCGGTCCCCGAACGCGCCACGATCACCAACATGGGAGCGGAGCTCGGCGTGACGACCTCGGTCTTCCCGAGCGACAACTTAACCCGCGCCTTCCTGCGCGCACAGGCCAGGGAGAGCTCCTGGCGGGAAATCCTCCCCGATCCCGACGCCGTATACGATCGCACCGTCGAGATCGATCTTGACAGGCTCGAGCCGATGATCGCCCGCCCGCATTCGCCCGACAACATCGAGAAAGTCTCCGCCCTGAAGGGAATGAAAATAAACCAGGTCGCCATCGGCAGCTGCACCAATTCATCCTACAGGGACCTCGCCACCGTCGCGGCGATAGTGAAGGGACGCAAGGTGCATCCCGATGTCAGCCTGGCGATCGCGCCGGGCTCGCGCCAGGTCTTCGAGATGATCGCGCGCGACGGCGCGCTCGCCGACATGATCGCCGCGGGTGCGCGCATAATGGAATCGGCCTGCGGATTCTGCATCGGCGCCGGACAGGCCCCGCAAACCGGGGGTGTGTCGCTTCGCACCAACAACCGCAATTTCGAGGGGCGCTCCGGCACCAATTCCGCGCAGGTGTACCTGGTGAGCCCCGAGACAGCCGCCCTTTCGGCGCTTGCCGGCGAGCTCGTTGATCCCATGGACGTTTCCGCGGAGATGTACCCGGCCGTGGACGCCCCTGAATCATTCATCATCGACGACAGTATGATCATTCCGCCGTCCGATACTACCGCTCCCGTCTTCCGGGGACCGAATATCGGTGAACCACCCTATACCGTCCCGCTCACGGATGCGATCAACGGCCTGATTCAGCTCAAGGTGGGCGACAAGATCACCACCGACCATATCATGCCCGCCGGTGCGCGCCTCATCTATCGCTCCAACATCCCGAAATACGCCGAATACGTTTTCGAAAATGTCGACCCGAATTTCTCCACACGCGCGCTTGAAGGAAAAGCGCAGGGCCTGTATGGCGCAATTCTCGGAGGGCACAGCTACGGGCAGGGATCGAGCCGCGAACATGCAGCGATTTGTCCCATGTATCTGGGTGTCCGCATCGTCATGGCGAAATCGTTCGAGCGGATTCACGCTGCGAACCTGGTTAATTTCGGCATACTGCCGCTCGTGCTCGCGGATGAATCGGATTACGAGCTCATTGCGCAGGGGCAGAAGTTCTCGGCAACGGGGCTTCACTCACGCATTATGGGAGAAGGCAGGATCGGCATACGGATAGGCGGAAAGGAGTTCGAATTCGAACTTCAGGCCACGCGTCGCCAGCGCGAAATACTGATGGATGGAGGACTTCTAAACTACACGCGCTCCCGCATGCGATAAGGGCGGGCAGGCGCCGTCGAGAATAAGGTCGATGATCTTGACGTTGACCGAACAGAAAGGAAGCCAGCCCTTTTTCTCGGCCTTATCGTGCGAGATCACCAGGTGCGGCATGTACTCGGGCTCGAACGGCTCGCGCAGCAGCGCCCAGCCGATCTCCTTCATAAGCCGATTTCCCTTTCTGCTGTTACACCACCTGCACGCGCACACCAGGTTTTTCCAGCTCGCGAAGCCGTCGGTGAGTCCCTTCCCCGTAATCGACTCCCATCTGCTGCGGGGTATGACGTGATCGACGGTAAGCTCGCGCATGGAGTAGCGGCGTCCGCAGTACTGACATGCCATGTCGTCGCGGTAAATGACGTTAAGCTTGGAGAAGGCCACCTTTTTCCTCGGGAAGCTGCTGTAACCGACCACGGATATAACCGAGGGTATGCGGATCGAGAGCGACGGCGAGCGCACGAACCGGTCCTCCTCGATCACTGATACCGCTTTTTCGGAGGTGAGCAGACATATCGCCTCCTTCACCGACGTAATCCGTATCGGGATGAATCCCGCGTTAAGCACCAGCACTTCCGAGGTCAGCATCTCTATCCGTCTCGTCACGTTAAAATTAAAAACCCATAGCTTTCGCTATGGGTTCGAGCTACGCACCTTTATGGTGAATGTGTTCCGTTTTTTTCGTTTACTCATCGCTTCCATGGCACGCACCCGCCTCAATGAGCGCCATACGACAGTCCTCCAATAATTAAAACTTTGGCCGATTTGTCAAGTTAATTTTTACCGCCGCCCGCGCTGCCGCGTTTCGCTTCTGGATAATTTTTTCTTGAAAGATTTCATTTTTTACCGCACTGTCGGTCTATCAACGAATGCATCACAGGGGCAGGGAAACCAAATGAAAAATAACCATATCAGGCGCACCGCGTATCTCGCGTTGGTCCTACTTCCGCTGGCCTTCGCACTATCCTGCCGACTCGAGGTCCCGATCCGCGAGATGACCCGCGCGAAAACCACGATCGGACGCGCGATCGAAGTGAAGGCCGAGAAGTTCGCTCCCGA
>JALOTJ010000144.1 GCA_025457965.1 Spirochaetota bacterium | reverse complement strand
TGTCCTGGCCGTCGATGAGGATGCGGCCTGAGCTCACGTCATAGAAGCGGTAGAGAAGGCGCGAGATCGTGGACTTGCCGGCACCCGAGGGCCCGACGATCGCCACCGTCCTGCCGGGCGGGACGCGAAGCGACAGGTTGCGGAGGATGGGCCGCTCCGCATCATAGGCGAAGTTCACGTTCTCGAAGACGACTTCCGCATCGCCCACCTTCAGCGGCTTCGCGCCGGGCTTGTCCTCGATCTCGGCATTGACCTTGAGCAGCGTGAACATCTGCTCGACGTCGATCAGGCCCTGCTTGATCTCGCGGTAGGAGGAGCCGATGAAATTGAGCGCCTCCCTGGTGTAGAGGCCGGTCAGGTTCTTCTGAGTTGCCTCGCTCAACGAGATGTCGGCCTCGAGCATCTGTTCGTTTCGGAAGAGCGGACAGGGGATCATGTCGTTCGAGTGGGGGACGCCGAAATACTCGTCGAATCCGTGCTTGCGGGGATGGAATTCCGGCTGTTTGCTGTAATCGCCGAGGTGCCATTTCCCGATCATCTTCGTGCGATACCCCGCGCTCTTGAGTCCTTCGGCCAGGGTGATCTCGCTGTCCGATATGCCGCGCGCCACATAGTCTTCGCGCATATCAAGCACACCCAGGCCTTTAAGGAGATGGCCGAATTTACGCGCCATCACCCGGCCGCGTGCCTCGCCCTTCGGGTAGGTGTTGCCGATAATCCCGGTGCGGAATGGATAGCGCCCGGTGAGCAGCCCCGCCCGCGACGGCGCGCAGATGGCGTTGCAGGCATAATAGTCGGTGGCGCGAAATCCCCGGCGCGCCAGCGCGTCGATGTTCGGCGTGCGGATGGCGGTGGCGCCGTTGCAGCCGAGGTCGCCGTATCCCAGATCGTCGCAGTAGATCAGGATGACGTTCGGTTTCGGCGCCGACGGGTTCGTTACCGCAAGCGGATATTTCGACGCACCCTCCGGGTAGGTGCCGTACAGCTCTTCGATGGAATTTTCGCTGAGGAGCGAGTACGCTCCGCCGCCGAGAAGCGCCGCGCCGCCGACGGCGGCGCCGATGCGCACGGACTTTTTAATGAGTTCGCGACGCGAAAGTTTTTCTGACATGGCTCACCTCGCACAGAATATTTTTAATTACGACCGTTCCGGAGCATATCCGGGAGTTTCCCCCCCGGAGAAAACGCCTATATGTCTATCACCGTAAGCTCGAGCGGTGTTCTGCACAGCATCTCCCCTCCGTCCTTCTTGACGAGCACCGGGCATTCCAGCCGCATCCCGCACACGCCCGGAACGCTCATTGCAAGGAAGGCCACCTCGACGACGTTTTCTTCGAGGACCACATCGCGGAACTCGTCGCTGGCGATGATCGCCGGGTACCACTCGTGTCCCATTACGCCGAGGCCGTGGCCGAACGACGGAATGGTGTATTGCGCGTACCCGAGCGCGCCGAGCTTGTCCATGACCGCCGCATGCACGTCGCCGACCTTATTTCCCGCCTTGAAATTGCTCACGATGGTCTGTGCGGTCTGCACATACGCGTCCGCGAGCCTCTCCTGCTCGGGCGACGGCTTGCCGAGGATGAAGTTGTGCGCGAGGTCCGAGTAGTAGAGGCGGCAGAGGGGATGAAAGTCGGCGATGATGTTCTCGCCCTTCTGCACGATCTTCGGCGTGGGCTGGGTCGTGCCGTTCATGTTGTAACAGGCCCGGTAGCCCGAGGCCACCTCGGACGAACCCGTCACCGCCCAGTGGTACTCGCTCCCCAGCCGGCGCAGCTCCATCTCGCCGATGCCGGCGATCTCGGTTTCGGTGATTCCGACGTAGAGCGACTCCTTCACGCACTGGATCGCCGCGTCGGCCATTCCGGCGGCCTGCCTGAGGAGCAGTATTTCCGCCCCTTCCTTTATATACGTGGCCCTGTCCATGACCGAAACGGCGTTTACGAAGGTGGCGCCCGGAAGTGATTTTTTCAGCAGTTCGTATTCGGTGGCGAAGAGGTAGCCGGTGTTGCCGCGGGGCGAGTGGCCGAGCTCCACGCCTATTTTCGCCTTCTCCATGCCGTTCTGTTTCACATGATGCACCACGAGGTCCCACAGGTCCATGCCCGGAATCGGCGCGTACGGGGAAATGTTCGAAAGCCACGATTCGTCCTTGAGCCGCTCCAGGTCGAGGAGCATCGTGACGAGCCCGGCGAAATCGCGGGTAACGATGACGGCGCTGCGCCACGGCACGAAGGCGCCGGCCACGTACGAAAGGCTCACCGTCCGCGTGCCGACAAAGACATCGATGCCGAGCGCGCTCATCTGTTCGCGGACCTTTACGAGTCGCTTTCCATAGTCGATAGGTATATTCATGCGTGCGACCTCCATGTGATAATTCTCAGCAGGCTCTCATCAAATCGGGGGAATGTCAAGACTTATCGACACGGATCGGGGGTGATGTATACGCCCGTCTATCCTCCCGCCAGGAGCGAGACGACCTTCACGACATCGCCCTGCTCGAGCCGCGCGGATCGTGCGCGCCGCCGGCCGTTGACGAGATACACCTCCTTGTAGTCTTTGCGGATGCCGAGAAGGGACGCGAGCACCGCGACGGTCGCGCCCGCCGGCAACTCGATCGGGCGCTTGCCGACGACGTCTCTGAGCGGCCCGACGCCGCTGAGGTGTACCGTTATCGTCACTTGCCCCATGCCAGGCGTGCCTCGTCGCCGAGTCCGAGGCTCTCGAGCTTATCGGCGCGGGCGATACCTTGTTCGGGGTCCATGTCCATCAGCGCGTAGAAACGCTCCAGCATGGAATCGAACTCGATCGGAATGCCCGCGGGCTCGCCGTCGCGCGCGGGCTCGCGCATCCGTTCGGTGAGTGAATCGTCGGAGGCGCGAAGGCCCAGGAGATAATTGATGAGACGCTTGAGGTGGAAAATCCGGTACCCGGCCTCCATGAGCGTTTCGGCGGTGTAGCCGAAACCGGTCGCGGCGTTCAACAGCTCGACGATCTCGATGAAGCTGAGCGAGCGATCGGAGTACTGGCAGAGGCATGCGCTGTTTTCGATCGCGCCGAGGGCCGCCGAGAGCACCATGGTCTCGGGTTTCCCCTCGTCCGTGAGCGCCTCCAGGTTGAATTCGAAACCTATTTCAGGATAGTTGCAGGCCCCGGTCTCCATGAAGTGCATTGCCGTGGCCACGTGACAGGCCCCGCGCGGGCTCACCGCGTAAGCGAGCGCGTGGCCGTGCCCGCCGCCGCGCGGGTCGTGCATCGGCGCCTCGAGCCCCTTGCTCTGTACGGTATACGCGATCGAACCGCGTCCGGTCTTTACGGCCGCCGCGCGGCTTCCGAGTGAAAGCAGTTCGCCGAGTTTCCCGCTCCGCGCGGCCATCGCCGGAAGCACGGTGTCGATCACCGTGTGCATGTCGCCCCACTCGAGCGCGGCGCCATCGGTGTCCTTCGCGGACAGGTCGCCCTTTTCGAAGGCCTCCATGGCCCAGGCGATAGTCGCACCCGCGGAGATGGTGTCCATCCCGAGGTCGTTGCACACCCTGCCCGCCTTGCAGGCGGCGGCCAGATCGGCCGAGCCCACGAGGCTCCCGAACGAGACGACCGTTTCGTATTCCGGTCCCGGCCCCTCGGGTATGGCAAAAGGCCCGTCGTCGATTTTGACGATACGCTTGCAGGCCACGGCGCAATACGCGCAGGTGCCCGTTCCCGTTAAATACGTTTCCGAGAGCGTACTCCCCGTGAGCGCCTCGGCCATCTCCTCGGAAAAATTAGAGGTCCAGTTTTTTATCGGAACGTCGCCGGTGTACATGTGGCCCTCGAGGTTTCCGGGCGAGCCGAAATCGTGCAGCACCTGCGACATCAGATACTCCTTAATCCGCGGGGTGAGCTCCTTTACGAGCTCCTTCATTCGGGAGGGATCGGCGAGCGATACGGCGCCGGTGTGCGGCTCCATCACGATCGCCTTCAAATGTTTCGATCCCATCACCGCGCCAAGGCCGCAGCGCCCGAACGCGTGGTGCGCCTCGTGCATGACGCAGGCAAAGGGGACCAGGTTCTCGCCCGCGGGACCGATAACGAGCGAGCGTGCGCGGGCGCCGTAGGCTTCGCGGACCATGGCGGTCGTCTCGGTAATCCCCTTGCCCCACAGCGTGCCTGCATCGACGATCGAGACCGCGCCGCGCGAGATGAGGAGCATTGATGGGCGTTCGGCCTTTCCCGTAATCATCATGCCGTCGTAGCCCGCATGGCGCAGGGCCGGCGCGAAGTAGCCCCCGCACGATGAGTCCGCGAAGGCGCCGGTGAGCGGCGAGCGGGCGGCGGCGCTCATCCTGCTGGCCCCCGAAAGCCTGACGCCGGCAAGCGGCCCGTTCATGAAGATGAGCGGGGCCTCCGGGGAGAGCGCTCCGGCCGACATATCGGCCATGTCCAAAAAGAGCTTCGCGGCGAGGCCGCTGCCTCCCATGAACGCCCGGTACACCTCTTCGGAAAGGTGAATGTCATCCACCTTTCCGCCCGTCAAATCAACCTTCGCTATTCTTCCGGTATTTGCGAACATGGCATACCCTGTTCAATAAATTTCATTATCACGCGCGCGCCCGGGCGAACCGCGCCCTCTTCAGGGCCAGCACACCGAAGACCGCGGCGAGCACGCCAAGCGCGATGTACAGCGCGAATGCCTTATGATAGCTCTGCGTCCAGTCGTGGATGTATCCCGACAGCGGAACGCCGATCGCCGAACCCAGCGTCGTGAAGACGTTGAGGAACCCGTAGATGACGCCGAAATGCTTCTGCCCCAGGCACGAGGCGGTCATGAGCGGCGGAAGCACCGTGCGCACCGA
>JALOTJ010000067.1 GCA_025457965.1 Spirochaetota bacterium | reverse complement strand
CCGGCCGATTCGTAAAAAAGACGCACCGTGTCCAGGCGCTTTTCGATTTCATCGGGAAGGAGGAGCGGCTGAAGGATGTTGCGTTCGAGGAGACGCCTTCCCATGGCCGTCTTCGTGCGGTTGAGCACGGCGTAGAGTGTGCGCTCGCGCGTGCCGTCCTGCTGGTTGCGTATCAGCTCGAGGTTCGCGATGGTCGCCTCGTCGAGCGCCATGTAGTCGGACGAGGCGATCCGCCTGGGAGGCTTCAGATGGCCGAAGGCCTTTTTGTGAGTGTCCTTGAGATACTCGAGGATAGAGCCCGCGGCCAGTATTTCGATCTCATCGTCGATCCCGAGCCCCTTGATTCCCGCAAGCTGGAACGCCTCGGCGATGGCGGAGGCGAGATAGTCCACGTCGTAAAGCCAGTCGTTGATTCTGTTGACCGGTATCCCCTGGTTCTTGAGGTACCTGAGCACCCGGTCGTCGGTGTCATCAATGCCGTGATAGATCGCCTCGCGCGGAGAGAAACGGGCGAGCTCGCCGCGGAACATGTCGATTGAACGCGCCATCGATGAGAGAAAAAAGTCGCCGGTCGAGATGTCCACAAAGGCGAAGGCGATCCTTTCGGCCCCCTCCACGATCGAGGCCAGGAAGTTGTTGGCGTCGGACTGCAGCAGGTTCTGTTCCACGAGCGTTCCAGGCGTGATGACACGTGTCACCTCCCGGCGCACCACGGTTCCGGACGAAGGTACGGTTTCCATCTGCTCGCAGATGGCGACCCGGTGGCCGGCCTTGATGAGGCGGGCGATGTAGGCCTCGGCGGCGTGGTGCGGGACGCCGCACATGGGCACGTCGTTCTGGCGCGCGGTGAGTGCGATGTTGAGGACCTTCGATGCGGTGTGCGCGTCCTCGAAGAACATCTCATAAAAGTCGCCCATGCGGAAAAAGAGGATTTCCCCGGGATATTTTTTCTTTATCTCGAGGTATTGTTTCAGCATAGGTGTGAGCCTGGCGTCCATTCTCAATCTCCGTAGATATACCGTCGATTTTCGTCTTTCCGGATCCGGACAATGTTGCCGTTCATGGCGAACTCCTCGGCCAGCCGGATCTTGAGCGATATTGCGGAGTCGGTGTCCCGCGCACGGCCCACATATATCATGTGGCGTCCGGCAACGGACACCGCCTGGATCGGTGTGAATTCGCCGGAAATGATTTTGCGTATCCGTTCCGCCTCGGCACCGGAATGAAACGGTCCGAGAGCGATCGCATACACGATGTCGGTGTCATCGTCGATTTGTCCCGTTTCCATCTCGGGTCGTATATCGAGCGCCTCGGCGCCCCTGATGACGGCTTCTTCCGGAAGATAGGGCAGGGGGCTCGGCGTATGCGCCTTAACCTCCTGCATTCTTCCAACGGCCAACCCGCTCTCGACGGCACGGGGGTAGCGTTTCATGAGATCGGCATAGGCGCTGTACGCCCTTCCGTAATCGGCCCTGTTTTCATAAAAGCGTCCCAGAAGATACAGCGCCGCCGGAGCCGCCGGCGCGTCGGGGAATCCCGTAATGAGCTCCCTGAGTGAATAAAGATAGGCGCGCGAGTAGCCCGTCGATTTCCTCTCCACATAGGCAAGGAGCAGGAGCGCGTCCGCCAGCTCGCTGTAGGTGCGGTTGGTCTCGGTCGCCCGCCGGCAGACGGCGCGCGCCTCGTCATAACGTCCCAGGTGAACGAGCGCTTTGGCCCTGTAAAGTGTATAACGCGAAAGATACATGCTCTTTAAAAACGCCGCCTCCGACTTCGCCGATTCGGCCGCGAGCTCCTCCCAGCGCGCGCAGAGGTACAGCGTTTCGCAGATCCGGAGCGCCGCGTAGTCCCGCTTTTTGAAATACCGGTACTTGTCCAGGAGTACGCGGTACTGCCGTATTGCCTCGTCCGGAACCTCCTCGACGTCGGCGGCGAAGAGCCGCACGTCGGCGACCGCGTCGCTCTTCGGATGGGCCCGGTAAAATTCCGCGGCGAGCGCGCGGAGGCCGTCCGCCTCCCCCTTCTCGGCGAGAGCGCCTATTCTGGCCAGGTACTCCTTCTCGGAGGGCGGGGCCGAGAGCGCGGACCCGCACAGCGATACGAGGAGCGCGCAGGCGAGGGCCGCCTTACGCACTTCGTTCCCCGTAGAGGGTCGAGCCCCGTACGTCTTTAATGATGATGCGTATCTTGCGGCCCACGTCGCCGGGGCCGCCCGGCAGAACGACGGGATGGTTGAGATAGGTCCTTCCCCGGTATTCACCGGGAGACCTCCTGCTTTGGCCCTCCACGATGAGCTCCTCAGGGCGGTCGATCCTGGCGAGCAGTTTTTCGCGCGATATGGCACGCTGTATTTCGATGAGCCGCTGCAGGCGCTCGATTTTTTGCGAACGGCCAAGCTCCTCTTTCATGACGAATGACGGGGTCCCTTCACGCGGTGAGTACGCGTACATGAAGGCCTCGTCGAAGCGAACGCGATGCACGGCATCGAGCGTAAGCTCATAATCCTTTTCGGTTTCTCCGGGGAAGCCGACGATGAGATCGGTCGAAACGGCGTGGTCGGGAAGCGTCCTGTCCAGGTGCTCGATTATAGAATGGTAGCGGGTCATGGTGTATTTACGGTTCATCAGCGCAAGTATCCGGTCCGAGCCGCTCTGAAGCGGAAGATGCATCGAGCGGGTGATGTTGGCGTGATCGGCGACGACGCGCACGATGTCGTCGTTGAAGTCCATGGGGTGCGAGGTGAGGAAGTTCACCCGGAGGATGCCCTTTATTCCCGCTACGCGCTCGAGCAGGCGGTGGAAGGGGATGTCGCCGCTGTCCATGCCGTACTGGTTGACGTTCTGTCCCAGCAGGGTGATCTCGGTGACGCCGCCCGCGACGCACTGCCCGACGTGACGGACGATCGCTTCAGAAGGAAAGGAGATGAGCTTTCCCCGAACATACGGGACGATGCAGTAGGAGCAGAAATTCTCGCATCCGTGGGTGATGGTGACCCATTTATGGTAAGGGAGTTTGTCCCGCCTGAGGGCGGCCGCCGGCTGTATCCGGCCGGCGAAGTCTTCCGGCTTCTGCGACAGAAACGCGCGGGTTTTGCGGCCACCGAGGCACCCGGCTATGATGTCGCCTATTTTCGGCGACTGGTACGGGCCCACCACCAGATCGGCGGTGCCGTCGGCAACGAGCGAATCGCCGAGGCGCTGGGCCATGCAGCCCGCGATCACGACGAGCGCGCTATCGCTTTTACGGACCGAGCGGACGCGCGCCAGGGCCCGTGACTCGGCATGGCTGCGTACGGAACAGGTGTTAAAGATGAGAATGTCCGCGTCGGCCTCGCCGTCGGCGCGATCGAAACCGGCCGTCTCGAGCGAGAGGGCCATCAGGTCCGAGTCGCCCTTGTTCATCTGGCAGCCGAAGGTCTCTATGTAAAACCGTTTTTTCATCAGTTGATGACGCCGTTTTTCCTGAATTCGGCGATTTCATCTTTCGAATATCCAAGGGAGGAGAGAATGAACTCGTTATGGTGTCCCAGCGGCGTCCCCGCTTCGCGGGCCGTGCATTCGTCGGGGCCGATCTTTATGGGACCGGCCACCTGGCGCAGGGGCTTTCCGGTATGGCTGGTCACTTCGGTCACAATCCCCCTGTCCGCGAGCGGTGGTGAATCCACCGCCTCGGCGATCGAGAGCACCGGCTCCACGCAGGCGTCGAGGCGCGCGAAAACGCCGCGCCAGTGCTCGAGCGTGCGCCCGGCGATGATTTCAGCGACGCGCCGCTTCGATACCGCCAGCTCCTCGTGAGAGAGAAGCCCGGGAGCGAGCATTTCGTCCATGCCGATCGCTTGATAGAAGCTCTCGGCGAATTTCGGCTCCAGCGAACCGACCGAAAGGTGCCGGCCGTCGGACGTCCGGTAGTAGTCGTACACCGCGCCGCCGTTAAGGATCTCGCCCTCGCGGACGGGCTCGCCTCCGCCGGCCAGGAACCCCGCGGCCTGGAAGGCCGAGAGCGCGAAGGTGCTGTCGGTAATGGAAAGGTCTATAAAGGCGCCTTCCCCGCCCGCAAGCCGCCGGATGTACGCGGCCATCACCGCGATAGCCAGGTTCTTGCCGCCGGCGCAGACGTCGGCGATCTGGATGCCGGAAAGAGCCGGGCCGTTCTCCGCGCGTCCCGAATAGGAGTCTATGCCGGAGAGCGCGAGATAGTTGATATCGTGCCCGGCGCGATCGGCGTAGCGGCCATTATGTCCGTAGCCGGTCAGCGAACAGTAAATGACGGAGGGGCAGATCTTTTTCAGGTCCTCGTAGCCCAGGCCGAGCCTGTCCATCACGCCCGGCCTGAACTGTTCGAGCACGATATCATGGTCGCGCAGCAGCCTGAAGATAATCTCCTTCGACTGGCCTTTTTTCAGGTCAAGCCCGAGCGATTTCTTTCCTCGATTGATGTGCGCGTACGCGGCCGAGACCCCGTCGATAAACGGCGCCGAGATACGCATGAGGTCGGGATTGTTGAAGTTCTCGATCTTGATGATGCCGGCGCCCAGGTCCGCGAGCATCATGCTCCCGTAGGGCCCGGGCAGCAGGTAGGTGAAATCGAGAACCTTCATTCCCCCGAGGGGTGGGCGCGTGGTCGTGTTCATCGCTTCCGTCGTTATGTGATCGGCTGGTTGTGCGCCGCCATCCGTTGCGCGTTGCTATTCAAGGCCCGCGTTTTTGAAAACATAGTCGATGTTCTTAAGATAACCGGACATGTCGAAGATGGCGTCGAGATCGCGTTCGCCGAGCAGTGCGCCGATTTTCGGATCGCGCCCCGCGAGCTCCCGCAGGGTTCCCTCCCTTTTCCAAACCCGCATGGCGATGTCCTGGACCAGCGCATAAGAGTCCTCGCGCGAGAGACCCTTCTCGACGAGCTTCAGGAGGAGCGACTGCGAATAAAACAGCCCCCCGGTGCGCTCCATATTTTCTTTCATGGTTTCGGGGTAGACGATAAGTCCGTCGATGATGAAGATCATACGGTGGATGATGTAGTCCAGCGCCACGGTCGAGTCGGGGAGGATGACGCGCTCGGCCGACGAGTGGGAAATGTCGCGTTCGTGCCAGAGGGTCATGTCGTCGAGCGCTACGTTCATGTTCGCCTTGATAACGCGGGAGAGCCCGGAGACGCGTTCGGCCAGGATGGGATTGCGCTTGTGCGGCATCGCCGACGATCCCTTCTGGCCCTTCTGGAAGGGCTCCTCGACCTCACGCACCTCGGTGCGCTGAAGGTGTCGGATCTCCGTGGCGAGCTTGTCGAGGCTTCCGGCCGTGATGGCGAGCGCCGCCATGAATTCGGCATGGCGGTCGCGCTGGATGATCTGCGTGGCGACGGGTTCGGCCCTGAGGCCCATCCTGGCGCAGACGTGGCGCTCGACCTCCGGGTCGATGTTGCTGTAGGTTCCGACCGCGCCCGAGAGCTTGCCGTATGAGGCGTTCTCGATCGCGGCGGCGAGCCGGTCGCGGTTGCGCTGGAATTCCTTGAAATAGAGCGCCATCTTCATGCCGAAGGTGGTTGGCTCGGCGTGTACGCCGTGCGAACGGCCCATGCAGGGTGTCTTTTTATGTTTCAGCGCCAGGCCGCGAAGTTTCTCGATAAGCGTTTCGATCCCTTTCACGATAATCTCGCCGGACTGCTTCATCTGTATCGAAAGCGCCGTATCGACGATATCGCTCGATGTGAGGCCGTAATGGATGAACCTGCTCGAAGGACCTACGTACTCGCCGACGCAGGTGAGAAAGGCGATCACATCGTGGTGTACCTGGTTTTCGATCTCGAGGATGCGCTCGACGTTGAAGTCGGCCTTTTCGCGGATGGTGGCAAGGTCCCCGGCGGGGATGAGCCCCAGTCGGGCGTTGGCCTCACAGGCGGCGATTTCTATGTCCAGCCATATCCTGAACTTGTTCTCAAGGGTCCAGATACCGGCGATTTCACTGCGCGAATAGCGATCGATCATGACAACCTCTGACGTGATGGCGAGCTGAATTGAGAGTTTCCCGCGCGCTCATGCCTAAAATCAAGCAATTTTTCCGGTTCCCGGGGCCTCGGGCGGCTACAGCCCCGAAAACAGCATTCCCTTGGATTTGATCTCACAGTGGAAATAGCTTTCAACGAACAGCGTAAGATGGAACAGCAGGCTGAAAATCGCCCCTGCATCGAAACGCTCGCAGTCGAGGGAGGGAAACCTGACGCCGAGCGCTGCCGAAACGAATTCCCGCGCGGTAAGGTCGAGTGTCGCCCTGCCGCCCGGCCGGGAGGCGAGACAGCGTTCGCATACCGGCATAAAATCGGGGGTATCCAGGGTAAATGATCTGAAATCCGTCCTTCCGCACATTCTGCAGCGTTCGAGATCGGGCAGCACGCCGTGGAAGCGCAGCAGATGAATCAGAAAAAATGCGGAAAGATGGAAGTGATGGACGCTTTCCGCGAGCGCGTCGATCGCCGCCGTGGCCAGCGAATAGACGCGGTTTTGCGGATCACCGTGGCCGGTTGTCCTGTCGACCACCTCGAGCATGAAGTAGAGATGCAGAATGCGCCCCAGATCGTCCCTGAGGTCGAGCCGATGCCTGACAATCCTGAACTCGTTGACCACCTGGAAGTCCCGGTTGTCGTGCTGGTAATACATGAGATGGAGGACGGTTCCGGGCTCACCGGCCGAGAGCGGGCGGTTTTTGCTTTTTTTAAGCCCCTTGAATACGAAATTCGTTTTTCCGAACTCGCCGGTCAGTATGCGCGCAAGAACGTCGGCCTCGCCCGACTGCCGCGAATGCAGGACGAGACCGGTGGCCTTCCTTATTTCCATTTCATTTTTTGGCGGGCGATATCGTAATGATCACGCGCGCAAGGCGGGTGCCTTTTATTTCCTTTATCTTGAACGAGACGTTCTCGAATCTGGCCGTTTCGTTTTTCTTCGGTATCTTGCCGAACAGGTCGAAGACCAGACCGCCGATGGTGTCGAACTCGTCGGCCGGAAGGTTCGTTCCCGCTTCCTCGTTGAAGTCCGAAAGCGTCATGCGCGAATCGACCTCGAAGGAGTTACGGCCGATCTTGCGGATCTCGGGGGCCTCGTCGTCGTCAAACTCGTCCTTGATATCCCCCACGATCTCCTCTATTATGTCCTCGAGCGTTATGATGCCGCCGAAACCGCCGTACTCATCGACCACGCAGGAGAGATGCAGCCTGCGCCGTTTGAACTCGACCAGCAGGTCGTCAAGCGGCATGGTCTCCGGGACGAAGTATGGCCGGTGAAGCATCTTCCTGAGCTCGAATTTGCGCGGCTTGTGCGCGATGAAAGGGAGAAGCTCCTTGACGTACAGAATGCCGGAGATGTTGTCGATTGTTTCGTTATAGACCGGGATGCGGGAATGGCCGGCATCGTCGATAACCTTCACCAGCGCGTTGAGCGAAATGGTCGAGGAGACCGCCACCACGTCGACGCGGGGTATCATAATCTCGCGGACATTTTTGCTCGCGAGTCCCATAACGCCGCGGATCATCTCCTGCTCGGCGGTCTCGGGGCCGTAGCGCTCGCCGGGCCGTAATTCCCCTGTTGAGGTTTCGCGCGGGGAACCTGTGAGACGGTTCTTGATTTTCAATAAAAGGTTTCGCAGCGTCAATCGTCCGGGTGATTGGGGTAAATCAGAATTATCCGATGTCATTGTCAAGCGTTCATCCTGTAAAGGAGCGTTGTGCAGCGTACCGGTGGTATTCCATCCGGCCGTCCGCACCTGTCAATCAAATAATCACAGCCCCGGCGGGCGTTCACTTCCAGATTGTGAACTTCTTGATCGTTGAAAGCACCAGCTCCGATGCGCGCATGCATTCGTCCTTGGTGAGGTTGCAGTCATTATACAGGGTGTCCGCTATAAACTTCCGCATCGCCATGTAGACGTCCTCGGTCGGATGGAACACGAACGAAAAATTCTCGCCCACGGAGTCCAGGATGGTAAACGAAGAATAGAGCATGACCGGCTCTATGGGTACCATGATCTTTTCCTGTTTCCTGCAGGTTATCACTTCCAGCTCGGAAAAACGGTATGGTATGGCCTTTCCCTTCTCGCGGTGGACCGGTTCGGAGAAACGCTGGATAAACGTGGGCGGTTCGACGAGGATGTGTGTTCTGTTGCCGTCGGTTTTGAACACCAGCCCGTCCGGGCTCTTGTATATGTCCTTTACGTTTACGTACGAGGTGATCTCGTAAATGCTATATGCCGAATCGTTGTCGAAAAATGAAGAGATGATAAAACCGCCATTGGCCGGTATGGTATTGGCGAGATATGCCTTAAGAAGGGAGGTTGCTTTTGCCATGATGGGCTTCCTTCACGTTGATGATATGCGGACAGCCGTCCAAATCAGGCCTGAAGTATAAACGGCCCGGAAAATTAAATCAATAAAATTATATTTTTCTTGACGATTGGGATTTTGCGCCGTTCTAGAATAGAGCTGTTGAGTAACCGGTCTTCCCGGGTTTTGCAACAAGTCAGATAGATACGTATAATTACCCGGATATACGAGGCTATGTACGGCATGTCCAAGAAATTTTTCATTCCCGAGCCAAGGGTTTTCGCCCATCGCGGGGCATCGGGGGGGTATCCCGAAAACACGCTCCTCTCGTTCGGGGAGGCGGTCAAGATCGGCGTGGATGTGATCGAGACCGATGTGCATTTCACGAAAGACAACCGTTTCGTGGTGGCTCACGACGGGGAGCTCGGGCGGATCTGCGATGGCAGTGGTCTGGTAGCGGACTATACGCTGGCGGAGCTTAAGAAATTCGACGCGGGATACGGTTTCTCGGCGGACGGGGGTAAAAGCTTCCCTTACCGCGGCATGGGGCTGTCGCTCATCTCGCTCGAGGAACTGCTCGAGGAATTCCCCGGGCAGCGGTTCAATATCGACCTCAAGGCGAAAAACCCTGCCCAGGTGCCGTACTACTGCACGCTTATACAGAAATGCGCCGCGGTGCATCGGGTGCTCACCGCCTCCGAACATGCCGAAAACACCAGGCCCGTAAGGCTGCGATTCCCCGAGATGGCGACATCGTTTTCGCTTTCCGAGGCGCTGATTTATTATTTCCTGTTCAGGTCGGGCCTTCTTTATTTTAAAAAGCGCTTTCCGGCCGACGTTCTCCAGATTCCTGAGTTCTTTGGTCCCTCCAGGGTCGTTAGCGATACCTTCGTTGAGCAGGCGCATAAAAAGGGCCTGCGCGTCCACGTATGGACCATCAATGACGAAGAGGGTATGCGCCGACTGTACGGCGCCGGCGTGGATGCCGTGATGTCCGATCATCCGTCGCTGCTCAAAAGAGTCGCCGCGAACTATTTTCCCGCCGCTTAACCCTGCTTCAACAACGGTCGCAGGTCGTCGAGCCGGTCGAACAGGTGCCACAGGTACCGCCCTCCGCCCTTTTCGCGGTGGGGGTGAAGGTCCGCGAGGGCAGGGTCGTCGAGGTAGGACTGCAGGGACGCCCTCGATTTCCACTGCACCAGTATGAAGACCTGCCGCGCATCGGATTCGCCCTTCAGCGATTCGCGAAACCGCCCCAGCGCGATTACCGTGCCGCCGTGCGCGGCGACCTCCCGCGCCGAGCGGCGCGAGTACGCCGTATACTCCTCCCTGTCGGCTATATCGAACAGGTTTACCGCATAGATGGGACCGTCGTGCGCCATGGGGCCTCCTCCCGAATTGCTCGTTTATGCCCTGATTATGGCATAAACGGCGCCCTTGCAAACACAATTCGGAAGGAGATCCCATGGCGCACCGTCCCGGTGCCTCTAAACCGCCTGTTCGGCAGCTCCGCTATCCTTTTTCTTGACGTCGAGGAAGCGTATCTCCTTACCCACCAGTTTGATCTTGGACTGGGTTTTACCGTCCTTGCCCTCCCAGCGGTCCTGCTTGAGCGTGCCGATCACCATGATCTTTTTGCCCTTGGAGATGTTCTTGCCGCACATTTCGGCGACCTTTTCCCATGTCTCGATGTCGATGTACGACACCCTGGGCGGCGTATCGGGCGAAGTGAAATGGTTGATGGCAATCGAAAACGTGCAGATGGCCTTGCCGGTCTTGGTTGTTCTCGTGACCGGATCGTGGGTAACGTTGCCCTCGATTGTCGCGGCGGTGTAGTTGAACATGGTCGTTCTCCTTAATATTGTATAACGTATTACTTTGAAAACGATTGGCGGAAGCGAAAAGTTAAAACTTTTTGGGCGGGCAATAAAAAAATGATGGATTGAATTCCTTGCCGGAGGGGCTGAAAGGTGGTACACTTATCGTGGAGGTTC
Organism: Spirochaetota bacterium; assembly: GCA_025457965.1. Classification (GTDB taxonomy): domain Bacteria; phylum Spirochaetota; class UBA4802; order UBA4802; family UBA5368; genus MVZN01. The sequence goes on along the minus strand of JALOTJ010000067.1, from coordinate 5,919 downwards.
GCGATGCAGGAGGCGCTGGTTCTGATAATAACCCTGGCCGCGGTCGTTTACGGCATCATCCGGGTGCGGAGGATGGCTGTCGGCAGCCGCGAGTGCGAGTGTGACCGCTGTCCCGCGGCCGATTGTGCCGGGCGGCGGGATGGCGACTTGTCTGATTGTCCCGACGATAAAGCACCCTGAATAAGGGGAACCCGGCCCCGGGCGTTTAACAACCATCCATGCCGGGGCGCGGATTAGTTCAGCCCGTTGAGTCTGGATTTCGGATTTTTTCCATCACCGAAACGATCAAAGCGACAAGCTCCCGGCGTATCTCAATATACGACCTGACCAGGCGGTTCGCTTCGAGCAATTTTACCAGTTCCTCCTTCTCTTCCGCCGGGATTTCGGCCGCCCTTCCCAGCTTCGCCGTCTGGTCGATCCTGGCACCCAGCCTGATCAACCGCGCGAGAAGATCACGAGAGAGCGGGTCGGAGTTTATCTCGGAGCGCAGTTCGTCGTGGCGAACGGAAAGGGGGTGACGACGGATGGCTTCCGCAAGTTCGTCGGTCTTTTCCCGGATGTCTTCGGCCCCTGTACCCATGTCCTCGGCCAATCCTCGTCGAATCGTTTCCGGATGCCGTTGTTTCGGCATCCTGTTGCTTTCAGCACCGATCATCCCGCTGAAATACGCAAACATTTTTCTCTTGACGAAGCTCCCTCCGGCTCCGTTTACTATGCTACGCCGTCGGAGTTGTTGTGTGATATATGGAAAGGCGGGTTCTCCCCGCCTGCGGCGGGAAACCCGGATATTTCCGGGTTTTGCATCAAGTCTAACGTAAACGGGGTTTGGCATGGAAGAGCACTACCGGCAGGCGGCGGAGATCATAGGCGGCGCGAAGACGATTATAAGCCTTACCGGGGCGGGGATATCGGTGGAGAGCGGAATCCCGGATTTTCGCAGCGCCTGCGGCCTCTGGGAAAAGTACGACCCCATGGAATATGCGCATATAGACGCGTTCCGGCGAAACCCCGAAAAGATTTGGAAGATGGTCTTCGAGCTCATCGAGCTCACATCGAGCGCCTCTCCCAATCCGGCGCACAGGGCGCTGGCAGAGCTCGAAAAGATGAACATCCTCCGATCGGTAATAACCCAGAACATCGACAACCTCCATCAGGCGGCGGGGAGCCGCAACGTGATAGAGTTTCACGGTAACGCCAGCCGCCTTGACTGTCTCAACTGCGGCCAGAGCTACGGCGCGGGCGAGTTTGAATTGACCAAAAAGGTCCCGCGCTGCCGCGGCTGTTCGGCCGTGCTCAAGCCGAGCGTCATTTTTTTCGGCGAGGCGATCCCCGTGCAGGCCCTCGCCGAGTCCGAACGGCTTTCCAATCTGGCCGACGCCATACTGGTCATCGGCACATCGGCGGTCGTTTACCCCGCCAGCAGCATACCGTTCATCGTCAAGTCCAACGGCGGCAGGGTCATAGAGATGAACCTGGAAACGACCGGCCTCACTCATTCTATTACCGATGTCTTCATCCAGGGGCCGGTCGGCACCACGCTCCCCGAGCTGATCGCATGCCTGTAGAGCGCGCGGCGCCGCGGTGAATATAAAAGCCGGCGCGACTGCGGGATTAATCGTTTAAAAACGAAACAGGCAATGAACCGCATACAGATACTGCCAGAATCAGTAAAGAAGAAGATCGCCGCCGGCGAGGTCGTTGAAGGACCCTTTTCGGTCGTCAAGGAGCTCGTTGAGAACTCCATCGACGCCGCCTCCACGGAGATCGAGGTGGAGGTTTACGACAGCGGCCTTAAAAAGATCGTGGTGCGCGACAACGGCTCGGGCATACACCGCGACGACGTGGCGCTCGCGCTCATGGAACACGCGACCAGCAAGATACGTGAGATCGGCGACATCGAGCGGATAGCCACCTTCGGTTTTCGCGGCGAGGCGCTTTCGAGCATAGCGGAAATATCGCGCATAACCATGTACACAAGGACCTCCGGCGGGGAAGAGGGGGCGCGACTGGCGTACCGCGAGGGATCGCTCGAGTTGCGGGACTATGCGGGCCCCGTGGGCACCACCATCATCGTCGAAAACCTTTTTTACAATACGCCGGCGCGCAAAAAGTTCCTGAAGTCGAAATCCGTCGAGATGCGGAACATCCGGACCGTGTTTTTGCGTATGGCGCTCGCCCATCCGGAAATACGCTTCGCCCTGCTTTCGGAAGGCAAGCCGGGCATCAGACTGGAGAGAACGGCCACCATCGCCGATCGCGCGGCGCAGGTCTACGGAAGCGAAACCATGAAGCTGCTCCAGCCGGCCCGCCTCTCCGATATCAGCGTATCGATAGAGGGATTTCTTTCGACGCCGGATTATCTCAAATCGACGCGCTCCATGCAGATGCTCTATGTGAACAGGCGGCCGGTGGAATACCGCTACCTGGGATTTCTGCTTTCGCGCGCCTACGAGGGCATCGCCACACAGGGACGCCATCCCGCGGCGATACTGTTTATCGACGTGGATCCCGGGCTCATCGATGTCAACATTCACCCGGCAAAGCGTGAGATCAAGTTCTTCGACCAGAAGTATTTTGACAGCCTTATCGCCGCGCTCTGCCGTAAGGCGCTCGGTGAACGTCCCCATGCGATCGGGGACGATGTGCTGAGGACGGAATCCGCCCCGGGCGACGAAACGGAGTATGGGCGGGATGAGGTCCTTTCCTTCGGCGCGGACGAGGTCCGGGAGGACCGGGCGTCCGGCACCGCGGGTGAAGCGCATCGCCGCAAAGAGGACCGGCCGGCGGAGGGTGCGGACAGTGCGGCGGCGCGCAGCATCGTAAACGAGGGCGCGGCGCCCTACCGGGAACTGCGCGGGCATACTGAAGTTCGAGCTGTCGGTGTTGTTTTCGATACGTATATTCTCTGTGAAGACGCCGAATCTCTCTGCATCATTGATTTTCACGCCGCGCACGAACGTTTCATCTATAATGAGCTCATGAAAAAGGAATCACCGTTCGAATCGCAGGCGCTGGTCTTCCCGAAGGTGGTTGAGCTTTCGATGGAGGAATTCGGCGTCATCAACGAGCACGCCGCCTTTCTCGCCGAAATAGGATTTGACATGGACGAATTTTCGGAAAATGCTGTCATCATCCGCTCCGTGCCGGTGCTCGCCGCGGGGATCGATATCGACGGTTTCTTTGCGGACCTGCTCGAGTCGCTGGCGGGCGACGAGGGAAAAGCGGCGGGTGTGCGGGAACGCGTGGCGCAGCGGATCGCCTGCCATTCGGCGCGAAGGGCGGGTGACGGCCTCTCGGCGCCGGAGATCGATCTGATCATACGGAAGACCTTCTCCGGTGAGTATGAGCTTCGCTGTCCGCACGGAAGGCCGTTCGTCTACAGGCTCGGAAGATCCGATATGGAGAAAATGTTCAAACGATCATGAAGAAAATACTACTTGGAATCTCATCGTCCATCGCCGCGTACAAGGCATGTGACCTCACGCGCCTCTTCGTTAAAGCTGGATATTCAGTTCACTGCGTACTGACCGAAAACGCCGTTCACCTGGTCACGCCACTCACGCTCGAGACGCTCTCGGGAAACCCGGTCTATACCGAAACGTTCGCCCGCGAGCGCCGGGCCATGGGACATATCGAACTCAAGGACGACGCCGCGCTCATGGTGGTGGCGCCGGCCACGGCCAACATTCTGGGAAAATTCGCGAACGGTATCGCCGACGACCTTCTCAGCACCACCTTTCTCTCCGTTCTCTGCCCGGTCGTCATCGCGCCGGCGATGAACCCCAACATGTGGCAGCACCGTGCGGTGCAGGAGAACATGGCAAAGCTTAAATCATGGGGAGTGCGTTTCGTCGAGCCCGCCGAGGGAGCGGTGGCCTGCGGCGATTTCGGATACGGAAAACTTGCCGAGGTCGAGACCATCTACAGGGCTGCCGTCGATGTCCTTGAGGGATAGCAAGATCATCGTTACCGGCGGTCCCACGCGCGAGTGGATCGACCCGGTGCGGTATATATCGAACGCATCGTCGGGCAAGATGGGGGTGGCCCTCGCGGACGCGGCGCATGCGATGTCGGGCGATACGGTATTCATCCACGGTCCGATGGACCGGTCGCTGCTGGAAGGCAGGCCGTATCGTATCGTTGGTGTGGAGTCAACCGAAGAGCTTCTCGGCGCGGTGATCAACGAGCTTAGCGGTGGTGCCGTGCTCATCATGGCGGCCGCGCCCGCCGACTATCGTCCCGCCGAGCGCGCGACCCTAAAGATCAAGAAGAAATCGGACGCGCTGAGGATCGACCTGGTGAGAAATCCCGATATATTAAAAACCGTCGCGTCCAGGAAGGCCGCGGATCCTTCGCTTGCAGGGCTCTTCGTGGTCGGGTTTGCGGCCGAAACGCACGATGTGGAGGCCTACGCCCTCTCGAAGCTCGAGGAAAAGGACCTGGACATGATCTGCCTGAACGATGTCGCGAAGGAGGGGGCCGGTTTTTCGGCGGATACCAATATCGTCGTCGTCTTTACGCGCGGCGGCGGACGGTTCGATTTTCCGCTTATGACAAAGAAAGATCTGGCCGCCGGAATCCTTGAAAAAGTTGAGATCGAACTTGCCGCGCGAGAACACTAAAGGTGATTCGCCCCGCCCGGGGGCCCGCGGGTTTCCGAGGGTGTGAGGGCGTTTCCCGGATACCTGGAGGTTGGTATGTGGCGCAGAAAGCCGGCGGTCGCTGGTTCGTTTTATCCGTCAGACCCCGGAAAGCTCACGGCCGATATCGACATTTATCTCAATAACGCGGCCGAAATCGGGATCAATGGCGAGCTTTTCGGGCTCATCGTTCCGCATGCCGGATATGTATATTCCGGTCCGGTCGCGGCGTATTCGTATAATCTGCTGAAGGGTCTGGGCGTACGGGTGGCGGTGGTGCTGGCGCCCTGTCACCGTGCCCGTTTCGACGGCGCGTCGGTCATACCCTCCGGGCTGTATGCAACCCCTCTCGGCGATGTGACGATCGACGAGGCGATCGGAAGCGAGCTGGTAAAGAAGACCCGCATTAAATTCATCCGCGAGGCGCACGACAGCGAGCATTCGCTCGAGGTGCAGGTGCCTTTTCTTCAAAGAGTGCTCGGCGATTTCACCCTTGTGCCGATCGTCGTCGGCACGACGGACCTGGCAATGTGCCGCTCACTGGCCGCGGAGATGGCCGAAGTTCTGGCGGGTGAAGAAAGGCGTTTCGTGGTCGTCATCTCCACGGACCTCTCGCATTACCATCCGTACGAAGAGGCCAGGAGGATCGACGGTGTTTTCATAGAAACGCTCAAGCGCTATGACACGGGCGATCTGTACAGTTCCCTGAGCGCCGACAGGTCCCAGGCCTGCGGAGAGGGGCCGGTGCTGACGGGTCTGGAGCTGGGAAGCCGTATGGGCGCTTCCCGCGTGGAAGTGCTCAAGTACGCCAATTCGGGAGATACCGCCGGCGGCAGGGACCAGGTCGTCGGTTACCTCGCGGCAGCTATCGTTAAATGAATGAGAGACCGATGCTCGCGGTCGTTACGAACGCAGCCGGGGTATGCACGGAACCACGGGGGACGAAAAATGATCGAACTGAACAGGGAACAGCAGGTCAGGCTGCTCGGCCTGGCACGGCGGACCATCCGGAACGTTCTCGACGGGAAGGCCTTGCCCGAAGCGGATATGATCGATGAGTTCAGCGATCGGATTTTCGCCGAAAAATGCGGGGCATTCGTGACCCTGCATGCCGGCGGTGCGCTGCGGGGATGTATCGGCTACATCCAGGGAATAAAGATCATCCCTGAAACGATCATCGACATGACGAACGCTTCGGCGTTCAAGGACCCGCGTTTTCCTCCGCTGCGTCAACAGGAATACGACCTTATCGATATTGAGCCGATCCGCCAGGCTGGCT
>JALOTJ010000143.1 GCA_025457965.1 Spirochaetota bacterium | reverse complement strand
GCTCGCCACCAAAGATATCGAGCTGGAGTACAACCGCGAGTACCGAGCCGAAATCCGCGTAAAGAAAAACCGCGCCACGCTCTACATCGACGGGAAAAAACTTATGGAGGCCGAGGCGCCCGAGGACCTTACCAGCGGAAAGATAGGCTTTTCGAACCGCAATGCCATGTTGAAGATATCCGACGTGAAGGTTTACAGCGGCAAAGAGCTCGTCTTCGAGGACGACTTCTCGAAGGACAGCATCAAGCGCTACCGGGTACAGGCCACGACCATGTCGAAAGAGGAATATGAGAAGAGGAACAAGGCTAAGTAGCGACAGGGAGAATATATTTATATGTATTGACATATGGGCGTAAATATGTATATTTTCCTGACCAGGGGGGTGATACCCCGGTGATACTCTTTTATAACAGGCGTTTTTCCGCCACCATTCTTTAAAAAATAGTATTTGAATATCATGGACTTTGAATGGGACGAGGAGAAAAACCGCGCAAATACCATAAAACATGGAGTCTCTTTTTATGAAGCGCAAGACGCCCTTTTCGATCGTAACAGGGTAATAGCGTTTGACACCGGGCATTCCAATGATGAAGAAAAGCGCTATTTCTGCTATGGTAAAATAAAGGATAAAATACTGACGGTTCGTTTTACCGTACGATCGAATAAAATCAGGGTTATTGGCGCCGGATACTGGAGGGAGGGCAAAACAAAGTATGAACAAAAATAAAACCTACAAACCCGCGCCGAAATATATCGCCGATGCGATAATTTCATCACAATTGATCGACGACTTCCTGCCCCCGCCGGAAGATTTGGTCAAGAAGGAAGAAAACGTCAAAATCACGATCTCGCTGAGCAAATCAAGTGTATCGTTCTTTAAAGAAAAGGCGAGAAAGGCGGGTATACCGTATCAGACCATGATCAAGACCGTTCTCGACAGATACTCTTCCCATTATCGGAACACGAGATAATCGTGCCGATCACTGCCACACGCGAAAAGACGCGGTCACCCGCGTCTTTCCTGTGCTTAGAATAACATTTTTTCTTTACCGTACCAGGCGCGTAACCGCTTCCTCTTTCAGGTTCGAGATACTGCCGATCGAGGCGGCGTCCTTACCGGATAGCGCGCCCTCGAGCGAGCCCACCAGCGCTCCGATTTTCTCGCCGCCGATCACGTTGCTCGCGGCGATGTTCTCGACCTCTATCTGAAGGCGCGTGAGCTTCGCCACATCGCCCGCTATCAGGCCGTCTATGCTTATACGCCGGGCCGAAAGCACCGAGGGAGAATCCGCCGTCCCCACGAATTCGCGGAGCACCGGCGCCCCTTCGAAGCGTACGTTGTCGAGGATTGCCGCGGAGCCCGAACCGCCCTTTGCCATGTCGTTGTGAAGCTGTATCAGCCCGTCGCGGACGATCTGGCTTCTGGTAAGCGAGGTTTGAATTTCACGGAGCTCTTTCTGGATGTTGTCGATCCGCGACGCCACCCTGTTCTCGATTTCTACCCTGTCGGTGCGGAGGCCGTCTTTTCGTCTGCCGTCGGCCGACTCCTCCTCCACCTGCCGCTGATTGTTTATCTTCCGTGCCGAACCCAGAATGGCGTCAATGGAAACCTTCATTCTTTCACCCTCCCTTGTGAGCGATGCAAACGATATGATCCCGCCCGGACAAACCCCGGAGCATACCGGCAACAATCTAAAGGGGCGATACATATTTGTCAAATACAAATTATAATGTGACATAATTTTTCGTACGCCTGGATTAGATTTCGGCGGGAACTTTAATAACAGGCCGTTATCGCGTCGCTCTGCTCTTCGCGATGACGCACCGCTTGCCCCGACTATATCCCATCCCGTCCGGCGTGCGCCGATTAGGTGTACCCGGCCCTCAGGCCTGGGACTGCGAGGCCGTCGGCTTTTTTTCGATCTTCTCCATCTTGAGCGATACGAGCTTCGAAACGCCGGGCTCTTCCATGGTCACGCCGTAGATCGATTCGCCGATACTCATCGTCTTCTTGTTGTGGGTGACGATCATGAACTGCGTTCCCTTTGCGAACTGCTGGAGCATGCGGACAAAACGTCCGATGTTCTCCTCGTCCAGCGGCGCGTCGATCTCGTCGAGGAAGCAGAAGGGCGAGGGCTTGACCATGTAGGTGGCGAAGAGAAGCGCTATCGCCGTGAGCGCCCGTTCCCCGCCGGACAGCAGGTTGATGTTCTTGAGCTTTTTACCGGGCGGCCTCACGAAGATCTCGATACCGCTCTCGAGCACGTTCTCCAGATCATTGAGTTCCAAACTGGCGTCGCCGCCCTCGAAGAGCTGTTTGAAAATTTCGGAAAAGTTTTTCTGGATGTCGGCGAAGGTCGAGATGAAAAGCTCCACCGAGGTGCGGTTTATGTCCTGGATCACCGAGAGGATGTCCTCGCGGGCCTTTTCGATGTCCTTTCTCTGGCCAATATAGTACTCGAAGCGCTTTTTTAAATCCCGGAACTCCTCGATGGCGAGGTTGTTGATGGGACCCAGGTCCTGTATCTTTTTCTTCAATTCCTGTATGCCGCGCTGGATCTCGGGCAACTGCGATTCCTCGACCTGCACATCCCTGAGGTCGGGAAGTCGCTTTTCGTACTCGGTCCAGAGGTGCTCCTCGATGCCGTTAATCTTGAAGACCATCTCGACCTGCAGCTTCTCCTGCTCGCCGATGCGCTCCACCGCCTTTTTCAGGCTCTCCGCGTCCTTCTTCGAGACGTCGCGTCGGCCGGCGACGCGCTTCTCGACCTCGTCGCGCTTGGCCGCGAATTCGGCGATGGTCTTTTTAAGCGCCTCGCCGCGGTCGTTGAACTCGATGAGGCGCTCTTCCCATTCCTTTATCTCCTTCTGGAGGTTTTCGATTATCTTGGCCGAGCGCTCCTGGTCCTCGCGATAGTTTTCTATCTGCCGCTCTATGTCCTTTATCTGGTGGGCCAGGGACTGCAGGTTCTTCTCGATCCAGGCACGCTCATTCTCGTTCCTGGAGAGGTCCTTCTCGATGCGCATGATCATGGCGTTGATGTCTTCAAGCTCCGCCTGCTCGTTTTTGATGTGTTCCTCGAGCGCGGCGATGTCGTTGTTGGCGGACTCGCTGTCGTCCATCATCTCGCGAATGCGGCGGTCGAGCCCCTCCTTCTCGGCGTGAATACCCGCTTTATCGAAGAGGATGGAGCGAAAGCCGTCCTCGAAGCCCTCGAAGGTCGCGATGTCTCCGCGCAGGGCCGCCACGTCGATGCCGGCGATGACCTTCTCCGCGTCGCCGGCGTCGCCCAGGCGCAGCGCCGCGAGCGCCTTGCGGAGCGAGTCTTCGAGCCCGGAGAGCTTCTCGTCGATCCGCGCCCGGACGTTCAGGCGCTCTTCCTCGGAGCCCGCCAGTTCGGCCTTGCGCTTCTCGATGGCGTCCACAAGCCTCTTTATGACCACCTCGAGGCTCGCGCGCAGACCCCTGAGCTTCTCGTCGTTTGATTTGATGCGGCGGCGGTTGTCCTCGATTTTGTCGCGCGAGGCATGGATGGAATCGATCTTGCGCTTGCGCGAATCGAAAAGGCTCTGCAGCCGCTCGCGGTCCTCCTCGATCTTGCCCTTGATGCGGACGCCGTCCTCCTGGTTTTTCAGCGTTTCCTGCTGCAGGCGCTCGAGCGACTGGGTGCGCTCTTTTATGTTTTTCTCGACCGCGCCGCGTCGCTCGTGCTGCTCCTCGATGAGCTTTCGGTTTTTTTCCGTCCGCGAATCGATGTCCTCGACTTTGAGTTTGTAAGTGTGCAGTTTTTTGTCCAGCTCGAAGAGGTGGATCTGGATGTCGTTTTTGTACTTTTCGTCCTTCTCGTTTTCGGCCGATATGGCCGAGACGCGCGAGGAAAGCTCCTCGCGCTCGCGCATGAGCTTCTCGATGTCGGCCTCGATCTTCGCCCGCCGCCGCGAGAGCTCGCCGAAGCGCAGCAGGCTCTGCCGCACGTCATGCTCCTTGAGCTCGGCCATAAGACCGAGATAAATTTTGGTGCGCTCGGCCTGTTTGGCCTTGTGGTCCTTGTCGCGCTCGATTTCGCGGATGATGTCGTTGATGCGTTCGAGGTTGGCGCCGGTATCCTCGAGCTTGCGCAGTGACTCCTTTTTCTGGTACTTGAACCTGGAAATGCCGGCCGCCTCTTCGAAGATGTAGCGTCGGTCCTCTGCGCGACTGGAGAGGATCATGTCGATCTTGCCCTGCTCCATCACCGAATACGATGATTTGCCGATACCGGTGTCCATGAAGAGCTGCTCGATATCTTTAAGACGCACTGGGGACTTGTTGATGAGGTACTCGGACTCGCCGTCGCGGAAGACCCGCCTGGTAACGGTCACCGCGTCCGAGTCGAGCGCGAGGACGCGATTGGTGTTGTCGATGGTGATGGAAACCTCTGCCAGCGACACCGGCTTTCGTGATTCGGTGCCGGTGAAGATGATGTCTTCCATCCTCTCGCCGCGAATGTTCTTGGCCTGCTTCTCGCCCAGCACCCACTTTATCGAGTCCACGACGTTGGACTTGCCGCAGCCGTTCGGCCCGACGATCACCGTGATCCCGGGTTCGAATGCGATCGGGGTCTTCTCCGCAAAGGACTTGAACCCGAATATTTCCATCGATTTAAGAAACATGTAGTATGCCGGTAGTCGTGTCGTTTTTCCGTGACGGCGATCCTCCACGACCCGCCACGACGACGTTTCGGAGGTGATGGTAAGGCCGGACAGGACTCCTGGCGGCACAAGGGGCTGTATCCCCATCCAATAAAACTCGACCATGCCCACAGCGTACAGACACGCGACCTGGTGCGAATTACATTCCGGGGTGAATACGGTCATTCCGGAGTGCACAGCGACGTGCAGATCCCAGAAGGCTAACAACTGAATTTAAGAGCGTAATATAAAAACGAGAAGATTGACACACTCCGGAGAGACCGGACCTCGCGATAACAGCGTGTACATATTATTTTCCCGGAATCCAATTCGCAGCTGAAAAACCGGATTTCGTTGTCACCTGCTTGACAGTCTCGAGTAAATTTTACACAATACTCTTGTCCGAGACGGGAACCGGGTCCGGATGCTGAACCATAAAATATGCGGCCGCCCCGGTGACGGGTAACGCCGCGGAGGGAGCCGGCATAATGGAAAAACACGCGGAAGCCGATCAGCATACACCGATAAACCCGATGGCGGCCGTGCTCGGCGTGGCGCTTTTATTGGCGGCGTGCGGGACAACGACAAAGACCGGGGTCGGCGAGTACGCCTTTAAGAATTACCACCGGGGAAGCTCCTCGAAGGAGTCGCTCTCAAAGGAAAAGATAGATAACCGCCCCTCGTACGAGGTCTTTTTTACCCTTGAAAAGCCCGAAGAATGTATTCGCATTACGGTAAGCGCGAAAAACTCGGCGGTTCAGAGCAAGTATATGGACCCATCGGTGCGCGCCAGCTTCGTCGTTGAAAAGGCACTCGATATATCGGCCTTTAATCTCCGCACCGGGACCACCATTTATGTCGAGCTCGGTCGCAATTATGATATCAACTGGAAGAGCGAGCGCGAAACCGTGGTCTGTTCGGCAAAGGATTCGCCCCTCAGGAAGCTCACGCCCGGACTTTACCGTATCCGCATTACCGCGTTCGAGGCGCGCGATTTCAGCTTCTCGATCGCCATCGCCTCGAACGCGGCTCAGGCGGTCGTTGCGGGGCCGGCCACCGGAGAAGCGCCGTGAAAGAGCACGAGTACGACTATCTCGAATCGGAGGATTCGTACGAGATGGCGATTGAATGGATCGCCCGCGCGGATTTCGACAAGGCCGAGGTGTTTCTTAAAAAAGCCATCAGCCTCAATCCGCATTTCATCTATGCCTACATCACCCTGGCCGAAATCCACGCGCGCCGCGGGCGTTTCTCCGACGCCATCGGCGCACTCAAGCGCGCGTCGAGGGAAGACCCGTCATTTCACCGGTTGCATTACCTGATAGCAAAGTACGCGTATAAAATGAACAACGGCCAACTCGCACGCAAGCACATGCGGGCGGCCCGCGAGTCGGCGCCGGACGAGGAGCTGTACCGCCGGGCGGCCAGGGTCATCGACTAAAACATTCCGGGCGTTATCGGGTGTATGCATCCCCCCCCAGATTTTTATTTGACTCCGTGCAATAATTTTATTACATTTCACATACTGGATCGGGTATGGCTATCATGAGGCGGTATGATTGAAAAGCCGCGACAGGGAGCATTTTAGATTTCGTAAGAACGGCAGTGACGTAACAATCCCGCCTTTTGTGACTGTGGCGCATTTAAAAGAAGTCCAACTATACAACTTCGGAGGATATGTTCTATGAAGAAACTCTTAGTAATTCTTGCCGTACTTGGACTGCTCTTCGCGATGTCGGGCGACTCGTTCGCGCGCGGAATCATCGTCAAGGGCGGATACGCGATCATGCAGGACGACTACGAGGACGCCGAGTACGACAACAAACCCTTCTTCGGTCTTTTCTTCGACATGGGCACGTTCCTTTTCGACAGCCTGCGTTTTAAGCCCGGTCTCGACTACATCGCCATGAAATCGGATCTGGCGGGAGATTTCGATATATGGGGAATTCATCTCGACTGGTACTGGTATTTCCTGGGTAAGGCGGAGATCATGCCGTATCTGGGTTTTGGCCCCGCACTTAATATTTACGATTGGGATGATGATAACACAAGAGACGAAGACTCCGATGCCGGACTCGAGGGTTTGAAGGACGCTATGTGGTAAATGATATCGCCGATCGCGGCACAAACATGGTGAAACTCGGCGTCGCCGTTCAGTACAGCTTCTAAGTCGTGTATTAACGGCCAACGAAGAAAGCGCGGGACCATTCCGCGCTTTCTTTATTTTGTTCGATGTAATAATCAGCCCAGCCGGCGTTTATCAAAATCCTCACGCCTGAAAAGCGACAGCACCGGCACCCCGGTCGCCTCGATGGCCTCGCGGCCGCCCTCCTCTCGGTCGATGATCACCGCGGCGGCGATCACCTCCAGGCCCGCCTCGCGCATGCGTTCGATCGCCGTAACGGTTGATCCACCCGTCGTGATAACGTCGTCGATCACCACCACCCGCTTCACCCCGTCGAGGATCCCTTCTATCCATTTAGCAGTGCCGTGCTTCTTGGGCTCCTTGCGCACGATAATCGGTTTCAGTTCCACGCCCTGGCGGTAGGCCTCGAGAGCGGTCGAAAGCGCTATCGGGTCCGCGCCCAGGGTGAGCCCGCCGGCGGCATCGGGCTTCAGGTTACGTATGGCCTGAAACATCAGCGCACCCACCAGAGAGAGCCCCTCGGGATTCAGCGTGGCCGCCTTGCAGTCGAAGTAATACGGGCTCTGGCGCCCGGAAACCAGCGTGAACGGCGGATTGTCGCGATAGATAAACGACTTTGTATAAAGGATTTCAAACAGCCTGTCGCGTTCGGTATGATGCATTATCGTTCTCCTTATATTTCCAGGTATTGTTATGCGCCCCACGGCGCTTGTCGCTCGGGTATTGCAGGGGCCGAAGCGGTGTTACAGAGTTCCGCGCATATCGGCGGGTACGGTGCCTGCCGATATGCGCTCCGGCAGGGGCTCAACAGGTGCTCTGACCCTATTTTGCTCGACAGGTGCTCTGACCCCATTTTTTCGCATAAAGTGAATTTTACGACTTTTTCGGATATATGCTGAAGTAAGCTTTTTGATTTGGCCTCCGGTTGGGGCTCTGACCCTCTCCGGAGGCAGTTTATGCTTATCCGGCCCCTTTCGCTTGTCCAGCCAGTTTTGGATCCTGGCTTCAGGCACACTTGGTGGCGGAGACTTTTATGGCGCTCTGACCCCGACGCCGGCCTGCCGCTGGCCCGACAACCACCGCTCTGACCCCCTTTATGGTCCAGGTTGTGGGCGCGTACTTCTCCAAGAGATTTCCGCATGGTTTTGCGCTTGCTCTGACCCCAATCTGGTCTATTTCCAGGTCTATTCAATACGGCCCTTGTTTGCTCTGACCCCGTTATCCCCGCCATCGGACCCGACCGGCGGGTAATAGACATGCTCTGACCCCGTTTCCTGACTTCGTTTGGTCCTACTTTCCAAACTTTCCCGGCCAAAGACGTGCCAAGCGTTCGGCAATAGCTTTTTCGCTCCCTTCTCCGGAAGGCCGGTAATATTTTTCTGTGGCGATTTTATCAGGCAGATAGCACTCCGCCACGAAATGTCCATCGAAATCGTGCGGATAGCGATATCCCTCGCTGTACCCCATTTCGCTCATCAGCTTCGTCGGCGCGTTGCGAAGGTGCATGGGTATCTCGATCGAGAAATCGTCGGCGCGCTCCTTCGCTTTTCTAAGCGCCATGTACGAGGCGTTGCTTTTGGGCGAGGATGCCAGAAAGGTCGCGCACTGGGCGAGGACGATTTCGACCTCGGGCGGACCGATCGTCTGGGCGGCGGTCATGGCGGCGACCGCTATCGGCAACGCCTGCGGCGAGGCGTTGCCCACGTCCTCGGAGGCGAAAATCACCATTCTGCGTGCGATGAATACCGGGTCTTCGCCGGCGACGAGCATGCGCGCCAGGTAATAGACCGCCGCATCGGGGTCGGAGCCCCGCATGGACTTGATAAAGGCGGAGATGGTATCGTAATGACGGTCCCCGGCGCGGTCATAGTACACCACGACCCCGCGGAGTGCCTCCGCGATTACTTCGTCGGTGATGGTTCCATCCGTCACCAGAAGGGCCGCCTGCTCGAGCACGTTCAGCATCCGGCGCGCGTCTCCCTGTGCCAGGGCTACCAGCTTCGTTTTAACGGTAGCGTCGATTCGCAATCCCGAATCAAGCAGTATCCGATCGTTTTCGAGCGCCGCCACGAGGATGGCCATGAGGTCCTTTTCCGTCAGCGGATGCAGCCGCACCACCCTGGTCCGGGACAGGAGCGGCGCTATCACCTGGAAGGACGGGTTCTCCGTCGTCGCGCCGATGAGCACGATGTCGCCGGCCTCGACCGCACCGAGCACCGCGTCCTGCTGGGCCTTGTTGAAGCGGTGTATCTCGTCGAGAAAGAGGAGTGTCTGTACGCCGTTTTTCCGGTTCTCCTTTCCGCGCTCGATCACTTTGCGAACCTCGGGCACTCCGGACGAAACGGCGCTTAAGAAATGGGCCTCCATGCCGCAATGGCCGGCGATTAGACGGGCGAGCGTGGTTTTCCCGCAACCCGGCTCGCCCCACAGTATCATCGAGAACACGGTTTTCTTCTCGATTACCGAATGGAGAATTCTTCCCGAACTTAGAAGGTGCTCCTGGCCGACGAAAGACAGCAGCGTCTGCGGTCGGCAGCGCTCAGCAAGTGGTCGGATATCGCGATCTGATGTCATTTGTTATTGGTGGTATGCATCAATGGCGCCGTTAACCCGCTTTTAGCGTGCTTTTGAGCGCTCTGACCCCATTTTTCAGCATCGCCGCCCGTCCCGTGCATGCAGGAGTGAAACGCCGAAAAACGGCTCCTTTCCTGACAATTAAACATCTTTAATTATTTTGCGTACAAATAAAAAAATCCGGCATAACCGGATTTTTTCTTGGTAGTGCAGCCCCTGGCTTATTCCTCTTCGGCACGCTCTTTCGTCACGACCCGCACATTGACGAAACGACGCCCCTTGCTCTGCGCCGCGAAACGCCTGATCTTCTTGATCCGCCGCCTTTCGGCTTCTTCCTTCTTTCGCTTCTTTTCTTCGCTGGGCTTCTCGTAGTACCTGCGGCGCTTGAGTTCCTTGAATATGCCTTCGAACGCCATCTTTTTTTTCAGATTTTTAAAGGCTTTTTCGATGTCGCCGTTCACTTCCACTTCGATAGGGCTGGGCATTACTTTCTCACATCCTTTCAAGTGTAATTTTAGCCGACAGTAGTGATCTATGCATATTTTGTCAATAAAAAATATACGGGCGGCGCCCATCCCGTGATGGTGCGCCGCCCGTTTCAATCCCGTCCTAACAGTCGCTGGTTGTTATTTTCCGGCGATGAGCGATTCGACCACGCCTACCACCTTCGCGGCTTCAGCGGCGTTGGCCGGGCTGCTCTTTCTATAATAATTGATGTATTTTATCTTCCGGTCTTTCCCTACTACGATAACGGCAGAGGCGTCGTTACAGTTGGCGAGGCCCCATGCGTTTTTAAGGGAATAGTTGGGGTCGGTCAATATCTTGGTATTGTATTTCTGCTCCTTACCCTTGATGACCCTACGAATGATAAAATTTGGAGCCTTGGAGTCTTTCAGGTTCGCAATACCCTGTCCGCGGTACACAGCCTCGGGGAACTTCTTGGCTTTAAGCGCGTCCGTCACCGGATCGGCAACATCGGCAGCGTCTGCATCGCTATAAAAAATCGTCATCACCTTGACACCCAGATCCGGGATCTGTGCGGGATTATCGCTCGCATCGCGAACCGTTACGTTCGATACCGTGTCGCCGACGTTGGCGGCATCGGCCTGTGCGCCGAAAATCGCCAGAGACAGTATAAGACCTAAAACCGCGACTTTTTTCATAGATAAAACCCCCTTGAATAATGTTAAGCCTATACGGACATGATGTTCCGTGGACTGGTTCGCAGAGTATATCCCCTTGTCGCGATTGTCAACACATTATAATTTTCGTTATAATACCCGGCGTTAACGGACAAACGTGTTAACATCGCGGTCCATCCCCGCCTTCAGCGGCGGATTAATTCTATTACAATATAAATCCGATATTATACAGCTCCTTGTCCGCTAATTATGCTTGACCTAAGCATTTTGACAAGTGTATGTTCATTTGAATGAGCAATTCACCGTGCTATGGTTAATTTTCCTTCGATTGACCTTCCGCTTTTTTCCTTGCGGACCGGCAGAGGAGATTAACGTCGGGTGCATGCGTGGTTTGTTCATGGTATATCATTTATTCATCAAGGAGGATTCACAGACATGACAGGCGCCAGAAGAACCGTATTCACACTCATCATGCTCGCGGCTTTTGTTTTCGTCGCTACCGGACTTTTTGCACAGGCATCACCGGTAGGGACATGGAAGACCATCGATGACGTCACCAAGGAAGCCAAATCCTTCCTTGAAATCAGCGAAAAAGACGGCAAGCTGTACGGCAAGATCATCAAGCTCGTCAAGAAACCCGGTGAAGATCCCAATCCCCTCTGCACCAAGTGCACGGGCGCGAACAAGGACAAGCCGATAATCGGCATGACCATCATGTGGGGCCT
>JALOTJ010000008.1 GCA_025457965.1 Spirochaetota bacterium | reverse complement strand
ATCGCCTTGACAGGGGCCTTAAAATTTCGGCGCATAAGTATGGAGAAAAAATATCATGTGAGGCGGATTCAAGTTGCATGTGCACCACGAGTCGCCCTGCCATTACTCCTTAAAAGCGTCTGCAAAATCCATCACGACAATACCCGAATGGTCTAAAAGAAGTCTCCACTCATTGAGGGCGATCACGCCAAAGGCGATGACCCCAAGAAACTGCCAAAACGTCAAATCTCTGGAGTTCCTGTAATCCCGTGGCCGGTTATACGTGGGATCGGCCTTGGAATAGATCACGGCGATCTCTGCGCCTTCTTCCAGTCTGTCATACTCCTGCCTGGAGACATCAGTCCGCTCTGCGAACCGGCCAAAGAACCAACGTCGTGAATATTCCTTGCCGTCGACCTGGAAGGCATAGGCAATGGAATAGCCGAGGCCGGATTTCCTGCGGGTGGTTTCCTTCCTGGTGACCAGGGCCATGGTCTCCGCGGTATTTGAGGAAACCGATGACTGGGTCACCACCGTATCGGTGATCAGGGTGATCAGGAACAAGGCAATGAAGAAAAAGACAATGGAAATGACGATGCGAAAACCCCTTGGGGCCAGGTTTTTCTGGCCTTGGGTTGCGTTTGTGTCATTCACGGCAGGGCCTTGCATGTTCGATACCTCATTTTTAATATCAAGGAAAATACAATCTCCCCGGAGCGCGGTTCCTCCCGATATAAAATCACACATCGGAAGTAACCTCAATAAAAATCACCCCCACCCGACAAAAAAGCCCGCTTCGACAGGCTCGGCACATCGCCGTGACAGGGGCCGTTAAAATTTTAAATTTGTTGAAATGCAGAAAGTAGAGGAGCCACAGGAGCGGCGCATCAGCCGCCATCTGTGTCGCTATTATGAAGGTCACCATCCCGATCTTTTTCATGGTCAAATCCTCAATGGTCCCCGCACAGGAGGGCCGCCATGCGACCCGCAGGGTGTTTCTTAACCCCCGGCGCATGGCGGCCACCGAACACAATGTCCGGGGTACGCCTCGTTACGATCTCTTCATCAGGCGGATAATGGCCGCGGCAACCAGCCATGCTCCTATTGCCATGACCGCCAGTGGCCAGAACAGGGTATGATGGTATGTAAACCACCCCATCGATTTTCCGAACCATAGAAAGCCCCCGGCCAGGAAGAGTATCCCCCAGGGGAGACCGCCCATTCGCCCGGTGCATGGCCAGCCCGCCCGGTGTTCCCTGCGCGACGAATCACCCAGAACACTATTTTCTGTCATGATCCTGCTCCCCTTCACCAGCATTTCCCGATTTTTCAGTCGACGCGCACTTCATCTCCCGGCAGAATCTCATCATGCGGGCGCACGCCTTCTCGAAGTCAATTGTCCCGTCTTTTTTCCCGCACAACCCCTTCATCATCTTCATCATTTCCCCGCAATCCTTGAAGGGAAATTCGCGGCCCGCGAAGCAGCCGTCGGTATTCGCATCCGTTGCCATATTATCCTCCATTGATAATTATTAGATATTTCTAATTATTTCGAAATATCTAATAATCAATATAATAATGGCGGCGGAAGTCGTCAATAAAAAGTTATGATATTTCGAAAAATATCGAAATATTAAAATGCCTACGGATTTCCGATCAGGCCTGCCGGCCGGTAATGTAGGTGACCATCAGACCGATGGTCTCTTCGTTAGCCATTCAAAGGATGTTCTGACCGTCCCGCTCGCATTTGATGAGGCCGGCCCTCCTGAGTTCCTTGACATGATGGGATATGGTCGACAGGGCCATTTTGAAATTGCTTGCCACTTCGCATATGGCCAGGCGGTTGTCCCTGTCCAGGCGGCCCTTCCCGTGGCCGGACCTGATGAGCTCAAAGATGGCAAGGCGGTTTTCATTCGAAAGCGCTTTCATCGCGGCGACAATTGCTTTCCGCTGTTCCTGTTTCATGGCCGGCCCCTCCCCCGGTTGTCTTCACATGCCCGCGCATGGCGTGCCAATTATTAGATATTTCTAATACAATCGAAATTTCAAGCAGATTTCCCGCCGTTCCCGTAAAAAAAGCGGGGGCATCATTCACTACTGCATCTTGATGATGATTTCCACCCTGCGGTTCTTCTGCCGGCCGTCCTGCGTGTCGTTCCCGGCTATCGGTGTATCCGCGCCGAAGCCCCGGTACGAGAGCTTTTCTGTGCCCGTTCGCGGCTTCAGGTGCTCCGCCACAATCCGGGCCCTGTCGCGCGAGAGCTTCCGGTCGTACTGGTCCGTCCCAACGCCAACATCTAAGAAACTGCGCGGTATTCAGTACCGGCCCAGGCGACACAATTGACGTTATCGGCAGTAATAATGGAACACGGTAAGGCCATTACAAGAAAAAATAGCTGGACAGGGGGCCTTGAAATTAACTTCATCTGATATAAATTTAGGAATTTGCGTCCCCCTGCAGCAAAAAGTTCCGGGACCCATTGGAGCTTATCGGAAGTCCTCCCCTTGAGAAAAGTCTTCTCCCCCGGAGAAAAGCCCGCTTCGACAGGCTCAGCACATCGCCTTCACAGGGCCGTTAAAATTTCGTTGCCCAGAACCGTGGCTTTTTCGCCCCTCACGTGAAAGCTTTTTTGACCGTTGTAAGAATCGTACAAAACGGTTATTGAAGAATCATTACTTTTTCTCTAACTTCCGGTGCACATTCCCCCGGTCACGGACCCCGCTATATCACTCTGAAATACCCTTTGTATAACGCATATTCCCGTCTCATTCGGCACAACACCTGCCCGGCATTGTACCCGCACGCCACGGAAGGAAACATTTCCGTGCCGCACGCCGACGCTTTTCCGCACCTCCTGTGCAGCGTCGGCATTGGGACATCCTGTCCGACATCCAGGCATTTTTCGGGATTTGTGTTGAAACTATGCTCGACCGCGGATTCCCGGGTGGCGTTTTGGATTCTTTTCAGCTTCTGCCCGGCACCGTGAGCGTAGTGCGGTCACGATGACCGCCTGCCGGCAATGGACAGGATGTCCAGATAATGCCGGCGATGGCAAAGTAGCGTATTATCTTCTGGTGCTTTTTCGAAAGGAAATAGAGCATCTTCGCCATGAACTCGTAGATGTCCCTGGTAGCAGTTTTGTAACTCTTCCCTTTTGTGCGGACATCGCACCAGCTTTTGTAGCGGAACGTTACGGTCTTCTTTGCGTGATTCACCGCAAGAATCTGGCTGTTATGGAAATACCCCGCGGCAGGAAGACGCAGCTTCCTTCGTATGTATCTAAGGCTTACCGCTTAACTGGTCATACAGCATCTTCGCGATGCCCACGCTCGAGCTTTTGGACATGTTAAGCGCGTATTCGTCGTAGAGCATATCCTCGAATATCTCCTCGGCGAAACCGCCGTGGAGCATCTCGCCCTTGTGCACGGTCTTGCGCATCTCTTTAAGCATCTTCGCCACGAAGAGCGATTCCATCTCGGTGCAGGCGTCCATGAGTTTTCGGTCGATTGCGCGGGGCCGGGCCGTCCTGCCCTTCAGTTCTTCTCGACTTATCGTTTCCTCGAGTACGTTCTGAAATCCCCGTGCCGCGCCTTCGGCGCGCCGCGAAATCTCGCCCGCGCGATCGTCCCTTCCAAGCTGCGCCGCGGTACGGGCGTCTATTGCGTTTATCATTGCCGGTCACCTCACTATGAGTTCCGCGTGGAGCGCACCCGCGTCCTTGAGCGCCTTGAGGATCGAGATGATGTCCCTCGTCGGCGCGCCGATGAAGTTCAGCGAATCGACCAGGTCCTTGACGGTCGACGACGCTTTAATGTGCGCCACCGAGGCCTTGTCGCCCCCGCCCTTATCCTTGCTCTTCTCCACGCGTATCGTAACGCCGTCCTTGCTCACCACGGCCTCTGAGATGCGCACGTCGCCACCCATAACGATGGTGCCGTCCTTCTCGTTCACCACCACGAGGGCGCGGTTGCCGGGCGTTATCTCGATGTTCTCCACGGTGGAGATGAACTCGGCGAAGGCCACGTTCTCCGGCAGGGACAGCCGTATCTTGCCGCCCTTCGCCATGGCCGGGTTCGCGCCGGGATACTTCTCCGCGATCGCCTTGATGATCTGGTCGGCCTCGAAAAAGTCCCAGTTCTTCATCACGAGCGACACGCCGTTCTCGACCACGATCTCCGGTTCGATCTCGCGCTCCACGATGCCGCCGCTTATGATGCGCGCCGCGGTCTTCACGCTTTTGCGCCCGCGCGCAGGCTCGTCGAACGAGAGCGAGCCCTGCGCCACCGCGTAGATGGCGTTGTCGGCTCCCCGCAGCGGCGACTGAACCAGCACCCCGCCCTCGAGGGACTTCGCATCGCCTATCGACGATACCGAAACGCTTATCTTGTCGCCCACCCTCACGAAGGGAGGGAGCTTTCCGGTCACGAGCACCGCCGCGGTGTTCTTCGACTTTATGGTTTCGTCCTCCTGGAGGCCGATGTTTTTCAAAAGATTTTTCAGCGCCGACTGGGTGAGCACCGACTGCGAATCGCCCGTGCCCTGCAGCCCCATCACCAGGCCGAAGCCGAACACCTGGTTCTCCTTCAGGCCGTCGATGAACGCGATGTCCTTGACCTTCACGGTGATCTCGGCATAAACAGTGCCCGCGGTTAGCGCGCACCCGGCAAGGACAAGCAAGGCCGACTTTATCAGTTTCATGGCTCAGCGCCCCATTTCCCGAAGCATCTTGTTGAGGTAATCCACGATAATGCGCTGTTTCTCCTCTTCGGTGAGCGCGCTCGTCGCGCTCGCGTCCGGTCCCGGCGCGGGTCGGGTGATGTTGACGCCCGGGACCTCCTTGACCCCGCGTATGTCAAGCCGGAAGTCCGCGATGTCCCTGGAGTGTACGATGCGCCCCTTCACCGAGGCCGGGTCGATTATCCCGCTTACGGCGAACTGGTTCGCCGCGCCGTTGAACGAGTACGAACGCACCCCGGCGATCTGGTACTTGCCGTCGTCCCGGCGCGCCGTTACGCGCGATCCTATGACGATTTTAAGATTTCCGCGTCCCGAAACCTCGGTCTTGTCGGTGTTGTTGATTTTCCGCTCGGAATTGACTTTTGGAAGGAAACCAGTTATGCCGGCGTCGGGTTTGGAGCTGAGGTTGAAGCTGTTGCTGTCCGCGAGCGCCATGGTGAAGCGGAGCTGCGAGATATCGTCAACCTGCACCGATATGATGTCCCCCACCTGCAGGCTTTCGCCGGAGGAATAGATATTCTTGTCGATCCATATGCTCTTTCCCGATGCGATGCCGCAGAAGAGCACGGCGCAGGCAGCCAATATGATCGTCAGCCTTACGGACGGTACATTCATAATGCCAGCTCGATGAGGCTTTTCTGCACGACCCTGCCCTTCAGCGTGCGGGTACTCTTCAGCTTCACCGCGACCTCGTCGCCATGGGCTCCGTTTTCAAGCGCGCTTCCTGAAAGCTCGATAATGATGCCGTTCTTCTTCACGCGCACATTTACCGAATCGCCGGCGCGAACAAGCCGCTCTGAAACGGCCGCAGGCTCTTCCGCCGCGGCGGGCTGGTCCTTGACGGTACGGTTCACCCGCACCGCGTTGCCATATACCAGCACCCCCTCTTTCGCCGCCACGGCAAGCAGGTCCTCCACCTCGCGGCGGTCGACAAATCCGTCCATAAGGGCCTTCTCCGGAATAGCGAGATCCAGAAGCGCCTTTCTGAGCCCGGGCTCGGCATCGATACTCGCCACGTCGCCGAGTACCGGCGCGGGACCCAGCTCGGCGCGCGAGATGAGATACACGCTTACGGCCGCGGAGGATGGCGCCGCCGGGGCGACAATCAGCAGTGCGAATGCCGTCGCGGTCAGGAGCTTACGCACGGCGCCTACCGTTTGAGCCCTATCGCCGTGGCGAGCATTGAATCCGAGGTCTGGATCGCCTTGGAGTTGATCTCGTAGGCGCGCTGGGCCACGATCATGTTGACCATCTCCTCGACGACCTTCACGTTCGACATCTCCAGGAAGCCCTGGTGGGTCTTTGCCATGCCGCCCATGCCGGGCTGTCCGGGAATCTCCTCGCCCGAGGCGGGGGTGGTCTTGAAGAGGTTCCCGCCGATGCTCGAAAGGCCCGCCGGGTTTACGAAGCGGTATATCTCGAGCTGCCCGACCTCTATTGGGTCGTCCTCACCGATGATCTTGACCGTAATCCGCCCGTTCTGGCTGATGGCGAGCGTCTCGTGGATGAAGTTGTCGGGAAGCACCACCGGCGGCTCGAGAAGGTAGCCGTTTGAGGTAACCAGCTGCCGGTTCGAATCGATCTTGAACGAGCCGTCGCGCGTATAGGCGAAGGTGCCGTCATAGAGCTGTATCTTGAAAAATCCCTCCCCTTCCAGGGCGAGATCGGTTTTGTTTTCCGTGGACTGCAGGCTCCCCTGCTGGAAGAGCTTCTGCGTGGCCGAGGTCTTAACCCCGTGGCCCACCTGGATGCCCGTCGGGACCTCCGTCACCTCGGTGGCGGGCGTTCCCGCCATCAGCAGCGTCTGGTAGATGAGGTCTTCGAACTCGGCCCGGTTCTTCTTGTAGCCGGTGGTATTGACGTTCGACAGGTTGTTGGAGATGGTGTCGATATTGAACTGCTGGCTCACCATCCCGGATGCGGCTGTCCACAATGACCTCATCATACGAATCACCTCGCAAAATATAAGGAATCGCCCCCGGAAAAGGCGGGCACAGTTCCGTCTCCTTTATTTTCGGCCGGTTCACGCCTTTTAAGAATTAAAATATTGACACGCCGGGCTATTTTGGGCTACGATTACCGGGTTTCGAGGGCATATACGCCACCACAAATATACGGCGTCCTGACGCACGGCCCCATCCATCTTGAAAAACAAGGAGCAGTGATCATGAATTACAAGAAGATCGTCGCCGTTGTCGCGATCGCCTTTTTCGCGCTTTCGTGCAAATCCACCCCGAAAGACAAGGGTGCGGCGGATGCGCCCGCGGGGACCAAAATCATCAAGGAATACTGGGAAGACAAGTCCCTGAAGGGCCAGGGGCCCGCCATGGGCAAGGAAAAGCAGGGCAAATGGACCCTGTATCACAAGACATCGGGTGAAAAGCTCGGCGAGGGCGAATACCTCGCCAACAAACAGCAGGGAATGTGGACCTTCTACTATAAGAATGGCCAGAAAAGCACCGACGGCGAATTCATCGAAGACCAGAAGACCGGCGAGTGGAAGGGCTACCACGAGACAGGCGAGTTGCTGTGGAAGGCTAGTTACGTAATAAAAGAGAAAACCGAGTCCGGTTTCACCATGAAAATCGGCGGCATGGAAGGAATCAAAACCTCCTTTTTCAAGTCCGGCAAGGTCTGGAAGGAGGAGGAGTATCGCGACGCCGTAAAGAACGGCCGCTCGCAGGAATACTACGAGGACGGCAAGCCGAAGGAGATCTCCTGGTACAAGAACAACCAGAAGGACGGCCAGGCGACCGAGTGGTATCCCAGCGGCAAGAAAAAGATGGAGGGCGCCAACGCGGCAGATGAAAAGACCGGCAAGTGGCGCTTCTACCACGACAACGGCCAGATGGCCGCCGACGCGTCCTTCATGAAAAACAAGCCCGAAGGGGCCTGGCGCTTTTTCTCGCGTGAGGGGAAGCTCCTGAAAGAGGGCGCCTACAGGGAAGGCAAGGAGACCGGGCTCTGGAATTTCTACGAGGGATCAGGCCGCAAGGTCATGGAGCTCGCGCTGCTGGGCGGGATGGTAAGCGGCGGCGGAAACCGGTTGTACGAGAATGGCACGCTCATCGGCGAAGGCGACCTGCTCGGAATCCCCAAAGCGATCTTCGACGTGATAAAAGACGGTAAACCCGCGGGCACCATGGAGGCGGCGGAACCGCCCGCGGACGACGCAAAAAACAATACGAGTTTCCGCTGGTCGGGCAAGTGGCTGGCCCTCAAGAAGAACGGCAAATGGAAGGAATACTTCCCCGGAACCAGGACCGCAAAAATAGAGGGCACCTACATGATGGACAAGCTGAACGGCCCTTATAAGGAATATTACCAGAATGGTAAATTAAAAGCCGAGGGCGAGTACATGACCGGCAAGAAGAACGGCGAATGGAAGTTCTACCTGCAGAACGGCGCGCTTGACGCCGGAATTTCCGGCCGCTACATGCTCGACAAGAAATCGAAGTTCTAGACCGGCAAACCTCCATTTTCTCCCCCGCCGACGGCGGGGGAGAAAATCCTTAGCTTCCCCTTCGTTATGCACGGCGCCGATTAACCGTGTCGCCAATCGATCAAACGTTCCGGAAAGCCACCGTCGACTGCACGAACCCACCGGGAGGTATGCCGTTTATTTGAAATAGCCGACGGCGTTTTTAAACAGGGCCATGCCCTCGCTCTCCTCGGGCGGGCGCGTTCCTTCCCTTTTCGCCCTCTCCCGTTCCAGTGTCCAGTCGTCGCGCTGGGTGAACAGAATATTCCGCTCGGGATGGGGCATCATGCCGAGGATACGACCGCTCGCGTCCGAAATCGCCGCGATATCGTTCACCGAGCCGTTGGGGTTGTACGGAAACTCACCGCCCGCCGGCGAACCGTCGGGCCGCACGTAGCGCAGGGCGACGAGCTTTTTCTCTTCGATCGCCGTAAGCACCCCGGGCGAGGCGTAGAAGTTGCCCTCGCCGTGCGCAACGGGAACATGCAGGCGTTTCATTCCCTTGAGGAAGACCGAAGGATTTCCCGGACCAACGGCCAGATCCACCCACCGGCACTGGTACCGTGCCGTGGTGTTGCGCTCCAGCGACACCTGGACGCTCCCGATCGGCGCTTCGAGGCCGGGCACGATGCCGAGGTTCGCCATCACCTGAAAGCCGTTGCAGATTCCGAGCATCAGCGTGTCGCGCTCTATAAAGGAGCCGAACTCGTCAATTAGATTATTCTTTACGCGGTTTGCGAGCGCCTTGCCGCTTCCGGTGTCGTCGCCGTACGAAAAACCGCCCGGGAACGCGGCCATCTGAAAATTCGCCATCATTGCCGGCGTGGCGATGATGTCGTTGATATGCACGATGCGCGCGACGGCGCCGGCGCGCTCGAAGGCGTAGCGCGTCTCCTCGTCGCAGTTTATTCCATATCCGGTGAGCACGAGTACGGCTGGTTTTGGCATGAAGGTTGCGTCCCCTTGTATTTTATGCGTCCAACGGCCTTAAAAATTACTGAACGTCGAGCGATAGCTCTCGAGACCGCGGGCGACGTCGCTGGTAACGGCCGGCGCGCCGTCGCACCCGCGGATTACGATCGCCCCATCGCGCGTTACACGCCCTATCCGCGCGAAGGGCATGCCGGTGAATAGCTCCTCGAAAGCGGTGCAGTTCGCCGGCGCAACCGAAACAAGAAGGCGTCCCTGCGATTCCGAAAACAAAATGACGTCCTCCCGAAGGGCCTCGCCGCCGGGCACGAGCGCAAGGTCCACGTTCACCCCCAGCATCCCCGCCATGGCCGAGCGCGCCATGGCAATGCCGAGTCCGCCGCGCTCCACCGACACCGACGAGACCACGAGCCCTTCCTCGAGCGCGCGATCGAATGCCCGGTACAGCCGGGCGTTCGCCGCGGCATCGACCTTCGGCACCTCGCTCCCGTAGAGAACGCCTCGCCGGCCGTCAGCCTCGGCCGTCATGGCCGCGTACTCGCTTCCCGCGGTTTCGTCATTCGTGAGTCCAAGGACATAAATATAATCGCCGTCGAACTTGAAGTCCATCGTCTGGCACAGCGTTACGTCGGCGACGATCCCTATGGATGATATTAAAAGCGTCGGCGGCACCGAAATGCTCACCGGATCGAAATTATCGTCGAAGCCGCGGAAATCATTGTACATGCTGTCCTTGCCGGAGATGTACGGCGTGCCGTAGGCAACCGCGTAATCGTAACAGGCCTGGGCCGCCTCGCGAAGCTGCCACAGCCGCTCCGGGTTGTCCGAATCGCACCAGCAGAAGTTGTCCAGGAGCGCGAGCTTTTTAAGGCTTCCGCCGACCGACACCGCGTTACGCAACGCCGTATCAATGGAGCAGGCGGCCATGCGGTAGGGGTCGATCTCGCTGTACGAGGGATAGAGCCCCTGCGAGAGCACCACCCCCTTCTTCGAATTCGGCACCGGACGTATCACCGAGGCGAGCGCGTTGACGCGGCCCCGGCCGTGCAGCGGCTTGACGGCCGAATTCGCCTGCACCTCGTGGTCGTACTGGGTCGAGATAAACTCGAAGCTCGCGATATTGAGCCGCGAAAGCATCGCGTGGAGCGCGCCGGTCATGTCGGCGGGCATGGGAAAATCAGGAATTATCGCGGTCTTTAACGGCGGCGTCGTTTTCAGGTTCTTGCGAGGCAGGCCGTTGTGCAGAAAGTCCATGTCGAGGTCGAAGACCTTATTGGCTCGATAGGTGACGATGCCGCGCGGCGAGCCGGTGAAGCGGCCGATGATGGTGGCCTCGACGCCGCGGCTCTCCATGAGCGCGATGAACTCGTCGCACTTTTCCGGGGGCACGGCGAGCGTCATGCGCTCCTGCGATTCGCTCACCCAGATCTGCCACGGGGCAAGGCCCGGGTACTTGAGCGGCACCTTCTCCAGCTCCACCTCGAAGCCGCCGGCCTCCTTCGCCATCTCGGCGACCGAGCACGAAAGGCCCCCGGCTCCGTTATCCGTAATCGAATGATACAGGTCCTTTTCGCGCGCTTCTTTTACGATGGCGTCGGACATCTTCTTCTGAGTGATGGGATCGCCGATCTGTACGGCCGTGGCCGGGCTTCCCGAGTTGAGCGCCTCGGACGAGAAGGTCGCTCCGTGGATGCCGTCGCGCCCGACGCGCCCGCCCGCCATGACGATGCAGTCGCCCGGCATGGCTTTTTTCTCGGTCGATGGTTTGCCGTTTAGCTTTTTGGGTATCAGACCGACCGTGCCCACGAACACCAGGGGCTTTCCCTTGTAGCGGTCGTCGAAATGGACGAAACCCTGCGGTGTCGGGATGCCCGAGCAGTTGCCGCCCACATTGACGCCGTGGATAACGCCTTCCATAATTCGACGCGGCGAGAGGAGCCGGGAGGTCTTGTCCTTCGCGCGGTAGAGCGGCCGCTTGTCAAAAGGATCGGCGAAGCAGAAGCCGTAGCGGTTCGCGATGGGTCTGGCCGCCATGCCGAAGCCCATGGTATCGCGGTTTACCCCAACGATGCCGGTGATGGCCCCGCCAAAGGGGTCCAGGGCGCTGGGGCTGTTGTGCGTCTCGACCTTGTCCGACACCACGTACTCGTCGTCGAACTCTATGCCGCCGGAGTTGTCCTCGAACACGGAGACGCAGAAATCGTCCGCGCCCTTTTCGCGCCGCACGCGCATGGTGGCCTCGCGGATAAAGCGGCGGAATATGCCGTCGTCGAGCTCGTCCAGGCGCGCGGCGAAAATGGTATGCTTGCAGTGCTCGGACCAGGTCTGCGCGATCGATTCGAGCTCGATGTCGGTCGGATTGCGTTTTTCATCATTCTTGAAATAGCGGCGGATCGCCTCGAGCGAAAGCATGTCCAGGGCGAGCGGTCCGCGCCTGCTTCCGTCGGCGTCGGGAATACCCTCCCTGCCAAGCCGCTGAAGCTCGCCCTCGGAGAGGTCCAGGCTCACCTCGTCCACCTCGGCCCTCTCGTGGATACGCACGAGCGGAAGCGCGCGCCCCATTCCGCCCGCCGAGGAATATTCGGCCACATCGAGCACCTTGATGCGCTGGATGAGCGGATTGTACAGCTCCATGCCGATGCGCTCCACCTCGTCGCGCCCCACCTCACCGTCGAGGAAAAAGCTCGTGGAGGTGAAGACCGAGGTCTCGGGGTCCAGGTCGCGCTTTAAGAGATCTTCTATCGATTCGCGCACGGTGTGCGCGACGTTGTCGGTGACGCCGGGGAGAAAGCCGACCTCCAGCGCATAGCGGAATCGCGCGGGGACGAAGGGCTCGTTGACGGTGAATGCCTGGGTGACGGGATTGGCGAGCATCCCTCCGACCGATTCGGCCTCCTCGCGCGAAAGGTCCACGTTGACCAGGTAGTTGTCGGTGGTCGTCACGGCCGAAACACGGTAGCCGAGGCGCGCGAGTTTCGCTTTCAAAACCTCGCCCCGGTGATCGTTTATTGTGGAAAAGACTTCAATGCGGTATCTGGATTCGCTCATTGTCCCCTCATGACACTGGGCATTTACCGCGTGGCGCGGAAAATGTCCAGAATTTTATTGGCGGGCCGCGCCGCGGCGGATTGGTGTGAATTATTTTCCGGGTAAAACGCAATAACGCGTCGTCATTGCGAGCCCGGTGCCGTATCGGGGCGCGGCAATCTCTTTACATACCGAGTTCCATGAATCGACGTATTGGCTGTTGAGATCGCCACGTCGGCCTGCGGCCTCCTCGCGATGACCGCTTTGATGAAGGAACCTGTCATTGCGAGCCCCGGGCCGTATCGGGGCGCGGCAATCTCTTCTTTACTGTGTTATTTTCGGCTTTTCGGCTTTTCGCCTTTCGGGATCGCCGCGTCGCTGCGTTCCCGGCGATGACAGTTTGCACCCCGGATTTGAATTCACCCCCCGTCGGATCGCATGCGCGGTACTATCCCGGGAGGAAGCTGTTCGGGCGGGATACGGGGAAAAACCGCCGGCCGGATACCCTTACCGGGGACGTTTTTTAATTGACCCGGCTGGAATACCGCCCCATTCTAATTGACCCCAGTAACCGGAGAGCGCGCATGAAACGAACGTGGGCTTCCCTTTTCCTTCTCGGCTTCGCCGGCCAGATCGCCTGGGCCGTGGAGAACCAGTTTTTCAACCTCTTCATGTTCGACAAAATACTCCCCGACCCGCTGTACGTCTCGCTGATGGTGGCCGCCTCGGCACTCGTCGCCACCGTCACCTCCATCGTGATGGGCGCGCTCGGCGACCACCTGGGCAGGCGCAGGCCCTTCCTCCTGTACGGTTACCTGGTGTGGGGCGTGTCCATAACCGTGGTGCCCATGGCCGAGTGGGCCAGGCCCGCGCTTCTGGCCGCGTGGCTCCTCATCGCGCTCGACTGCCTCATGACCTTCTTCGGTTCCACGGCCTTCGACGCCAACTACAACGCCTACCTCGCCGAGGCCACGAACAAGTCCAATCGCGGACGCGGTCAGTCGCTCCTCACCCTGGGCACCATGCTCGCCATCCTTATCGTCTACGGCGCCTCCGGCATCGTGGTGAGCCGTTACGGCTACTTCGTCTTCTTCTGCGGCGTGGGCGCGCTCGTCCTCGTCCTAGGGCTCGCGGGCGGTCTCCTCGTCGAGGAGCGGCCGAATCCGGCCCCGGCGCACACCGGCATCTGGGAATCCATACGCGGTACCTTCACGAAGGAATCCATCACGGAGAACCGCGACTTCTTCATGGTGCTCCTCGCCATGGGGCTCTGGGGAATGGCCTTCGAGGTCTTCTTTCCCTTCCTGATGATCTACCTGAACCATTATCTGAAAATACCGATCGACCAGTCGTCGCTGCTAATCTTCGTATCGATCCTCGTCGGCGGCGTCATCGCGGCATACCCCAGCGGCTGGCTTTCCGACCGCTACGGCCGCAGGAGCGTGAGCGTGGTCTCGGTCTTCGTCATTGCGGTATCGCTCTTTCTCTTTTCGCAGTCGCGCGATATCGTCTGGCTCGCCGTCTTCGGCGCGCTGTGGATCGGCGCGCAGACGGCCTTCGCCACGGCGACCGGCGCCTGGAGCAAGGACCTGTATCCCGCCGGCAAGCGCGGCCAGTTCTCCGGCTATATGACCATGTTCACCGTGGCCTTCACCATGATCCCCGGTCCGCTCCTCGGAGGACTGATCGCGCGCGTGTGGGGAATCCGTAGCGTTATCGACGGCAGGGACGCGGTCATACCGACGGGCGCCATCTTCATCGCGGCGTCGGTACTCATACTCCTGACGCTCATTCCGCTGTACGCCGTAACGGAAAAAAGGACAAAATAAGGAGGGGATGTGATGAAAACATCCGCATTCATGTCGCTCAAATGGCGAGAGTACGACGGCAACCCGATCATCGAACCGCCATTCCCCTCGCCCATTATCGCGGACCCGAGCTTCCTCGCGCCGGCCGAATCGCCCGACGGCGCCTGGCATCTGTTCGCGCACTCGCTCAGGGGAATACACCACTATACCTCAACCGATGGAAAAGCCTTTACCCGCCTGCCCGGCCTCGTCTGCCCGAGCGCGATGCGGCCCTTCATTCTCCGCGACGGCGGGAAATACTACCTGTATTACGAGCGGACGCGGAAGCACATCCTGTGGTTCTCGTGGCTGCCTCTCAAATGGAAGTCGCATATCGAATGCAGGGTGTCGGACGATCTCATGACATGGAGCAATCCCGTTGTGATCCTCCGGCCCACGCTCGCCTGGCATCGCGACGCGAGGTACGGCCAATCGGTCAGCAATCCCTGCGTGGTGAGGCACGGGAAGCGCTATCTTCTGTATTACAGCGCGTCGCTGGTCTACATTCCCGACTGCGGGTTCAACGAGCCGCTCCACATCGGCGTGGCGGAAGGCGAAAGCCCCGCCGGGCCGTTCGCGCCGCGCCCCGGGCCGCTCATCTCGCCCTCGCCGCGCAATCCCTGGTGCAACCTCGGCGCCGGCGCTTTCAAGGTGGTGCGGCTGGATGACGGGTTCATCGGGTTCGAAAACGGGATATACTGGAACAAGGAGACGGGGCACTCGGGCTCGGCGATACTCGTCTTTACCTCGAAGGACGGCATGGACTGGAAGCAGAGCGCCACTGAACCGCTGGTCAGGCCGGAAGGCACGGGATGGAAGAAAAGCCACGTCTACGCGCTCGACGCCAGGCCGCTGGACAATACGACATGGCGCCTTTACTACAATGCCCGCGACGAGTGGCACTGGACCCGCGGGCGGGAACGCATAGGGCTCCTCATGGGCTCTATATCCGGCAAAAAAGCCTGACAGGGGGGCAAACGTACCGCGCGAACGGCATAGCCGAAAAAGAAATGGCGCCATAATGGCGCCATTTCCGGTTCAAACACCTTTAGCCGGTCGATTCATCAGGATGGGCTACATACTAAAGATATTATGACACAGACGGGGCAATAGACATTCGATCTGGAAGAGCCTTGTCCTGATACCAGTATAGCGCACCCGTTGTACATATCAAAAAAAATCCTCCTCGCGAAGTGAAATCGCACGCCGGACGGAATATTTTTCTTGCAATAATACACTCGACTGTATAGATAAAAGCGTCGCTGTCGGGCGTTCATTGACCGTCAAACCCGGACACCATCTCCAGCAATGCATAAAAACCGGATCAGCATCCTCATCGCCGACGACGAGGAAAAGATACTCACCCGTCTCGAGCGTATCCTCGTCAAGGAGGGGTATACCGTCGGCACCGCCTCCGACGGCAGCGCCGCGCTGCGGAGGCTGGCCGGTGAGCGTTACGACATCGTGCTCACCGACATCAACATGCCCGACAAAAACGGCTTCGAGGTGATGGAGTTCATCAAGAACGAGCGCCTTGACACCCTGCCGCTGGTGCTTACCGGCTACGCGTCGGTCGAAAGCGCGATCCGGGCGATGAAGCTTGGCGCCTACGATTTCATACAAAAACCGGTCGATGCCGAGACACTCAAGCTGATCATCTTCAGGGCCGCCGAGCGAGTCATCCTGAAGCGGGAGAACGAGCAAAACATGCTCGAGCTCAAGAAACTCAACGACCTCAAGGACGAGTTCCTCTCGGTGGTATCGCACGACCTTCGCTCGCCCCTCTCGTCCATCGGCGGATACGCCAGCTACCTGCTCAAAAAGGGCCAGCTCTCGGACACTCAGCGAAGTTACCTTCTGATAATACGCGAGATAGCGGACAACCTCTATTCGCTGGTGAACGAACTGCTGGATATTTCCAAAATAGAGGCGGGGGTGATCCGGCTCACCATGGAAGAGGCGGACCTGGGCGAACTCATAAGCACGAGCATCAACAATTTCATACTGCTCGCCTCGGATAAAAATACGGCCATCCATTTCCACAGCATGCTCGGAGACCCGCGCGCGGTGATCGACCGCATGAAGATCCTTCAGGTGGTCAACAACCTCATAAACAACGCGGTCAAATTCACCGAAAACGGCGTCATCGACGTTACCGCCCATCGCTCGGACGACGGCAAAGCCATCGTCATAACCGTCCGTGACACCGGCACGGGAATGACGGCCGATGCGCTTCAAAACATCTTCGAAAAGTATTCCTTCTTCAGCTCGGAAGGCACAAGGGGCGAAGGCGGCACCGGGCTCGGGCTTGTGATCTGCAAGCGCTTTATCGAGCTGCACGGCGGTACGATCGAGGCGGAAAGCGCCGAGGGCAACGGAAGTATATTTCGCATAAGCATTCCACAGGAGAAGGGAAAATGAAAACGCGTGCGGGAATATCCAAGCGCTTTGTAATCGTCATCGCATCGCTTGTTTCGGCGCTGGTGCTGATCCTCGCGGTCGCGTTCAACCAGGTGCTTCGCAGCAACCATTCCATAATCAACAGGACCATTGTAGGCGGGCACGAGCGCCTGCTTCTCGGCAGGGGTGAGGCCCTTGCCAGGGCGCTCGGACAGAGGAAGCTCGCGAAGACCGCCGAGCTTGCCCGGGAGATCAGGTCCCTGTGCCGGGATCAGGCCGACTTTCTTCACGCCGTCATCTTTACCCGAACCGCGGACGAGAACTACTTTCGCGCCGCCGAAAAGATCCAGCAGGACCCGGCGGTTGAAACGGGTATAGCCAGGGATTCTGTCGTGCGTGAGAACAGGGAGGCGGGCTATCTTAAAAAAGGCCTCTTCGAGCCGGCGGTCGATCCGGTTATTCACTTATCGAAAGGAGTGTACTGGCAGAACGTCTACGTCCCCTTTTCTCTGGGAAAGAAGGAGGTGGTGCTGCAGTTCTCCTTCTCCGCGGCGGCTCTGCAGGCGGCCCTGAACGAGTACTCGGCGGAAATCGGCAGGATGAAAAAGATCGTCGCGCTGCTCGCCACCGCACTGGTAATTGCGGTCTTCGGCGCGAGCTATCTTTTCATGCACAACTTCACCCTGCTCATCGACGGGCTCTCCGCCTCGATAAAAAAGGCCTCCGCGGGAGAACTCGACGTAAACCTGAATGCCGGCGCGGACGATGAGCTAATGGAGCTCGCGACGTCGTTCAACAGCCTGGTCGGCGGAATGAGGGAGCTTAAGGAGCGGGAAAAAACCTTCGAGGAAAAGGAAAAAATACTGTCGGAACTGGAGAACAGGGACACGCTCGGTGATATATTCAAATTCGGAGTGACGCTCCTCAAGGAGAACAGGCTGGATGACGCGGCGGCGCTTTTCACCACGCTCACCTTCCTTAAGCCGGAAGGTTTCGGGAGCTATTTCAACCTGGGGGTAATTTATGCGCGCAGGAGGGAATATGGAAAATCCATTGACATGTTCGAGCGGGCCCTGCAGGCAAATCCGGGAAACGGGCTCACAATCCAGTATTTGGAAAAAATAAGGAAACTGCAGTACGGCGATGAAACAACCGGAGACGGATCTCCAGCGTAAGCTTGCACAATTCCCCCTTCAGCCCGGCGTCTATCTGATGAAAGACGACGCGGGAGGGATTATCTACATAGGCAAGGCGGGCTCGCTCCGTAAACGGGTGTCCTCGTACTTCCAGAAGGCCGATCTGGATCCCAAGACCAGGGTGCTCGTAAAGAGCGTCGCCGACATGGAGTACATCATCACCGATTCGGAGATCGAGGCGCTCCTGCTCGAGAATACGCTCATAAAACGGCACAGGCCCAAATACAACATCCGCCTGAAGGACGACAAAAAGTATCCCTACATAATGGTCAAGCTCGACGAGGAATACCCCCGGCTCGTCTTCACCCGCAGGCTTGCCCCGGACGGCAACCGCTACTTCGGACCGTACACCGATGCCCGCGCGGCCAGGCAGATGATCACCACCATCAATACCGCGTTCAAGCTCAAGACCTGCAGCCGGCCGCTGCCTCTGAAAGAGCACGAACGCTCGTGCCTCAACTATCAGATAAACCGCTGCCACGGGATATGCCGCAACGCCATGTCCGCGGAAGAATACCGCGCGATCATCGAAAACGCCATGCGCTTTCTGGAAGGAAACATCGATCCGGTCATCGACGACCTGAGCACAATCATGGACGGTTACGCCGCGCGCCTTGAATACGAAAAAGCGGCCCGCATGAGGGACGTTATCGCGGACATCCGCAAAATCACCGGTGCGCAGAAGGTACTCGCGCCGGTGGGCAGCGACCAGGATTTCGTGGGCCTCTCGTCGGGAGGCGACGAGGCGATAGTGCTTCTGTTCGAATTCAGGTCCGGTGCGCTTGTCGGAAGAAAAATCTTCATCTTCGAAAACGCCAAGTATTCCATGCCCGGCGAAATAATCCAGGCCTTCCTGGTCGAATACTACCGGGGCGCGGAGGTACCCCCGCGCATCGTCGTTTCATCCGACATGGCCGACCGAAGCACCGTCGCTGAATACCTCAGCTCGCTCGCCTCGCGCAATACGGTCATATCGCTTCCGAAGACGGCCGACGAACGGGGGATACTCCAGATGGTGCAGAAAAACATCGACCTCGTCATGGCAGACCGGGAGGCGCACAAAAGGTTCGCCGACAAGGAGAGAGGGCTTACGGAACTCGCCGACGTGCTCGGCCTTCCCGGCCCGCCCGAGGTCATCGACTGTTTCGATATCTCGAATATACAGGGCCAATATGCCGTCGCCTCGATGGTCGAGTTTAACGAAGGTGTCCCCGATAAAAAAAACTACCGCCGGTTCAGGATTCGCGGGTACGAGGGGGCCAACGATCCCGGCATGATACACGAGGTGGTGGGAAGGAGGCTACAGCATCTGATGAACGAGGGCATTCCCTTCCCCGACCTGATGGTCGTCGACGGCGGACCCGCGCAGCTCTCCCGGGCCATGGAGGCGCGCGACGCGCTGGGAGCGTCCGTGGCGATCATCTCTCTCGCCAAGCGTCTCGAAGAAGTGTACTACGACCCCAAAGCGGCGCCTCTTCGACTCGATCAAAACCCGGCCGCGCTAAAAATTCTGCAGGCGGCCCGTGATGAGGCGCATCGCTTCGCCATAGGCTATCACCGCTCGCTCCGCGATCGTTCCATGACCGCTTCGGTGGTGGATTCAATACCGGGGATAGGCGCGAAAAAGAAGGCGCTTCTGCTCAAGAACGTGCCCGAACCCGCAAAGATCCCGGAAATGACGATGGATGAGATCGCACTGGTGCCCGGAATCGGCGCGAAAACGGCGGAAACGATCTATCGCCACTTTCACCGCGAGGTGTAAGCTTATACGATCTTGAAGAGAATGGCCACGATATCCGATTCCGGTGAAGCCAGCCCCAGGAAGGATAAAAAGCGGTCCTTGATCGCGGCGGCGATCTCTTCCGGCCGCTCTGCGCGGTGTTCCTTTATCAGGGTGCGCAGGCCGCCCATGCCAAAGGCCTCCCCCTTCTGGTTCTTCGACGTCACCAGTGCCTTCGAGTAGACTAATCCGATGTCGCCGCGCAGGAGGTTGGTCCGGCCCATACCGTAACTCGCCTTCGGGTCGTACCCCAGGGGAATCCCCTCGGTATCGAGCGACTCGAAATCGTTCTTATCGATGCGGTAAAGTTCAAGCGGCGGAAAGCCCGCGTTGGAGTAGATGAGCCGCATCGAACGCAGATCGTAGTACAGGTAATAGGCCGTAATAAGGCCGCTCTCGCCCGAACTGTACTCATGCACCGCGTTATTCATCTTCTGGATCACTGAATACGCCGACGGGGCTTCCTCGATACACGACTGGAAGGCCGAGCGCAGCACCACCGAGTAGAGCGCGCTGTTGATTCCAACGCCCGCAATGTCCGTGGCGACCACACCCACGCCGTGACTGCCGGGTCTGATAAAGTCAAAATAATCTATTCCCTCGCCATAGCGCGGGATGACGAACGCACCGAACTTGATGCCGATGAGATTGGGAAGCTTCAATGGAACGGCCTTAGAGAGGATGTCCGACGAGAGGTCCATCGTTCTGCTGATGAGCTGCTGTCGCTTCGATTCATCGTAAATCAGCGCATTGGAGATATGAGTATTGCTCTCGGAGCGGAAATAATCGAGTTTTTCGATTTCGTCAGGCTTATACGACGCCAGCGAGTCCTTGTCGCCCAGGCAGAGGAGCCCCAGCACCCTTCGCTCGTGATAGATCGGAATGACGATCCGGACGCCGCCGGCCGAGAAAAACTGCAGAAAATCGTCCCGTATCTCGGCGAAGCTCTTTTCATCGGTGTAGACCCTGTCTACGGGAAGCACCTCCTGGTTCCGTATAAACCAGCGGACCACCGGGGAGGTCCTCTCGAGCGGAGGCATTTCAACCGCCAGTCCCTTCTGATAGGCGAGTTCATACCGCTTCGAATCGTTGTTGAAGAGAATGAAAAACGCGCTTTTTAAAAAGAGCGAATCGTGCAGGATGTCAACCGAGCGCTGGATAATGGTCGTAAAATCTTTCAATCCGCCCACGTCCCGGACGAAGCTGTCAATTATCGATTCGAACTCGTACTGTCTGCGCTTGAATGCGTGGTCGATCGCCGGCTGTACGTACACCGAGAAGAGAAGAAAGACGATAACCACCACCCCCGCTATCAGGAAAAGCGGCGCCTCCCCGATCGACCAGATGTTCGAATCCCAGGCGCCGAGAACCAGGAAGATCGGTATAAAAATGGCCATCGAGATAATGGAATACGTAACGGTCTTATGGACGGCCGTGGTGATGTCCATGACATTATACGAAATAATCGAGTAAAAGAGGGAGCCGAAGGCGATAAACGAGGCGAGCGACGGTCCGAGCACGTACAGATCTGAATAATTAAAAAATCGCGGCAGAATGATCGAACAGATGGAGGCACCGGTCAGCCCTATGGACGTTCCGATAAACACGAAGCGCATCTGCAGTTTGAATATCCGAATGGTCGTCCTGAAGTATTTAATAATAAAGTTTGAGGTTCCAAGGAGCAGATATAGCAGAACGACCAGCGCATAAACAGTATAGAAGAAATTAAAATCCCTGACGAGCTTCCCTTCCTTGAAATATGCCGCGCTGATGTTCCAGTCGGTGAAATTGGCGATCACGCTGACGATGACGGTTGGAATAAATATCATAACGCTGTACTTGAACGGAAAGCGTTTGTCTCCCTTCGGGAAAACAAGCGAAACGCCGAAGAGCGCGGTGAAAGTGAAGGCCGTCGCCGCCTGGGTGATTCTGTTTATCTCGGTAAGGAAGGGCGAGTCCGGAAACGCGTAGGTGATGAACATCGTGAAAAGGATTCCGAAACCCGAAACCGTCAGCAGGGCGTAGTAGCGGTGTACCTGGTCACGCCAGTCCTTGTACATAACGAACAGGGCCATGAAGGGCAGCAGGATGGACGCCACGAGCGACAAAATAATACTTATGGTAACCATAGCCTTCCCCGCTCGACAGATTTGCCCGGAACCGACCCGGCCCGGCGGACAGCCGCGCGAGCGGACCGGTGAAGCGACAATATGACAGTACTAACGGATCGCGCGGGAAATTGCAATTAAAAAGAGGAATCGAACGGAATGCGCGGCTAACTTATCTTAGTAAAACCCTGAACCGAACGGTTCCGGACTGGTCCGCGGGTCTCTGGTTCATTATTCCGGAGGAGAGGATCAGTCCGTCCTGAATTCCTCCTTCCGTATAGCCGACCGCCGTCGCGAAACCGTGCACGCCCGTGGGAAAGGAGCCGTCGCATTCGCGCTGGATGTCATCGATAAAGCGCGAAGGGGCCTCCGCTTCAATATAACCATCGGTTACCACGGTCACCCGCGCCCGGTTTTTTCTGAGGATCGACATGGTCTTTCTCATATCGTACGCGCTGCCGATCTCGCGCGAAACCTCCCCGCTCCCGGCGCCCGCCGCGATCCTCGCGCCGCTACGCCGCTCGCCCGTGGGACCGTTTTTGAACTGGTCGATACCCACCAGGAAGATCACCATCGCCGCCACCGCGGAGGGAATAACCCGTTTGTAATACAGCTGTCTTTTCCTTTTTCTGTCGCAGAGGATCGCGCGGGAAAGGGTTGCGCGGGCAAATTCATCGCGGGAACGAATGCCGATCAAGCGAAGGCACGAGACCATTTTGACCATGCGACCCAGCTGTTCGAATTCGCGACCGCATGCGGGGCAGCCGTTCAAATGCTCCACCAGCGATTTTTTACGCGCGGCGTTCAATACCTCGTCGTGCAGGTCCGACAGCAAACCGAAAGTGATGTGTTCCCTCGTCATAAGAGTCCCCTCTCAGCGAGCCGTTTTTTCAAGAGTTCCCTTCCCCTGTGGATTCTCACCTTGACGTTGGAAAGATGTATCCCCAGGATCCGTGCTATATCGCCGTAGGCAAGCCCCTCAATATCCCGCAGCACAAGTATTTCCTTGTAATCATCGGGGAGCGCGTAAAGCTCCTCTCTGACTATTCTGAGCGTGTCCCCGGTAATGACGTCGTCCTCGGGGGTCTGGCGGTCGTCAGGGATCGGAATCTCGTACTCTTCCCCCCCCTCGGACCTCGTCAGGGCCACCAGCGGGAACCGGTCCCTTTTCTTCCGGTAGTTCTTGCAGTAGTTCACCATTATGCTGAACAGCCATGTGGAGAACTTCGCCTCCCGCCGGAACGAACGCAGGGCCTCCATCGCCATCAGGAATACTTCCTGCGCGATATCGAGCGCTTCGTCGTAGTTGTAAACCCTCGAGTACGCGTAACGAAAAATACGGTCCTGGTATTTTTCGATGATCGCGGAAAACGCCTCGATATCCCCCGCAAGCACCCTGTCGATTACTTCTAGGTCACTTTTATCCGACATGCCGGTATCCGTTGGGTTACAAAAAAATCAACCCCGTATCCTTATAAACCGGCGCTTACCGACCTTGACTATTGCGTCGCAGGGAAGCGGCAGCTCGAAATCCTCGCTCTCGACCTTACGGTTATCCACATACACGCCGCCGCCCTTTATGAGGCGGCGGGCCTCGCCGTTGCTCGCCGCCAGGCCCGCGAGCACCAGGAGCTTCGCAATCCAGACCGAGCCGTTTGCCGCTTCCCCGGCGGGAACGGTAAATTCCGGTATTTCGTCCGGCAGGTCCTTGCGGACGAATATCTTGTTGAACTCGGCCTCGGCCTTTTCCGCGGTCTCGGCGTCGTGAAACTGGGCGCAGATCTCCTTTGCAAGGCGCACCTTTATGTCACGGGGATGGGCCGAACCGTCCCTCATCCCCTTCTCCATGGAGTCGATCTCGGCATACGGCACGTCCGTAACAAGGCGATAATAGAGAAACATGATCTCGTCGGAGATGGACATAGCCTTGCCGAAAATCTCCCGCGGCGACTCGTTGATCCCGATATAATTGCCGAGCGACTTGGACATCTTCTGCGAACCGTCAAGCCCCACCAGTAGGGGAAGCGTCATGATCACCTGCGGTTCCTGGCCGTATTCCCGCTGGAGATCGCGGCCGACAAGCAGGTTGAATTTCTGGTCGGTTCCGCCGAGCTCGATGTCGGCCTTCAGCGCCACCGAGTCGTATCCCTGTACCAGCGGATACATGAATTCCAGGATGGATATCGGCTTGCCCTCTTTGTAGCGGTTGGCGAAATCGTCGCGCTCGAGCATTCGGGCCACATTGTAGCGCGAGGTGAGCTCCAGGACGTCGGCAAAGCCCATCGGCTGGCACCAGCGCGAGTTGAAATCGACCACGGTGACGGCGGGATCGAGTATTTTAAACACCTGGCGCTTGTAGGTCTCGGCATTGGCGAGCACCTCCTCGCGGGTCAGGCGCTTGCGCGTTTCGGACTTGCCCGACGGGTCGCCGATCATCCCGGTGAAATCGCCGATCAGGAACACCACGGTGTGTCCCATGCGCTGGAAATGGCGCATCTTTCGCAGGAGCACCGTGTGCCCCAGGTGGATGTCGGGCGCCGTGGGATCGAAACCGGCCTTCACGATGAGGGGTTTCTGCTCCCTCTCCGAACGCTCCAGTTTCCGGAGAAACTCATCCTCCGGGATTATTTCCTCCGTGCCGCGCCTGAGAAGCTCAACGTCGTTCTTGATCATACAGCCCATCCATACTGCGGTAATGTGCGGCATGGGACCGAAACGCACCTGCCGCGTGTGCGGGAATAGAATGAAAACACTATACACGACGGGGATGTCAACGATATTTGTTCGATGTGAGGGTTTTTACGACAAGGGCAAAAGGCCCGGGGACGCAATCCGCCCCCGGGATACGCGGAATCAGTTATAGGTCGCGGTGAACATGATGCCGATTACGGAGCTCGACATGTCGTATTTCTTGTTAGATTGATCCTTCACCGTATCGCTTCCGCTGTAAATATAGAACGCGACGCCCAATCCCCAGTTATCTGATACCCACCACTCCTTTCCGATTGAAAGACCTAATCCACCTCCTCCCTCGGAATCGCCCTTCAGCACGGGCCCGTCATATTCCGTAACGCTGAAAAAGAAAAGCGGGGAGAGGTGGATGTTGTACGGCATGAGATACCAGCTTAAACCGAGACCGAAGGTCGAAATGGCGACATCATTCTTTTTCTCCGACTCCGTGACCGCTGATATATGTTTAACTTTCGACTCGGGCATCACGCTCACTCCGTTTTCGAGGAAGAGGACAAAGTTTTCAAAGATTGCATAGCCGATCTGGAGGTTCAGAGTAGTCGCCGTTCCCTTCGTCTCAAAATCATCGTTATCTAAGTCTTCTATAACGGTACGACCGCCCCCCAGGCCCAGCTGCGTTCGAAAGAAAAAGCCATCGTGCCGGTGAACCCCTTTTTTATCGGATGCGACAGCATCGCCGGCGCCGCGAGACACAAGCGGCTTATCGATCGGTTCGGTTCCCTCGTTCAGGTTTATCGTTTTCCCGCTGTCGTAGACGATTTTAAGAATCTGCCCGCGGGGGAGCACGTCGAAAGGCTCGTCACCCTCCGGATCGTATTCGATCGTCCTTTCGCTCACCTTGAGGATTTTCCCGCGTATCACCTGGCCGTCGTTGAGATGGATCTCGTCGGCAAGGAGGGCCGATCCCCAGAGAAAGAGTACTACCGCGACCACAATTTTTTTCATGATTCCCCCCGTATCATTCGGCGTACAGCCGGCATCCGTAAATGATGTGAACGGTATCAGTCAAGCCTGACCAGCGCAACGGCCTGGGCGACTATGCCTTCACGGCGTCCTGCAAAACCGAGACCCTCTGTTGTTTTACCTTTTATACCTATCCGCGCGGGCGCCAAATCCCCGAGCGCGCGGGAGATCGCCGCCTTCATGGCCCCGAGGTGCGGCGAGATTTTAGGTTTCTCACAGATCACTACCGAATCAATGTTCAGGATTGTTACGCCATGCCCGGAAAGAAGGTCGTGGACCTGCTTAAGAAGATCGAGACTGCTTGCGTCCCGCAGGGAGGGATCGGAGTCGGGGAAGAGCTCCCCGATGTCGCCAAGGGAGGCGGCGCCCAGGAGCGCGTCGATAATGGCATGGAGCAGTACGTCCGCGTCGGAGTGCCCAAGAAGGCCGAGCGGGTGATCGATGCCCACGCCGCCGAGAACGAGCCTTCTGTTCTCCGCGAAAGCATGAACATCATAGCCGATTCCTACACGAACATCCACGGCTCACCCGGTTTCCAGCGCTTACAGCTCAAACACGTCCGACAGCGAGCTCAGCTTGAGCACATTAAGCACCTTGGTGCTCGCCTTGCGTATCTTGAGGACTTTACCCTTCTTTTTCTGGAGCTTGAGCAGGCTGATCAGTACACCAACGCCCGAGGAATCGATATATTCGACATTGGCAAGGTCAAGCTCGATGTCCTTCTCGGTCACCTGGCCGAGATTGAGGAGCTTTTCCTTGAATTCCTTGATGGTCATCATCTCTATGTCGCCGTTTACGATGACGCTCACCTGGGCGTCATTTTCTTTTACTTCAATGTTCATGGCACTTCCTCGAGGATAGTTTCTCGCCGTTGCGATCGTTTCACCGTATCCGGGGCATTCATGAAAGTCAAATACTATTATTATCCGACACATGAATATCCCGGTCAGCCGCGTCGGATTCGTGTTTATCATCCAATATACTTTTAATAAACATCTGGGGTTTCCGCTCCCCGCGGTACTCATTGATGGAAAGAGTATACAGTAGGTCCGCTGTACCTTTTTTCGCCGATTCAGACATTTCACCGGCCATTCCCCAGCCGACCGCCTCGATCTTCCCGGACCCCTCAAGTATGAACTTTCCGTGCGTTCGCCCCGCACCCATGGTCCTGAAAGCCGCAACTCGAAGTCCGCGCGACAGAAAAAGCGGTTCT
This sequence comes from Spirochaetota bacterium, assembly GCA_025457965.1. Lineage (GTDB taxonomy): Bacteria > Spirochaetota > UBA4802 > UBA4802 > UBA5368 > MVZN01. Next base: position 19,198 of record JALOTJ010000008.1, on the reverse strand, counting down.
TCATTCCGGTGGCCGACCGGTTCGAATATACCGAGAGAGTCTACAAAATCAGTGTTAAGATCGGCGATCATTTCCGGCAGGATGTCAGCGAATACAGGCAGCTCCCGCTCTATTCCGTTTCGTGATTCCTGTTCCAGTCCGGATGCTATGGCAGTGCGGGCTTCGTCCAGTCTGTCAATCCGGATCGAGAAACCAAACGCCTGGGGATGCCCCCCTATTCTTTCGAAAAGCGGCGAGAAAGCGGCGACGTGCGAAAAAAAATTAAAACTCCCGCTGGCCCTTCCCGACCCTTTCACCACATCGCGCCCTCCGGCAAGAGCGACCACGATCACCGGTCGCTTGAACGCGTCGGCGAGCCGGTTGGCCAGCAGGCCGCACAGGCCGTCGGGAACCTCGGAATCGCCTACGAAATACATTCCGTCCCCGGCACGGTGCAGGCCGCCGCTACGGCACTCTTCGTAAAGCCGCTCATAAAGGGAGGCCAGCTCGTCCTTGCGCCTCTCGTTCATATCGGTAATTTCGGCAATGACTTCCTTCAAACCGCTTTCGTCATGCTCAAGAAAAAAGCGGGCGAGCAGGTGGCTTTTGCCGTACCGGCCCGGCGTATTAAGAAAGGGCGCTATCTTCCACGCAACATCGCGGGCCGTCGTCCCCCAGCCGTGTTCCTGAAGCAGCAGACGGAGCCCGGGATGTATCGTGTTTCCAAGCGCCTCTAGCCCGTGACGTACCAGTATCCTGTTTTCATGCGTCAGCGGCATGATGTCGGCGATACTGCCCAGGGCTACAAGGTCGAGCGACGATTTCGCAAATCCGGCCAGCGTGGTCGCGTTTCCGTAACATCGCTCCAGAAAAAGCCGGTTGAGCAGGTCGGCGCGGCGCGTATACAGGTCGGACCGTATCGAATAAGCATCGCACACGTCTTCGAGTGTCAGCGCCCGATCGGTTTCGCCCTCCGGTTCGATGAAACTCAGGAAGTGCTCTGCGGCAGAGCACCCCGCGGCGCGCAACTTTTCCACAAAGTCACCGTCCAGGCCATGATGCAGTATAAGATCGCAATCGGCAGGACCGATCAGGCCTGGATCATGCGGGTTTCGAAAACTGCCGGACGACTCGATCACCATATTCCGTATTTTCGAAAAGTATATCTCGCCATCCTCCACGGATATGAGCAGAAATCGCCGGTTGTAATCCGCCCCGCGCGCGTACAGCAGCGCACAGCACAGCTTGAAGGCCACACCGACTCCCGCGAGCTCCCGGAAGGGATAAGGGCAGGTCTTTACTTTGGGGTTGATTATGATCGCATCCGGCAGCGCATCGCCGGGCTCGTGATGGTCACAGACCAGTACATCCATGCCGAGCTCGCGCGCCCGGCGAATCTCGGCGACATCGCGGATACCCGAATCGAGCGTAATCAGCAGCGACACCTTTTCGGAGGAAAAATCCTCTATCGAACGCATGTTCACGCCGTAGTCATCGTTTTCAACGGGATAGCGTCTCACGCGGTCCGCACGCGCACCGATCGTATCGAGGAGCCTCTCAATCACCGCCAGAGCCGAAAGCCCGTCGAGGTCCGAATCGGCAAAGATACCTATCCGCTCACCGGCGACAACGGCCCTGTCAAGTCGCACAACGGCATCCGTCATTCCTTCCATCAGGAAAGGGCTGTGCAGCATGGCCAGACTGGGATTGATATACGCATCCGCTTCCATTGCGCCCGCAAGTCCACGACGAACGAGCAGTTGGGCGATTACCGGATCCAGGCCAAGCCTGGAGCACAGCTCCGTGATGAGATCCTGTTCCTCGCGGGGAGCGTCCATAAAAACCCTTCCCCCGCCTATTTGTTCAGTTCCGAGGCTTTTTTGGCCAGGTAATCGGCCTTGTCGTTGAAGTTGCGGGTAACGTGCTCTATTTTGCAGCTGCTGAAGGCCTTTTTAAGCTTCATCGCCTCCGCGTAAAGGCCCTTTATATTCTCGTGGTTGACCTTGTATTCGCCTTTTATCTGTTTTACCACGAGCTCTGAATCGGTACGGATCTTCAGCATGCGGGCCCTGAAATAGCGTCCGATCCGAAGGGCGTGTATAAGCGCGGTATATTCGGCAAAGTTGTTCGTCTGCACACCGATGGGCAGCGAAACCTTGCCGACCTGGCGATTGTCGCTGTCGTAAATGACGATTCCAATCCCTGCCGGGCCCGGGTTTCCGCGCGATGCGCCGTCGGTATACATCACCAGGGACGAGTCAAGCGGCACGGCCGACAGCTCCGCCCCGTCGAAAATCTCCCCGTCCGGCGGAACATCGGCTCCCGCTTCCTCAGGGGGCGCCGGAGATGGATCATCGGCCGGGTTTTTTCGCCTGATTATTATCTTCTTTCGCGAACGAGCCTTGTCGCTGGTTTCGAGAATGGCCCTGGCTTCTTCTATCACCGCACAGACCTCCGCGACATCGACATCGGAAAGCTCCGCGATCTTTTGCACGCTCTTGCCTTCTGCCAGAAGCTGTAAAACCCTGTCAATACTCAGAAGCATAGTACCCTCTTTATTTTTAACCCGGCAGTCCCTTTTCCGGCGGGCGCTTTAAAAAGCGCCCTGAAACCGCTTGAGACAAGGACCGTGCCGGAGACCTATCCGTTATAAATAAACCTTCCGCAATTGCTGCACGACATCACCCGGTCCGACTTCGACACATCGCCGGCAAGGTGGACCGGCACCTGCACGCGACAACCCTCACAGGTCTCCCCATCGATGCGGACTATGGCCTTTCCGTTCCCGGAGCCGGTGAGCTTCTGAAACTTTGGCCGCACGGCCGCGGAAAGACCGGAAAGACCTTCGTCAAATTTCGCCCGATGCTCATCCATCTGTTTCCGGAACCGCTCGATTCGTTCCTCGAGCATCGCGATGTCCGCGCCGGACTGTTCCGATGCGGCCGCTGCCTCTTTTTCAGCGTCCGCCAGTAAAGAGCTTTTTACCTCGAGCTCGTCCATGAGAAGCAGGATCTCCTCTTCGAGTCCGCTGCGCTCCGCCGATGCGGCGGCGAGCTCGCTCCCTGCGGCCGCGGCTTCGCGTTCATTTTTCACCGCGTCTCCGCGCGTTTTGAGCCTCGCGATCTTTTCTTCCACGGAGGCGAGGTCGACCTCCTTCTGCCTGAGGAAGCTCTTCGAAAGCTTTACCGTTTCCTGCAGGGCCAGAACACGGCCCTGGTTTTCCTTAAGCCGCTCTTTCCAGAACGAGATGGAGCTATCGCTTTTCTCGATGTCATCGCGGCAGCGCAGCACCGTATCCCAGTACCGTTGCAGTTCGATCATTCTGGCTATATCGTTGTTCATTTCCGGTCCGGCAGAAATACGCTGAAAGGATTGGCCTCCATGCGGGAGACGCAGGCCCTTATTTGCCCGGCCGTCGGCGTTTTTGTCAAGTAGTCTTGGATATCCGAACATAAAAAATCCAGTAAAATCCTTTCCGTGCCGTAATGACCTGCGTCGATGACCGCGACACCGTGATCGACCGCGGTTTTCACGTCATGATAGCCCACATCGCCGGTAATTATGCAGTCGACCTCACATTCCTGCAGTATGCGCCCTATTGAGCCGCCGCCGGCACCACCGCTCACCGCGCATCGCCGCACCGGTGCCTCCCCTTTTCCCGCGTAGACCAGAAACGGGAGCGCGAGCCGGTCACATACGCGATGCAGGAGCTCCTCGAGCGGGAGGGGGGGATTAAACTCCCCACGGGCACCGAAACCGTATTCCCGCCCTCCTTCGGATCGTGGCGTGTCCGTTTTCACCAGGAGGCTCATTTCGGCCAGCCCGATCACCGCGCCCAGCCGATCGAAGTAAATCTTATCCAGATTGGTGTGCGCGGAATACAGGCTCGTGCGGTCATTGACGAGATCGAAAATCATCTCCGAGTGCGGCTCGCCGCCGGTCAGGTTTCGAAGCGGGCGGAAAAATATCGGATGGTGGGTGACGATCAGGTTGCACCCCAGCGTCCGCGCCTCTTCGATCACAGCGCGATCGCAGTCGAGCGACACCAGCACCCCCCGGATCTCGTCATCGGGGAACAACACCTGCCCCCCCGCGTTGTCGTATTTTTCCTGCAGGGCGGGCGGGAAACGCCCTTCGAGAAAAGAGCACGCATCACGGACCTTCATCAATATCCTCCTTAAAAAATCATCCCGACCCGCCTGTTACAGAATCAGCATCGCATCGCCGTATGAAAAGAAACGATATCGGTTTGCCACGGCCTCTCTGTACGCCTCCATTATCGAAGCGTATCCGGCGAAGGCGGCGACCAGCATGAGCAGCGTGGAGCGCGGAGTATGGAAATTCGTGAGCAGCGCATCGACGGATCGCAGCGTAGTCGGCGGGTAAATAAAAAGGTCCGTAACTCCCTCCGCGGCCCGGTTGGCGCCTTCATGGAAGGTAGTTTCGAGAACGCGAAGTGAAGTGGTGCCGGCGGCGATGACGCGGCGCCGTTCGGCGCGGGCCCTGTTAATAACGGCAGCGGAGGCTTCAGGAAGGATGAATCGTTCGCTGTGCATCCGGTGAAGCGAGAGGTCTTCATGCCGAACGGGCTGGAAGGTCCCCCACGAGACAAAGAGCGTAAGGTATGCGAACTCAACACCCCGCGCGGCGATATCGTGAAGAAGCTCCGTGGAGAAGTGGAGTCCCGCCGTCGGAGCCGCCACTGCACCGCTCTCGCGGGCGTATACCGTCTGGTAACGTTCGACGTCGAGTGCTGAATGATCACGCCTGATATAGGGCGGGAGCGGGACCACACCGATCGTTTCCAGCACACCGTCATCCAGCACCACGCCGCTTTCAATCGTAAAATCTTCTGCGCCCCGGGCAAGCACGCGAATCGTCACGGTTTCGTCGCCCTGCGCGCGGAGGGTTTCGCCGATTTTAATCCTCGAGGTCCTGTTGCAGATAGCCGTCCATCGAAGCTCGTCAAGCCGTCCCGTAAGTATGAATTCCACGCGTGCGCCGCTCTGCCTGATGAAATAAACACGCGCCGGCATTACCCTGGCGTCGTTGAACACCAGCACGTCGCCTTCGCGCAGGTACTCGAGAATATCCCGGAACATCCGGTGCTCCAGGCCGCCACCGCGACTCATGACGAGCAACCTCGACGCGTCACGCTCATTCGCGGGTTCCTGCGCAATGAGCTCATCGGGAAGGTTGAATTCAAAATCGGAAAGCCGGTATGGGCGCTCAATCGTCATCGTGCCATCATGACACAGGGTCGCGTTTTTTTAACAACCATAATTTTACGGGGGGGAGTACTCAGTAGCGAGGGGGCGGCCCGGGGGCCAGTTTATTTTGGGAGCCCGGTCGTGCTTTTTCCGCCATGATCATGAGACTCGTTCCGCGATAATAATGCCGGAGAATATCGGTATAGGCCGCCTTGCGTTCGGCCATTCCGTTCGCCCCCCACTGGCAGAGCCCGACGCCGTGCCCCCAGCCGTGCCCCTTTAACAGCAGCCCGTTCCTCGTTTTAACCGCCTCAAAATACAGGCTTTTAATTTTTTTTTCAGGAAAGAGCAGCCTGAAATCATTCCCGGAAAGTCGGACGACGCCGTTCTTATGGTCCACCGTAACATGGTTTACCCGCCCCCCCTCTTTCCTGAACGCGATACCCGTCACCGTACCAACTCCGACATATTTTCTGGCAAGGTGCTGACGAATCTCATACAGTGTGAGCATCTCCTCCCATGCATAGTGGGGCGACCGGGAGCAGTATTCGCATCGCACACCGCGCAGATACTCCCTGGCCTCCCCCGTCCAGACCTTGTTGTTATCGATGGTGTTTCCGCCGCATGTAGAATGAAAGAAGGCAAGGATCGGCTTGTTGTTATGGGACACCACCTGGCCGCTCGTGTCCCGCACCGCTTTGCTCGTGCGCTCCGTTTCCACTTTAACACCGCCGTAAACCTGGGAGCGGTTTGTCGCATTGAGGTCGAAAAGGGCATCGTTGCCATTCATAATATGATAATACGCGTAACTGCGGGCCGCAACCGCCTGGGCCCTCAATGCCTCGATGTTCCAACCGCTCGATATCTCACAGGGGACGACGCCCGAAAGGTACTCATCCATCGTCAGTACGTTGACGACAAGGAGCCTTCCCATCCTCGAATGCAGCTCGATCGCTCCACGGTACGGTACGCCGTTAACCGAAAGCGGCGAATTCCATGATTCAACCACGACCGGCTCCTTGACCTTTTCGGTATAGAAAAAAACTGACCTCCCCTTCCCGTCATAGTGCACCCTCCTGTCCGACAGGCCGCTGATCTTCATGCGCGCGGGCGAAGCCACCGCAACGCGTTCGGCGGTATTGAGCAGCAGTACGCGAACATAATTCTTTTCCGCGCCTATTTCGGTGCTTTTTCTAAGCAGGAACTCGCGAGAGGGGGCGCATCCCGCAAGGAAAGCGAGAAAAAGAGCGCAGGCCGCCGCGGACGCAACCGCACGGCCGTTCACCCGGGGACGGTGTGTTTCTCTTCCCGGCATAGGCGAAAATTTATCCTTTTGGATGGAATCGCCGGTGGATCTTTTGAAGCTCTTTCCTGGCGAGGTGAGTGTACACCTGGGTTGTCGATATATCCATATGGCCCAGAAGCTCCTGGACGGAGCGTAAATCGGCGCCGTTTTCAAGCAGGTGCGTGGCAAATGAATGGCGCAGCGTATGCGGGGTAATATTTTTCTTGATCTGGGTGCGGTCCACGTATCCTTTCAGGAGCCGCCATACCGATTTTCTGTTGAGCCTTGAGCCCTTTTTACTGATAAAGACAAAATCGCTCAGGCGGTCCCCGAGGATCTCGCTTCTGGAATGCTTGAGGTATTTTCTGATAAGCCTCACGGCCTCCTCGCTTATCGGTACCATTCGCTCCTTGCCGCCCTTGCCGGTAATCGTGATGAACCTGTTTTCAAAATCCAGGTTATTCACGCAAAGCTCCACCGCTTCGGTAATCCGGAGGCCGCATGAATACAGGAGCTCGAATATCGCCTTGTCACGGAGCTCAAACGGGTCGCTTTCGGAGACCGAGCGAAAGAGCGTTTCGATTTCTCGAACAGTCAGGAAATCCGGAAGTGTTTTTTCAACCTGGGGAGTACCGATCCGGCTGGCCGGATTTTCGATACGCTCCACGTTCAGGGAGATGAAATTGTAGAACTGCCTGATCGCCGCCAGGGAACGGGCGAGGGTCCTGGAGGAATTATGCTTTTTATTCTTTTCGAATTTCAAAAATTGCTGAACGTCTTCGTGGGTGGCGCTGAATATGTCCGTGTTGGTCCGCGATAAAAAATCGCTGAATTTTTTCAGGTCGTAGGTGTACGAATAGATCGAATTCGGCGACAGCCCCCTCTCGGTCTGCAGAAACCTCTTGAATTTCTTTATAGCCTGGATCTCTTTCAACGCTTTTCTCCTTGGTTTTACCGGTCGGGCATCAGCTGTCGGCACCGGGGACTTTTCCTTCCCCGGTTTTATGTCTCCACGAAGACGCCAGAGCGCCGGACTGCACATTCATGTTTTATATATCGGAATGGGGAATATTATGTCTTAATAGTGAAAATAATTAATTTCTTAAACAGCGGACGGGCGAGGCGGAGGCTATTCGTAACGAAGGGCGTCTATCGGCTTGAGATCGGAAGCTTTTCGGGCCGGGTAATAACCGAAAAATACCCCCACGGCGCCCGAAAAGAGAAAGGAAATAGCGATGGAAAAAACAGAAAAAAGGAACGGCCATCCGACAGCGATGGTGATGATGAAGTAAATGAAGATACCGAGGGTTATTCCGGCGATACCGCCGCCCGCGCTCAAAGTCACGGCCTCTATCAGGAACTGCAGGAGTATGTCCTGCCTCCTGGCGCCGATCGCCATGCGAATGCCTATCTCGCGCGTCCGTTCGCTTACCGACACCAGCATGATGTTCATGATCCCGATACCGCCGACGATAAGCGAAATCGACGCGATACCGGCAAGCAGAATGGCAAGTGTTTTCGCGATATATTCAGCCATCTCGAGTTTTTCCCGGCTGGTCTTGACGGTGAAATCCTCGGCCTGTCCCGGCACGATCGACCGCTCGCTCCTGAGAAATCGGCGAATTTCGCCGGCGGTCTTCTCCACAAGGTCCTCGGAATAGGTCGAAGCAAAAATTTCGTTGAAATCCCTGCGTCCTTCGATTTTAAGTCCCGCCGTCGTGAACGGCATGATGACGACATTGTCCTGGTCGCGTCCCGAGAATGCCTGTCCGAGCTCCGACAGTGAACCTATCACCATGAAGGGGACGTTGTTTACAAGGATGATCCTGCCGACAGGATTGGAATTCCCGAAGAGGCTCAGCCTGGCGCTGTCCCCAAGAATGACCACCTTCTCGTATGACAGAATCTCCAGTTCTGTGAAATACCTGCCGAAGGTGACAGGCCATTCCTGGATGCGAAAAAAATCATTGTTTACGCCCCGAACCCGGCTTTCAAGGAAGCGGTTCTCAAACTTTACGTTAACCGCTTTTCGTCCGACCATTGGTGTGATGTACTTTATATATGAGGTCGAGCGCCGCAGGCGTTCGAGATCCGGCTCGGTGAAGGGTCGTTCCGAATTAATCGACATCGCGTTGGCGCCGTAGGTGTATACCTTGTCCCGCACGGACACACGGGCGCTGTTGCCTATCCCCACCATCATGATTACGGACGCAACGCCTATTATAATACCGAGGCTCGTCAGCGCGGAGCGCATCTTGTTCTTGCCGAGCGATCGCAGCGCGGTAAGCAGAAGGTTGCTCACGTTCATGTTATTTGCCGCTCCGCCGGACGTTTTTTTTTATCGAGGTATCCTGAAGAATAAGGCCGTCGCGGAAAACGATCTTGCGCCTGGTATAGCTCGCGACTTCCGGTTCATGGGTTACCAGAATAATCGTGATGCCGAGCTCAATGTTAAGCCGCGTGAATATGCCCATAATATCGGCAGTGTTACGGGAATCGAGGTTTCCGGTGGGCTCGTCGGCGAGGATGATCGCCGGTTCGTTGATCAGTGACCGGGCGATCGCCACACGCTGCTGCTCGCCCCCGGAAAGCCTGTTGGGATGATGGTCTTCGCGCCCCGAAAGCCCCACCATTGCAAGCAGCTCCCGCGCCTTTTCGCGCACCTCGGAGGGCCGCGCCCCGCCACGGTATATCATGGGGAGCTCGACGTTTTCCAGGGCGGATGTGCGCGAAAGAAGATTGAATCCCTGAAAAACAAACCCGATTTTTGTATTTCGTATTTCCGCTTTCCGGTCGTCGTCCAGGGAGGCCTGTTCAACGCCGTCCAGGAGATAACTTCCAGAGGAAAGCGAGTCGAGGAAGCCAAGGATATTCATGAAGGTTGACTTCCCCGAGCCGGAAGCCCCCATTATCGCAAGAAATTCCCCCTTCGCAACCGAGAGCGAGATGCCATTGATCGCGTGGACGCTGACGTCATCGCTGATGAAATATGTTTTTACGAGGTCCCGGACCTCGATGACCCTGTCCATGATTTCCCTGAGACCGTCACAGTTTGAACTTTTTTTCGATGCGCACAAGAATTTCGTCACCGGTCTTGATCTTATCCGAGGCTATTTCGGTGAACACGTCCCCGACAAGCCCCGTCTTGACCCCGATCTTCTTTACGGGGAGTTCATCGACCACGCTTGTCCTTTTCTTCCAGACAAACTGCCGATTGAAATCGCCCTTCGTCTCGACCGGCGAAACGATAAACGCTTCATTATGCACACGCAGCACTTTTTCCTTTTTCCCGACTACGACGGTGGCCGTCGCGGTCATTCCCGGCTTCAGCTTCATCTCGGAATTATCGCAGATAACGATGGCCTGGTATAATACGATGCTCTGCTGCGTTGTCGGATTAAGGCGTACTTGGTCGATCTTACCCGCGAAGGCACTGCCGGGAAACGCACTGACGGTAAAGCTTACATGCTGCCCCTTGGCTATTTTCCCGATATCCGATTCGTCGACATTTATGGTCAGGTACATCTTCCTTAAATCCTCGACAACCACAAAAAGCGGTTTGTTTACGGCAACCACATCCATCGGTTTTATATCCATGGATATGATGATTCCCGAAGCGGGAGAAGTGATGCGGGTGTAATTTTTATTTCGCAGGGCTATTTCATATTCCACATAAAACTGGCGATACTGGGCAGCGATCTTTTTATAATTGAGCTCGGCCTGCTCCAGATCCTTTCTCGAAATAAGGTTCTCCTTATAGAGATCCTTTTTCGTATCGATATCGGCTTTCGCGCCCGACAGGTCCAGTCGCGCACGCTCCAGCTGCGCCCGCACCCGGGACATCTCCTGGTCGATCTCTGTGGAGTCGACGGTCGCGAGCAACTGTCCCTTTCCGACGACCTGGTTGAAATCCACCAGCACCCTGTTCACCACGCCGTTGATCTTGCTCATCACCCTGTACGAGTTAAGCACATCGAGGGTCCCGGTTACTGAAACGGTTTTGATCACATCCCCGCTGGTCACTTTCGCATAACGGTAGACGACGTCCGAGGATCCCGTGCAGCCGCGGAATATCAGGTAGATGAGGAGAATCGAAAGCGCCGCAACGCCTGCAATCGTCTTTTTTTTCCTGGGGATGAACCTGCTAAAATCTATTTTCGGCATAGATATTCCTCCTCGATGCCGACGGTCTTCGACAACCTGGCAAGAATCGTGAGATACTCGTAGCGCGCCCTCGCCGAAAACAACTCGGCATCGAGAACCGCCGTTTCGGCATCCTGAAGAGCGATCTGAGACCCGACGCCGGCATCATAACTCCTCTGCGCAAGCGCGAGGTGCTTTTCGGCGTTGATTTTCATGAGACGGGAAAGCTCGATCTGTTTTTTTATCTCTTCCATGCCCTGCACGTAATTGCGCAAAAGGGCCTTTACCCCGAGGAGAATCTGTTTCTCGCCGTATATCGATTTACTGTATTCAGCTTCAGCGACATTAACCCTGGCCGTTATCGCCCCGCCCGTATAAATGGGCACGCGGGCCTGTATGCCGGCATGAAATGTCGGCTCCCAGTTCGAGGTTTTGACATTGTCCTGCATCGAATCGAGACCCGCCAGATTCTTGTTCTCGAATCCGAGGGATGCCATCAGATCCACTCTCAGGCTTCCGGCAGAACGCTCGACCTCAATATTAATTCGCTGGATCTCCCTGTTGAGCTTCGCTATACGCAGTTCCGGATGATTGCTTTCCGCCAGGCTGTACAGCTCGACAAATGAAAACCGCAGCGAGGGAAGCACATCGATTTTGAGCGGCTCGACATCGATCTCCTCGTCCATAACACCCAGCGCCGCCAGCAGTTCTGTTTTGGCGAGGTTTTCCTGGTTCCTGGCCTTTTCATACTCGAGGGTCGCGGATGCAAGATCAACATCGGCCTTGGTGACATCGAGGATGGGCCGCAGCCCGTTTCTGAAAAGAATGGCGGTCGTCTCCTGCTTGACCCTGTATTTGTCCCGCAGTTTCTCTCGCAGCCGCACGTTCTCGATCGCCATATTAAATGCGTAATAGGCGGCTTTCGCATTCAAAACGATGGTCGACCGCTCCTTGATCTCGTTCATCTTGGACATATCGATGGCGAGCTTGGCGGCCTCCTGTTTCCTGGAAATATTGGGGTCGACCAAGTTGTAGACCGCCGATGTTCCCGCGAAGATGCCGATGGTGGTGTCCCTGCCGGGAACATTGAAACCCGATGATGACGATTCGGGCTTAAGATACTCGGCGGTCTTGACCTCTCCGTTCACCTGTATTCTGTCCGGAGCTTTCGACAGGCGGTAGTTCGCCACCGCCTTTTTCTGCTCCTGGGCAAGAACCATCACCGCCGGATGGTTCTCAAGGGCGATCGAGACACAATCCTCCCTCGTCAGTTTTCTTGTTTCAGCATGTAACAAGCCGGCACAAAGAACCAGCATAGCTCCGGCAACCGGAAGCAATCGCGCATTCATTCAGGCCTCTGTGTTAAGAACGCTCGCCGCGGGAGCGTAAATGTGAATTCAATGATTATCTGAATTCCCACGGAGCAGGGTTTTCACAGTTTTAAAATTGCATAGCATATAGTACCGGATAACCAGAAGGCATTAAAGCATCTGCCGCGCAAGCCTGTCAATAATATATTATCGTATATGCCGTTTCGGCGGCACGGTATTGGATGTCGTGGGTTTTTCCCATCGGTGGTTTATAAAAAAAGTATTGACACTCGACTTTCATCAAATAGAAGGGTAGCATATTGAGCTTGCTGGCGTAGCTCAATCGGTAGAGCAGCTGATTTGTAATCAGCTTGTTGGGGGTTCGATTCCTCTCGCCAGCTAACAGGTGAGGTTCCCGAGCGGCCAAAGGGAGCAGACTGTAAATCTGCCGGCGAAGCCTTCGAAGGTTCGAATCCTTCCCTCACCATTGTAGAAATAAAAAATAAGGCGAGGTCATCAAACCTCGCCTTATTTTATGAAGATGCTGCTGGAATTACCCCGCCACGGCATTCAGGTCCGACAGCATTTTACCGATGTCCGTATCGTTCAAACCGTGTGCCCTGGCACCCTGCTCGAGCGTCTCGATGGTCGCGATGTGGCACCCTATGCAGTGAAGACCATAGCCCGCAAGGACGGGACCCGCCTTGGGATGCTTTTTAATGAGCTCCCCGAACGTCATATCTTTCGTAATAGAATCCGCCATTTCATCTCTCCTGATTGTAAGGTTAGTATTCAATATACCAACGAAGCGGGCAGCTTGTCCATTTATTTTTCCTGCAGGGACGCACAGCGGTGTGTCCCTGCAGGCGGCCAATCAATCAAATATTTTCAATTAAAACCGCCGCACCCATGCCGCCTCCGACGCAGAGGGTCGCAATACCATGGCGAACGTTCCGGCGTTTCATCTCGTTCATGAGCGTCACGATAAGCCGCGCCCCGGTACAGCCCACCGGATGTCCAAGACCGACACCGGATCCATTCACGTTGACCTTCGTGCGATCAAGCCCCAGACCCTTTTCACAGGCAAGATACTGGGCGGCGAATGCCTCGTTGGCCTCAATGAGACCGATGTCATCAAGCTTCATGCCGGTCTTCTTTAAAAGCATCTGCACAGCGGGCACCGGCCCATATCCCATCAAGCGTGGGTCCACTCCGGCTATGGCGCTAGCAATAAGTCTCACTATTGGTTTAGCACCAAGCTCTTTCGCCTTTTTCGCGCTGGCAACCACGAGCGCCGCGGCCCCGTCGTTCAATCCGGAGGAGTTGCCAGCGGTAACGGTTCCATTTTTATCAAAAGCCGGTTTCAACTTTGCAAGGCTTTCCCTGCTCACGTCGCGGCGCGGATGTTCGTCGGTATCGAACACTTTCACTTCTCCCTTCCGCCCGGGGAGCGGAACCGGAATGATTTCATCTTTAAACCTGCCCGAATCGATCGCGGCAAGCGCTTTCGAGTGGCTTTCAAAGGCAAGCTGGTCCTGGTCCTCACGCGATATATTGTACTTCTTTGCGAGGTTCTCGGCGGTCTGCCCCATGATATAGGCATCACCGAGCAGACCACTGCCCGAGTGAAGCAATTCCCACATCGCGTCAGTCATTTCGCCGTGCGTCAGGCGTGCGCCCCAGCGGGCTTTTTTTAGAATATAGGGCGCGTTCGACATGGACTCCACGCCGCCGGCAAGCACGATCTCGGAATCTCCACACTGGATCTGCTGGCTCGCGAAGATCACCGACTGCATGCCCGAAGCGCACTGGCGCTGTATGGTGACCGCCGGCACCTCTACCGGAATACCGGTCTTCAGCGCAGCGGTCCTGGCCGTGTTTGCCTCCTCCGATGTCTGGATACAATCCCCGAATATTACGTCGCTGAGCTGCGCCCCTTCCACTTTCGCCCTGGCCATCGCCTCCTTCATTACGATGGAAGCAAGCTCGTAGGCGCGGACGTCGCGCAGGCTCTGCCCGAAACTGCCGATCGGCGTTCTGCAACCTGAAATAATGACGATATCCTTGTTGTCCATTGACCCATCTCCTTTTTTTGGGAGAAGGTAATCGGTGGCTGGATATTATCAAGACAATTTTTAAATAGTATACCCCCGATCATATGTCGCATAAGCGCGCATTCGCCGGCCGGCAATACCGACTAATAAAAGGTTGAAAAATTGCAATTTATTTTTAATCTCAACCAATCGCAAAAAGCCAGGGGGATATCATGAAAGACAGACCGGGGAAAACGATTAAAACGGGATTCGGTGACAAACCGGCCCGTCCCTCGATAGACCACTACCGTTGTACTTCATGCGGCCTTTGCGCACGGGTATGCAAATCCTTCACCATCCTCGCCGTAAATGGAAGTCCCGAAATATTCCCCGATAACGGACTGGGATGCATCGGCTGCGGCCAGTGCATGCTCGTTTGCCCGCGCGGTGCGATTACGGTCTCCGGACGCGGTATCGAGCCAGAACACTCGTTTCGCCTCCCTAAAAAGAGCGTCCGCGCCTCCTTTGGCGCCCTGTACAATCTGCTGGTGTCGCGCAGAAGCGTGCGCGAGTTCAGGGATCGCCCCATCGAAAAAGCCATGATCGAGAAAATCCTTTCAGCCGCTTCAACCGCGCCGATGGGCCTGCCGCCATCGGACGTGGGGGTTATTGCGGTAATGTCGAAGGAACGCGTCTGGGAACTCGCCGGGGACATATGCGGTGTATTTAAAAAGTGGCTCATTTTCGACAATCCGGTAATGAGGGCCCTCGCGGTATTTTTTATGAAAAAGACCGACGCTGAAATGATGGAAGGTTTCATCATCCCGGCCGTACGCGCCATAACAGAAGCGCGGTCCGAAAATACGGACCTCCTCTTTTACCACGCCCCCTGCGTATTGCTGTTCCACCAGTCGCCCTACGCCGACCCCGTCGACGGAAGCATCGCGTGCACCTATGCGATGACCGCCGCGGAAGCGATTGGGCTGGGAAGCTGCATGATCGGCACCGTATCATTCGCAATCAATCGCGAAAAAAGGCTGAAGAAAAAGTGGGGAATACCTCAAGAAAACAGCGTATCGATGGCGATGATACTCGGGTATCCCGCTTTCCGTTACTCCCGGGGGATACACCGCTCCTTTGCCTCGGTACGGTACCTCTGACCGATGCGCACTCCATAATAAAAAGGGGAGAGGCTCCCCGCCCCTCCCCCCAGTTGCAACGGAACCTGGCCGTTTTTATTATTCTTCCTGCCGCAGGTTGTACTGTGCCACAGCGAGCTTGGCGAGGGGAATCGAATACGGATTACATGAAACGTAGTTCAGTCCCACATTGATACAGAACTCTATATTCTCCGGGTCTGCTCCGTGCTCGCCGCACAGTCCCATCTTGATGTCCGGGCGGGTGAGCCTTCCGCGTAGCGCGGCGACTTCGATGAGCTCCTTTACCTGTTCGCCCAGCACCTGGAACGGATTGTTGCGGATAAGGTCGTAGAGCGAGTAGCTCGGGAAGAACGAGTTTATGTCGTCGCGAGAGAGCCCGTACGTGGTCTGGGTGAGGTCGTTCGTGCCGAAGCTGAAGAACTCCGCATACTGCGCGATCGAGCCCGCGCCGAGGGCCGCCGCGGGAAGCTCGATCATCGTCCCGACGCTGTATTCGAGGTCCCTAACACCATACTCCACGACAACTTCGTCCTTTATGTCACGGATACCCTTTACGACCTTTCCTTCGATCTTCTTGCCGTTTTTGATGAACTTCAACTCGTGCTCGGTCATGACAATCGGAATCATGATCTCGGGTTCGATTTTTATGCCTTCCTTCCTGAGCATGCAGGCTGCCTCGAAGATCGCGCGGCACTGCATTTCGTAGATTTCAGGATAGGTGATAGCCACCCGGCATCCGCGATGCCCGAGCATCGGGTTCATTTCGGAGAGTTCCTCGCAGCGCGCCATTATTTCGGCGGGCTTGATGGCTTTCTTTCTTCCCTGCATGTGCCGTATGAACTCCTTCATGCTCTCGACCGTGCGCGGCAGAAATTCATGCAGAGGCGCGTCGAGCAGGCGAATGGTTACGGGAAACCCGACCATGGTCTTGAAGAGGTCGTAAAAGTCGGAACGCTGCATGGGTCTGAGCGCATCGAGGGTTTTTCTGCGCTCTTCCTCGGTATCGGCGAGGATCATTTCACGAAACCTCATGATGCGCTTTTCGTTGAAGAACATGTGCTCGGTCCTGCACAGTCCGATGCCCACGGCGTTGAACTCGCGGGCGAGCCTGGCATCGCGACCCTGGTCGGCGTTGGCGCGAACATTGAAATCATCGATAAAATTTTCCACGATTTTAAGAAAGTCGATGAGCCCGTTTTCCTTAACGTTCGGTTCGATGAGGCCGACCTTCCCCAGATATATCGTCGGCGGCTCATAATAGGGAACGTTGATCGAAACGTAATCTCCTTCCTTTACCGCCTTGCCGGCCAGGGTGAACGTGGTGCCGCGAATCTTCATTTCAGGCTGAACCATGGCGACCTTTCCCAGACTGCGGGCGACCACCGGGGCGTGTGAAGAGAACCCGCCCTCCGCGGTTATAACACCCTTTGCGACCTCTATCGCCTTGACATCCTCGGCATAACTGGCGGGCATTACCAGAATCATGTTGGTGTCGCCCCCGTGCATTATAGCTTTTTTATACTCCTCAAGCAGCTTGGGCGTCGAAAAGAATACCCGGCCTATCGCCGCCCCGGGCGATCCGGAAATTCCGCCCTTAATGGTCTTTACCCCGCCGATCGTCCTCGGATCGATAACGGGATGCAGAAGCTCGTTGAGCTGCGCGGGCTTGATGTTGCCGACCACGTATTCTTCGGCCACGCTTTTCCGCTTGCAGAGATCGAGCAGAGTTTTAATGTGCGCCTGGGTCGATTTTTCATCAACGTCCCTCTGCTCAACAAGCCAGAAATCGCCTTCCTCGATGGTGAACTTGATCTCCCGGATCTCCTTGAACTTCTCCTCTACCTTCTTGGCGATGTCTGAAAACTTGTCGAAATACTTTTTATCGATCTTTGTGATATCCTTCGGCTTGCTCTTGTCGATGTCGAATGCGTTCTGGAGGAAGCTGCCCTGGATAAGCGGATCGCCCGTAATGATGTTTCTGGTATAGTAATTGCCCGAATAGGAATTGTTGCCGAAGTTGCCGTAAACCATCGCCTGCACCATGATGGAGAGTGAATCGTCAACATCGATCTCGGAATCACAATACCTCGAAGCGGCTCCCTTCAGGATAAGACCGAGCTGGTCATACACGTCTTCACTGTATTTATCGCCGAGGTACTTCTTAAAATTATCCACGGCCTTCTTTATGTCTTCGGCCTTCTGCTTCGCGCCCTTCACGTCCATCTTGTCAAAGTCCGCGGCCTCAAGGCTGTATATCTTGGTCCCCACGCTCCTCAACAGAAACCTGTATTCTCCGTACGCGAAATCCAATCCGGTAAACTGTCCGAAGCCGGTCACCGTCTTGTCGTTGAGTCCAATGTTGTGTATCGAGGGGAAATAGGGCACATTGAAATCCGAGCTTAAAACCACTTTAAGAAGGAGCGGCTTTTTTGCATCGCCGAATCCCTTTTTGGTTTCCTTTTCGAGGTGCTCTATGTGGGTCTTTAAAAACTCCTTCAAATTTACCTGCGGCAGTTTCCTAGTAAGTTCTGAATCTATAATAAAGCCGGGGGCGATGGGTAGACCCATCATCGCAAGTTCAACCGCGCGCCGTCCCCGAATACCGAGTCTTTTTTTAACTTTCTCATCAAGCTCTTTAAGATCCTTGCTGAAATAAACTATGTTTTCCATTGTTCACATCTCCCTTTTTTTAATTCCTTTACCTGTTCTTCTTTCCGGTCACTGCTATCAGAAAAGCTTCAGGACTTTGCCGACGCCGAGCTTGAGGAACTGTTCGAAACGGGGGCTCGCACCCTCGAAAAGGTACTTCTGCAGCTTGGAAACGTTACGGATATTCTCACCCGAAGCCTGGAAGAAAATCAAACCGCCCGTCTTCACCTTGCCCCATTTAAAAAGGGTATTGATATCATTGATCAGCTCGTTCTCATAAAATATCCTTACCTCGATGTCCGGATGCGTCACCTTGTAGCTTTCAATGATCCGCTTCCATGCCTCGACATTGCCGTTATGGAATAGCTCGTTGGTCACCTGAACGGAATACTTGGGAGTCATTCTTCTCTGCCCGGCCGCGGAGGCCGCCGCCTGCTCCACTGGTCTCTGCGGTGCCGCCTTGGGCGCGACCATCTGGTCGATGAAGTCCTTGTTAATAAATACGTCTTTGCCGGCAATCATCTCCTCGATCGCAGCGATCGCCTCGTGCTCGATATTGGAGTCCTTCTCCTCTTTCAGATGGCGCGCGTATATGACCATCGCCTGGTCTTTTGCCAGCTCGCGAACCCTGTCCCAGTGGGTCACCCGTGGGGAAGCCGCTGGCCGGATGGCCTCTGCCATGCCCCGGGAGAGCTCTTCGGGGGTTTTCATCTCCCCGCCCGTGCCGTTCCGTAACAGGGTGACCGCTCCCCTTTCTTCGGAAACCACCACCACCAGGGCGTCACAGCGCTCACTGAGGCCTGCCGCCGCCCTGTGCCGGGTGCCCCAGTGCTGGGGCAGGGCCTCGTTGGAGCTGAGCGGCAGATAGGAGGCCACATGGGTGATGCGACCCTCCTTCAGGATCATGGCCCCGTCGTGAAGCGGGGACTGCTTCTGGAAGATGCTCAGCACCAGCTCAGGGCTCAGGTTCGCCTCGAGGGTCTGGCCCACGGTGATCCACTCATCCACCCGGTCGGCCCGCTGGACGATGAGAAGGGCTCCGATTCGCCGTTTCGCCATCTGGAAGGCCACCTCGGAGAGGGTCTGAACCCACTTGCCGGGCTGGCCCTGCCTTCGGAGGCCCAGGGCCTGGAGGGGGTTCACCCGCTCGAGGGCCTGGCGGATCTCGGACTGAAACAGGATGATCAGGAGCAGCACCAGGACCTGCCACAGGATCTGGAAGACCCAGGTGGTGAGGAACAGGCCCCAGGTGCGCGCCACCGTGAAGGTGATGCCCAGCACGAGCAGGCCGACCAGGGCCTTGAGCGCCTTGGTTCCCCGGAACCACAGGAACAGGTGGTAGGCCACCACGCAGAGGAAGAGGATGTCCAGCACATCCTGGAACCGAAGATCGGCAATGATGGAGAGAATCGGCATGGCTAACCCCGGA
>JALOTJ010000142.1 GCA_025457965.1 Spirochaetota bacterium | reverse complement strand
AGGAGCCTCCTTTACTAAAGGAGGCGCGCCGGAGGCGGGAGGATTTGCTGTGCCGGCGGGGTGTGCGCATGGGGCCCATGCAGGGGTACGGCGCGCCTGCTCGGCGCGTGGGGGCTCTGTACTTTCTTTTTTTCGCGAAAAAGAAAGTACCAAAGAAAACGCGCCCTCAGTGCCGGGAGGCTGCGCTCACACGCCGCGCGGCTTGACTTTAGGTTTCGGGTAACTTAATTCTGTTCGGGATTGGTGGAGTAGATGGTGCTATGTGTTTTACTGAAGTTTTTTCCGCGGCCTTATCGTTTGGCTGCGGAAGGTCCATCGTGGACCATCCTCGCCCCGCGCGCGTCCGTGCGCGCTGCGTAATGATGAGAGAAGGAGCTTTGTGGATTTACCATTTGGCCTTTCGCAGGCTGAGGCCTTGTTCGTTTCCGTTAATGTGCTTCCAGTATAGCGGCTCGGTCGCCTCTTGCGAGTCTCGCCGCGCGCGCACATCGTGTGCGCGCTCTGGTGTGGATGGTGCGGCGAGACTGCAGGTTTTTCAGTGGCCTCGCTCTTCGGCTGCGGAAGGCACATCCGCGGGCTAGCTGAATGGCGGGAGGCCGGTACTATCAGCAACCCCCTCCGGGGGTGGAGCGTAGCGCCGGGGGGTGTGAGCGCGCCCGCCCGCGTGGTGCGAGGCGGGCCCTGCGGCCTCACCATCCTCTTTTGACCTGTCCTTCGAGCGGCACTTCGACCGGCCCGGGTCGAGTATGGGCGGTTACAGCCAGGCCTTAAAAAGGTACGCCGTTGTGATGCCGAGGTAGTTGCCGATCGCGTACCCGATTATGCCGGCCGCCAGGCCTCCCACGACCACCTCCCTGTTCTTCAGCGCGCTGGCGACCACCGGCACGAAAACGGGGGAGAATATGCCGGCCGTCGCCGTTATTATCTGGGTGTCCCTGTCGATGCCGAACGGTTTGCAGGCGATCACATGCAGCAGCGTGCTTCCGAAAATGACCATGACGGTGTAGACCAGCAGATCCCCGGAGGTCTTAAGGAGCTCGGAGAAATCAACCGTCGTGGCGATTGTTATACAGAAGATCAGGATGATATACTGGCCAAGCGGGTACGACATTTCGATGCGCCGCACGCGGGGCAGGAACGAGCAGCAAATCCCCAGCGTACTCACGGCGAGCATCAGAACGGTCATGTTGTACTCTTCGGGCGAGGCGTAATACAGGCCGGTCCCGACCGCGAATATGGCGACCGAGATGCCGAGCGCGGCAAGCATCGGCATGAATTTTTCCCTGCCGAACATCCCCGCGTAGCTGTCGAATCCCGCGTTTTCGCTCGCGCAGGCCGCCGCGGCCTCGTCGGAGACGGCCGAGGTTTTTTCGGCCGGGGAATCGTAGGGCTTCAGCAGCAGGCCTATCACCCGCTGCCCCAGAAACATCATGAAGAGCAGCCAGAAAATCTCGATGAACCACGACGCCGCCGTCGCGACAACGATTGTTTCGGGATTCGCCTTGAGGGCCAGGGCCACGCTCATGAAATTCATCGTCGCACCGGTGAACCCGGCGACGTACATGCCGGCTATCGTATGGGCTTCGTTGATCGATCCGGCGTATATTGCATATCCCGCGGCCGCCACCACGATTATGGACACGGCGAAGATAAAAAATGAAAGAAGGCTTTTACCGGCCATGCCGGCCCATTTGCGTATATCGGTGGGGAAAATCATGAGGGGGATGGCCAGGGGCACCGATACCGACATGATGATCTTCTGGACGCCTCCGAGACCGGCCGGTACGGCCCCGATGTTCGCCAGCACCATTCCGGCGACGAAGCAGATGAGGGCCGCGCCGAGCTTTTCGAGCGCGGGGAATCTATGACAGAGGTAAAGAACCAGCGCCGGGAAGGCGATATAAAAGACCGTTGCAAGCATCGGTATCATCAAACGATTCCTCCATGTGTAGTCTTGGGCTCACGCGTCCGCGCCGAAACACATCCGAACGCTCAGGCGCGGGGCCATACCTCATCGAAAACCCTCAGAAAGTTGAGGCCAAGGAACTTGCGGATATCCTCACCGCCGTAGCCCCGGTCCATGAGGCCCTGGGTGAAGCGCGCCAGGAAGGCCACCGACGGGAAGCCCGCCAGGTTCACCGCTTCGAAGTTGCCGGAGAAGGTGCCGTAATAGTCCCCCACCGCGAAGGGGAGTGTTTCCAGCTCGCGCATGATAAGCTCGCGGGGATACGCTCCCGGAGTGGCCTCCTTGTCGGTGCCGAGGCCTACATGGTCGATACCCGTCTTGTCCACCACGTAGTCGACGGCGTTTAAGAAATTGTCTATGGACGGCACCACCTTTTCCCCGTTCCAGTTCATCGGGGGAAACGGCGTCAGCCCGATGACGCCGCCCCGGGCGGCGACGGCCTTTATCTGCTCGTCGGTGATGTTGCGCTTCTGGTTGCTGAGCGCGCGCGGATTGGAATGCGAAAAGACGCAGGGTTTCGAGCTCAGCTCGATCGCCTCCAGACTCGAGCGGATACCGGTGTGCGAGCAGTCTATGACGATGCCCGCCCGGTTCATGATGTCGACGAGCCTGCGGCCCTCGCGGCTGAGCCCCCCGTCCGGGTCTTCGACGCAGCCGTCCGCGGCGAAGTTGCGGTAGTTGTAGGCCAGTATCGCCACGCGGGTCCCAAGGCGGCGGAAGACCTCCGCCATGCTTTCGAGAAAATAATGGCAGAACGGGCGCGAGTTCTGGAAACCCACGATTATTCCCACCCTGCCCTCGCGCTTGGCGGCGCGTATGTCGTCCGCGGTCTCTATGAGCATGAGCTTCGGATCGCGGCGGATAACCTCGTAATAGTCGGCGATGTGTTTCACCGCCTCTCCCGAATCGTCCGAGGTGTCCGGAACGGTGATGTTGAGCGCGGTGATGCCGGAGGCGGCGATGGATTCGTTATATCCCTCGAAGAAGAAGGAGCATGCGTCGATGATGATCGCCTCGTTGTGGATGCGCCGCGCCTCGTCGGATACGGTTTCGGGGTAGCCCATGCTATCGCCTCCGTCTGTGTGTTTGAGCGAGTATGAACATTGAGAGGTGGGGCTTTTGAATGAAATGTCAATTATTTATTGGTGTGCACGCGCCCCTGGGCCCGTAAATTCAAGGCACCCGCGCGGTACAACAGCGGGCTTTTGCCGGTGAAAATCAGGATAACGTATAATTTCTTTCGCACAGTTGAGTAGAAAAAAAGTCCTCGATCTGATAAATAAAGAGTTACCACACACTTTAGCGCGCACACGATGTGCGCGCGCGGCGAGACTCGCAGGAGGCGAATTCGAGCCGCTATACTGAAAGCTCATCGACTGCAACCAGAAAGACTGTAGCCCACAAAAAGCCATGCACCAAAGTCAATAAGCCCATCCCCTCACCATTAAGCAGCGCGCAGGACGCGCGCGAGGCGAGGATGGTCCATGGATGGACCTCCCGCAGCCGAAGAACAGGTCACGTCCAGTTGAGTGTGTAAAAATGATGTAGAAAAAGCATCGTAAACCTACCAGAGTTGTAATCGGCAAACCACAACGAAGGAGGGAGTACGATGCTTTCCCCACAGTCTATCATCACGAGCACGGAGATCAATCAAAAAACGGACCAATCGAGGTTCGAGGAATTGATGACGAGCTACGAGGATCCGGTTCGCGCCACGGTGCACCGCTTGCTGGAAGAATATGTTGAAAAGGCATTCAGCGAATTCATGGAGGGCAGAACAGGGGCGGTTATCCCGCGAGCCAGCGACGGGAAGCCGACCAGGGATTATCGGAATGGCTACCGTGATATCAAGCAGGTCCCCATAGATACCATGCTGCTGCAGGGTTTTCTCGTTCCGCGTAATCGCGCGGGAGGATTCCGGCCGGACATTCTGCCCCGGATGAAGCGCCGTGCCGGGAAGCTGGCCTCATTGGCATTGGAGCTCTTTGTCCATGGAATGGGGACACGAAGAGTGCGCAGGGCTTTCGAGCGAATCGGCGTCAAGGTTTCGGGGCTATCGAAAAGCACCGTAAGCGAAATCTCGAAGGATTTGCTCAAGGAATACCTCTCTTGGATAAATCGACCGATTACACGTCCGTTTGCCTATCTCCAGGTGGATGGCGTATACGTAAGCATTCGAAAATCCAGCCCCAGGAAGGCGGGAACGCTCATGGTAATCGGCATCACCGAGGACGGGCACAAGGAGGTCCTGCACTTCACCCTGGGGACCGAAAGCGAAAAGCATTTCGATGAAGTGCTCCAAAGCCTCATGTCGCGCGGCCTGGACGTCAAACAAGTGAAGCTGGTGACCGCCGACGGCGCCAAGGGGCCAATAAACTCCATCGTGAGCCATTTTGGAAGGGACAAGCTGCAGCGGTGTGTAGTACATAAAACCCGGAATATACTTGAAAAGTGTCCCAAGAATATCCACGATGAGCTCAAGGCTAAAGTGAGCAGGCTCTGGAATCAGTCGTCTCGCCTGAACGCGGAGCGGTATATTGAAAAACTCCGGGCAGAGTATGAGGCAATTGCTTCCCGGTCTTTGGAATGTCTTCTTGAGGATAAAGATGACTTACTGCGTTTCTTCGGATTGCCTGACCGCCACTGGAAAACCATTCGCTGCACCAATCTCATCGAGCGAGTAATTCACGAAGTGCGGAGAAGGACCAAGGTGATGGAAACCATTGACAGCGAGATGGGCTGTTATGGTATAGTAATGGGAATTGTCAGGGAGCAAAACGAGCGCTGGTCAAAACGCAGCCATTGGCGTAAAAGCTAAGCCGTCTCCTCTGGTGGGTTTACACACTGGATTGGACGTGACCGCCTTAAAACCGGTGGTTTTTCGTGTAGGGGTGCTGTCCGGCCGATGGAATGAATGCCGGTGAAATACTCAGCTCCCAAAA
>JALOTJ010000141.1 GCA_025457965.1 Spirochaetota bacterium | reverse complement strand
ATCTCCGCAAATCCGACCGTGCTGATGGTGATAATGGTCATGTAGAACGAATCGAAAAACGACATGCCTTCGACCAGGTGATAGCCGAAGGTGCCGAAGACCAGCGTGCAACCGAGAAGCAGGATGCTGGTTCGCAGGCGTTTGAAGTCCATGGCAAGGGAATAGACATCATTGTGATGAATGTCAAATCATAAATCATCGGGGCGTCCGGCAGGGCTTTTCGAGACCCCGCCAAACGGGTCATAAGCCTTCAGCTGATAATCTCTTCGCGCGTCTTCAGCAAATCGACCTGCACGCGCTTGATGGCCTGGATGCGGGAATTGTCGTTCTTTACCATGTGCCCGATTATTTCCAGAAGGTGACGGGCCGTAAGGAGCCTTGGCAAAAGGACATAGTCCGCGCCCTCGGCGTACATCTTGACAGCCCTGGACGCGCTTTCGGCGGTAACGATGATCTTCGCATGCGGGCAGAGCCCCCGGATGTGACGGATCATGCGCAGGTTGTCCGTGCCGACCAGTATGGTGTCGGGAATCGTCGATACAACGACCCTGGCGTGATGAATGCCGGCGTGATGCAGGGTGTCGAGGTGGCCGATATCGCCATAGATCGCCTTTATCCCGTGGGCCTGCAGGCTGCCATGCACCTCCGGATTGAAGTCGACCACCACGAGCTTGTCCTTAAGATCGGGGGTGTCAACGGTTTTGTCATTATCCATGATCTCACGGATAAGAGAGCTCGCCGTTCGATGGAAACCGAGTATAGCAACTTCCCTGTTGTCCATGTCGACGGCGTCTTCGCGCGAGAAAGGGATGTCGCGGAACCCTATTTTTTGAAATACCACATTGAGAATTTTCTGTATGTTGTCGCTGTAGTTTATCATATAGGTCGACACCACCGAGGTGATGACGAAGACGAAGATGATGATCGACAGGATCTCGGAACCGATATGCCCCGCCGTAAAGCCCAGCGATGCGATGACGAGAGAAAATTCGCTTATCTGGGAGAGGTTTATTGAGGTAAGGATGCTTACCCGGTTTCCGTTTTTAAGAAAGTAGAGTACGGGAAAGATGGCGAGAAAACGCGAGACGATAAGAAACAGCGCCGCGAGGGCGGCGGTGACGAGGAGCACGGGCTGGCCCAGCGGGTTCGGTATCTGCATGCCGAGTGCGACGAAAAAAAGCGTAACGAAGAAATCGCGTATGTTCACCACCTTCGCGATGACGTCCAGGTTGTACGGAAAGGTGGAGATCGCAACACCCGCTATGAGGGCCCCCATCTCGAGCGAGAGGCCCATATAATCCGCCGCACCGCACACCAGGAAGCACCAGCCGAGGGATGAAACGAGTACAAGCTCCGGTATCTTGGCTATGGACTTGAACAGGCGGGGCAGGATGTACTTGCTGATCACAAGGCTGAGGGCGACGAGCAGTCCACCCTTCGCGAACGATAGAAGTATGGTGAGGATTTCGGGATTTGCGAGATTGGGCTGAACGCCGAGCACGATAATGGCCCAGATGTCCTGAAACACGAGTATGCCCAGCGTGATCCTGCCCGCAAGCGTATCGAGCTCGAACTTACCGTACAAAAGCTTCACGACGATTGCGGTGCTGCTTATTGCGCAGCACGCCGCCAGGTACAGAAGATCGTACCGTCCGTCTCCCACGGCATACCCCAGAAGCGAAAAGAAACCAAGGCCCATCGCCACGCACAGTACGAATTGAGAAAGCCCTGTGGCGACGAGCGAGGCTCCTGATTCGCGGAGCTTTTTAATATCGATCTCGAGACCGATCAGAAACAGCAGGAGAACGAGGCCGATGTGCGAGATCGTCTGGATGTCGTTTTCACTTGCGATCAGCCCGAGTCCGATTTTAGGTCCGATCACAATACCCGCGGCTATATACGCCAGGAGAAGGGGCTGTTTTAACATGTGGCTTAAAAATCCCATGGCCATCGCGGCGAGGATGGCGATCCCGACGCTGCTGACAAGGTTCCCGTGGTCATCGCCACCGGCGAAGACCGGGCCCGAGGCCAGTAAAAAGAGCGTCGCGAGAATGAGCATAACGGTTATACGGCTGTGAGCTTTCGTTCGCATACTGTTCCGCCTGATACATATGTTCTCTATTTAAAGTGTGAAACCCAAGAGTATCCTCCGTCATTCCAGCCACACCGGAGTGAGCCCATATACGAGTGCACGTAAATGTTAAGTTCTCCGATCAAACGACTGTTCTGTATATTTTTCGACCAAAATCGGGCATCAATGAAGTATTTGTAGAATACTGTCGGGATGAATGGGGAAATATTGAATGAATATAATTGCCGGTATAATTATTGCCATCGAAAGAATTCTGTGCGAATATGGCGGCACAATCATAAGGAGTGATGAGACAATTCCATGACCCAGTCGCTGCTTTCCAATATGGTTTTGGTTTTTGCCCTTGCAATTGCGGCGATGTTCGTATGCATACGGCTTAAAATACCGACGATTGTCGGTCTGCTCCTCGTGGGTGTGCTGGCCGGCCCTAGCGGGATGGGGCTTGTCGCCGTATCGAATGAGATCGAAGCGATCGCGGACATTGGTGTGGTGCTGCTGCTGTTTGCAATCGGTTTGGAATTTTCTCTTAAAAAACTCCTTCGGGCCAGACGGACCGTTATAGTCGGCGGATTTCTGCAAGTGTTTATAACCGTAGGAGCGGTGTATTTTGTCGCTATTTCGACCGGCCTGGGCAGGGCGGAGTCCCTTTTCGCCGGGTTCGTCATATCAATGAGCTCAACCGCCATCGCGATGAAGATTTTACAGGAGCGCGGAGAGATCGACGGTCCTGTGGGTAGTTCGTCGCTGGCCATTTCTCTTTTTCAGGATATGATGTCGGTGCCGATGGTGCTTTCCATCCCATTGCTTCTGGGAGTGGAGGACAATGCAGGCGCTCATCTGGGAGTTTTTTTTCTTAAGTCATCGGGAATTATCGTTCTCGTGCTCATAGGCGCTCGATGGATTGTTCCCGCAATCCTCTATCAGGTTACACGTACCAGAAGCCGCGAGCTTTTTTTGTTAAGTGTCCTGGGTCTTTGCGGAGCAATCGCCTGGTTGACCAGCAGGGTCGAATTGTCCCTTGCATTGGGCGCGTTCCTTGCCGGCCTCATTATATCGGAGTCTGAATACAGCCATCAGGCGCTCGGTTCCATCCTGCCGTTCAGGGACGTATTTACGGGTTTCTTTTTCATATCCGTGGGGATGTTGCTGGACGTTAATTATTTCCTTCAGTACCCTTTCAGTATAAGCGCGCTGGCGATCGGTGTTGTGGCACTGAAGATTGTCATCATCACCATCGCATGCATCATGATAGGTCTCCCACTTAATACCGGTGTGCTGACCGGACTCGCGATCTCGAATATCGGGGAGTTCTCATTCGTTTTGATACGCGCCGGTTCTTCATCCGGGCTGCTTTCCGATGACACGAGCCAGTTCTTCCTGGCGGTGACGGTTATTAGCATGATCCTGGCTCCGTTTCTAATGGCGGCATCCTCGAAAGTATCCAGTCTGATTCTTCATCTACCGCTTGCGGACGGGTTGAGGGCCGGACTCTTCAGCCTTTCAGGTATACATTCTCCCGACTCGTTCCAGAAAAAAACCGGGCACATCGTTGTCGTCGGTTACGGAATAAACGGGAAAAACGTCGCCCGGGCCGCCTCGATTGCCGGGATACCGTATCTGATAATAGAGATGAATCCCGACACGGTCCGCCGCGAACAGGAGCGGGGCGAGCATATCATTTTCGGAAGCGCCGACCAGGAGGCGGTGCTGGAGTACGCGGGCATCACAGGGGCGCGGGTGCTCGTCATCGCCATCGCCGATCCCGCTGCGACCCGGCAGGTGACGGCGGTCGCGCGCAAGAGCAATCCAAACATTTATATCATAGCGCGCACACGCTATCTCCAGGAGGTCGGGCCTCTTTATGATCTGGGCGCCGACGAGGTTATCCCGGAGGAATTCGAGACCTCGGTCGAAATATTCACACGCGTTCTAAAAAAGTACCTGGTGCCGCTCGATGAGATACGGCGCTTTACACAGGATATTCGTTCCGGGGGGTATGAGCTATTGCGCGGCATGCGCGATTCGGCGCGCTCCTGCGGCGATCTATCGTGCTACCTCGCGGGCGAAGAGGTGGCGGCGATGCGTGTGTCCGCGGACTCGATGTTCGCGGGTAAAAGCCTTGCCGAGATTAAAATGCGGAAAGATTACGAGGTGGCCGTCGTCGCCGTGCGAAGGGAAACGCTGGTGATCTCGAACCCGGACGGGGATACGCGCATCCTCGCGGGAGACGTTCTCATCGCGTTCGGGACTCCCGACAGGGTGGCGGCCGTTGCCGCGCTGCTGAATCCCGCGGAGTGACGATAACAGCATTCCGTCTTTCCAGGCATGCGTATGGAAAGTATTTGATTTCTCGAGGCGATTGATATATGTCGTCTGAGAAAAGTACGCGAAGTGGCGTGCGAAAGATTTGATCAGATTATGCTGGACTCGGCGGTCGAACCGCCGTCAAAGTAAACCATATTACCGGAGGAAATTAAATGAAGGGTTACAGGCACAATACGGGGACATTTATCGGCAAAGGCGGTATAGAAATATATTTCCAGGCCTGGACGGTCGAAAAGCCCAGGGGCGTCGTGGTTATCTCGCACGGTGTCGGTGAACATTCCGGAAGGTACGCAAACCTCATAGAAAAGATGCAGGGAAGCGGTGTGAGCTTCTATGCGCTCGATCACCGGGGACACGGCCGCTCCGGTGGCAACCGGGGGCATGTCGTGTCCTTTATGGAATACATCCAGGATCTAAAGGTTTTCATTACCCAGATAAAGGACAAATACGGATCCCGGCCCGTGGTGCTCCTGGGACACAGCCTCGGCGGAGTCATCGCG
>JALOTJ010000066.1 GCA_025457965.1 Spirochaetota bacterium | reverse complement strand
CGTTCCCCATTTCGAAAAGATGCTCTACGACAATGCGCTTCTGGCCGCGGCCTACTGCGAGGCCTACCAGCTTACGGGAAGGCCGATGTACGCGGATGTCGCGCGCGAAACGCTCGATTATATGCTCCGTGACATGATATCCCCGGAGGGTGCGTTCTACTCCGCGGAGGACGCGGACAGCGTCGGCGTGGAAGGGGCGTTTTACGTCTGGAAGTACGACGAACTTGCCTTCGTGCTCGGCGCGGACGAGATCGAGGCCGCGCGGCGCGTCTTCGGGCTTTCGCCCGGCGGTAACTTCGAAGAAGGCGCCACCGTGCTCGCGCTCCAGCCGGGCGTTCCCTGGGAGGATCGCGACACGCCTGTCATCGCGGCCCTTCGCCGGCGGCTTTTGGATCTGAGGGCGGAGAGGGAGCGTCCGCGTCGCGATGAAAAAGTACTCACGTCGTGGAACGCACTCGCGATCGAGGCGCTGTGCCGCGGATACAGGGCGCTCGGGGACGGACGGTATCTCGACGCGGCGATTCGCGCGGCGGAGTTCATCGAGGTGAACCTGTATCGTGACGGGGTAGTGTACCGTCGCTACATGGAGGGGGATGTGCGCCATGGCGGCACGCTCGATGACCACGCCTACTTGATACAGGCGCTCATAACACTGTACGAATCGTGTCTCGAAACGAAGTGGCTGTCGATGGCGGGGCGGCTGCAGGAAACTCAAAACACGCTGTTCGCCGACGGGAACGAGGGATACTATTACACGCCCAGGGACGCCGAACACCTCATAGCCCGCGTAAAGGAGTTCTTTGACGGAGCCATGCCGAACTCGAACGCCGTTTCCGCGCTCAATCTCCTCAGGCTACATCGGCTGACGCGCGAGGTCGCTCATCTCGATCGGGCGCTCGGCATCTTTCGCGCCTCATCGGCCCTGATGCAGGGGCATCCGTCGGCGTTCTCGCAGATGCTCATCGCGCTCGATTTCCATCTTTCACCGCCCCTGGAGGTGGTCCTTGATGGCGGGCGAACATCCGCCGGGTTTGTCCGGGCCGCGGACGCCATTCGCGGACGTTTCGCACCCTCGGTCGTCATCGCCTGTGGGAACGAAAGCGTACCGATGGGCCGGGGAAAAGGGTCGGGGGACGGCGGCACCGTACATGTCTGCCGCGATACGGCCTGCATGGCGCCGACTGCGGATATCGACGCCGTGCTCGCGGCGCTCCACGAGGTGAACGCGTACGTGCTGGAATGACCGGGCACCGCGACGCCGATAGATGCCGTACGCGTCGCTATTACCGACATGTTCAACGCTCAGATAAGAACGGTCAGCCATACCGATTGATAAGGCTTCAGACGCAGTCGCGTCATGGAACCGTCGATGTCGCGGCGGCTGATCAGATCGTAAAAAGACTGGTACGGCTTGATTTTTTGGATGTCCTTCAGCGGGAGTTCGCGCGTGATATCGGTAAGATTGCTGACCGCGACGATTTCCTGGTTTCCGGTAAGGCTCGTCCTTCGGACACCGAAGAGGCTGTCGCCGAGGTCCAGGACCTCCTGGTCGGCCTCGGGATGAAAAGCCATCTGAAATCGCCGGTTCCTGAGCAGGCGGCGGAATTCGCTGAAGACCACGCCGTTAGGCGTTTGAGGATTGGAAATCAGGTCCTTGAGTTGCCGGTAGTCCCACTGGTGGCGGTTTATCGCGCGCGCGGCCCCGGTGCGCTCGACCTTCTTCTGGTCGTTGGGCGTGGCCGTCAGGCTGTGGATATAAATCGCCGGAATGCCCTTCAGCGAGAGGTTGATGATCTGGGAGCAGAAGAAACGCGGTATCTGCCACTGGTCCCGGTCCTTCTGGAATCCCATGAGGGCGTCGAAGAGCGAGCTGTTTATTTCATACGGGCTGCTGTTGCCGGTTCCGTCGGACTTCATGCTGACATGGCCTCCGAACGCACGGATCGTCTCAACCAGGTCGGCGATCTCTTCGGCGGGCAGAAGCCCCTCGGCCGGCCGCAGCCCAATCCCGTCATGGGAGGTGGAAAAATTTAGATAGGTACAGCCGGGCGGCGGATCGGCCATTTTTTGCGCCCATTCCCGCAAATACCTGCTGGTCCCTTTCTGCAGCGCATGGAGGAGGAGCGGCGGCAGGCTGAACTGGTACACCA
Organism: Spirochaetota bacterium; assembly: GCA_025457965.1. Lineage (GTDB taxonomy): Bacteria > Spirochaetota > UBA4802 > UBA4802 > UBA5368 > MVZN01. The sequence continues at coordinate 14,404 of JALOTJ010000066.1, read as the reverse complement.
TGTGCGCTTCGTCCCCCGCCCCGAAATAGCTCAGGTTTTCCTTTTCCGGGACATTGGTCTCCGTTATGAGCACCACCTGGGGGGCGACAACCTCGAGAACATCGCGGAAAAGTTTTATGATTTCATGGGTTTCCGGCAGGTGGATGCAGGAGGTCCCGTGCCGTTTCCAGAGAAAGCCGATCGCGTCAAGGCGGATGAAGCGGGCCCCCTTGCGGACGTACAGCAGCAGTATGTCTATCATCTCGAGCAGAACGTCGGGATTTCCATAGTTCAGGTCGATCTGGTCCTCGCTGAAGGTCGCCCAGACGTGTTTGACACCCTCCCGCGTCTCGACCGGGACCGCAAGCGTATGGGTCCTGGGGCGGGTGACCATCGAAACATCCCGGTCCGGGTCCAGTTCGATGAAGTAATCCTTCCTCCTTCCCCTGCCGTCCATAAAATCCCGAAACCACGCGCTCTGGCGCGATATGTGGTTTAAAACGAGGTCGGCCATGAGATCAAAGTTCTCACCGATGCGGGAAATGTCATCCCAGTCGCCCAGCCGGGGATCGACCCTGCGGTAATCGAGTACCGAGAAGCCGTCATCGGAACTGTAGGGGAAAAATGGCAGGACGTGGACGCCGCTGAACTGTTCCCGCAGATAGGTGTTCATGAAGCGGTACAGGGTCTGCAGGGGCTGCTCGTCGGGGTCGGTGATGCTGTCACCGTACGTAATGAGTATGACGTCCTGCTCGGACCAGCGCTTCCCCTGGCGTGCCGGACATGCGGCCATATGCGTTTCGATGAGGTTGAGGAGTTTTTCCATCACGTCCCCGGCGGCCTTCTCTCCGTAAATACTGCACAGCCGGAAATAATTGCTCTGCTCGAACGATTCTGGAATCATCCTGGTGTCGGCCATCGTTTTTCCTCCGGTATCGGGCGTTCTCTTTCGGCGTCCGCATGCCGTTCACCTTCACGGTATAACCGCGAAACGCCTCGCCAGGCGTGCCGAAAACCCTATTCCGTCACCTCGTAACTGGGGATATCATACAGACCGCTTTTCAAGAGTATCGTCACGCTGTCCCCGGGCTCCCTCGCCTTGTAGAGCGCGAGCGGGACGATGATCGTCTCCTCGGTTCCGACCGGTCCCCAGGGACCTATGACGAAGTTGGTGCTCTGGCTTTTCCCGCTTCCGATATACTTTTTAACAATCGAGGCCGTGTATCGTTGCGGTTCGGAACGGTCGAGGATCGTGTTCGTGGTAACGGTGAAACCGAAGGAGTACATGAGGGCCACAATGACCGCCATCGTGGCGGATGGAATCCTGCGCGCCCCGTGGTTTCCTTTGATGGAAGGAGAGACCAGGGACATTGAGGCGAGGATGATGCAGAACACCGCCGTCATGACGGGCCAGACCTTATTGTAGTTGAGGATATTGAACATGATGAACGACAGCGAAAGCGAGAATGAGGGCGCAAGCAGCGTTATCAGTATATCGGGACGGCCTGATTTGGGATCGGCGGCGATGTCCACCACTTGTCTTGAAAAATGCATAAGCGCAATGCCGGCAGGCGGCAAGAGCACGCAAAGCGCGGCAGGAAGGCTGATCGACGGGTACGAAGGTAGAAAATAGTACCAGGCGGCCGCGATTACCGACGTGACATTCAGGGCACGGGTAATGAGCTTTGCCCGGGGGAGTGATTTTCCCGCTCCCTCCTTCACCGGGTCGATCGCCTCCGGCAAGGCGGGTCCATCGCTCTCCGCATCCGGTTTGATTTCGGGTACGGTCATGGCTATGGACGCCTTCAGCCGGTCGAAGTCGCTCAAACCATAAGGTATGTTGATCGCCCTGGCGTTCAGGTCGCGCGGAAAGAGCCGGATGCCGCTGTTCCCATCCTTATACCCCTTGATACCGATAAGGCGCAGGGTTTTTGTTCCGAACACTCCGGTCCGCGTAATCGTGTTGTCGTCCAGTGTCACCCGGCACCGGAATATCTCGACGACTCCCGTCAGCATCAGGATGATGGGGATTGCCCCAAAAAGAAAAAAGGCGACGATCATGGCCGTATCGGGCGCGTCGAAGGTGAACGGAATATAGCCGATATATGCGAACAGGCCGGAAAGTGGAACCACGAGGATGACGAAAAGGACTTTGGTCGCGACGGGATAAGCGTGGGCCCTGTTCATCTGTTCAGACTCCTTTAGGGGCGCGTACACGAAGAAGTCTCTCCAGTTAAATACCATCCTTTACGTTATCGCAAGTCCTTTTCAGACCTGCGTTCTGGAAAAACATGCAATAAATACCGTCCCCATCCGTCCTGTTCAGTAGCAATCGAATAAGGTTTTCAATGGAGGGATATATGCCACAGGCGCACGTATTTCCCTGGTGGGGAGGATACCTGCTGCTCAGCCCGCTGCGAAAGCGAAGGGTTGACTCGATGGAGCTTCTGCGCCCGTATGTTCGGGAGGGTATGACGGCCCTGGATCTTGGCTGCGCGATGGGCTTTTTCAGCCTGTCCATGGCCGAACTGGCGGGACCTGCGGGAAAGGTGGTCTGTGTCGATGTTCAGAAACGCATGATCGCCGGACTCAAGCGTCGTGCCCGAAAGGCGGGCCTGCTCGATCGTATCGACGCGCGCGTGTGCACCACGGATTCACTCATGCTGGGCGACCTCCCCGGCAGGATCGATTTCGCGCTCGCCTTCGGTGTGGTCCACGAGGTCCCCGACAGGGAGTCGTTTTTCGGCGAGGTCCACCGGTCGCTCGTTCGCGGAGGCCGGCTGCTCGTCGCGGAGCCGAAAATACCGGTGCCCGCGGACAGGTTTCGTGAAACGGTTGACTCCGCGCTCGAAAAAGGATTTATCATTGAGCGTGAATGGACTCTTAAAGGAAGCAGATGCGCGGTCTTTACCAGGAACTGAGGCGGGGAGAGTGCGATGGCACGGCGGGATGCCGCGGGCATAGGGCGCTTTTTTAAGGAAGAGTATCGAGCGATGCTGGCCTATGTGCGCGGTCGTATCCGGGATACCGCCGCGCGTGACGGCGAAGACATCGTGCAGGACGTGATGCTGCGCCTGCTCGAGGCCCCGGATCCGGCCCGACAAATAGAGAACCTTGCGGCCTATGTGTACCGGGCGCTCCGCAACCGGGTGATCGATGTGGTGCGCGGCAGGCGGTCCGAGCGAAGTCTTGACGCTATGGCGTTAGAGGGAAAAGAGAACACGTTGCTCGATACGCTCGTAGACGCAAGAATAAATCCGGTGCGCGACCTGGACCACGCTGAAATTCGCCAGGCGCTATTCGACGCGATCGACGGACTGCCCGACGAACAGCGTGAGGCGCTCGTTCTCACTGAATTCGAGGGCTGGACGTTCCGCGAGTTGTCCGAGGCCACGGGGACGCCGACAGGTACCCTGCTGGCACGGAAGTCGCGCGCCCTTGCCAGGATACGCAAAAGCATGGAAAATTTTCATAATCGCATGGAGGAATGACATGAGTGAAAAGAATAAAAGGAGCATGCCGGCCCGAGCGGTGAGGATCATCGCGCACGTATTCTTCGGAATCATCGCCGCCGCGGGCTTCGCCCTTCTCTTCGGAATAGTCGTCATGTATCTCTGGAACTGGCTGATGCCCGCAGTCTTCGGCCTGGGGCTCATCGGCTTCTGGCAGGCCTTCGGGCTCATAGTGCTGGCGAGGCTCCTGGTGGGCGGGTGGCACCACGGACACAACGGCAGGGACCGCTTGCATGAAAAGTTCGCTCCTTTTTATCCGGTTCCCGACGAGGCGCGCACGCGGCGAAAGGAATACCGGGATTTCTGGCACGAAGAGGGCCGGTCTGCGTTCGAGGAATACCTGCGGCGGCGTGACGGAGAGGGTGCCGGCGGAAACACGGGAGAAAAGGACTGAGTAGGCCGGGTAGCGGCAGGTCGATCGATGAATCACAATTGGAAAAAGGAGAACCTGAAATGAATTCAATTACCACGCATGCCGCTGGCATGGCGGTGCTTGTCGCGGCGCTGTTTGCCCTTGTGCCCGTTTCCGGCTGCACCGATTGGATCAAGGCCGTCTTCTACATAGACCATATGGAGACGGAGAATCGCACTTCCCGTATGCATGTGGAACGGATTGTCGACGCACTTTCGCTTGAACCGGGTGAAATCGCGGCCGACATAGGCGCAGGCTCGGGTCTTTTCACCAGGAAGATGGCGGAAAGAGTCAGGCCGGGAGGAACGGTTTACGCGGTCGATATCAACCGGAAGCTCCTGGCCCATATCGGGAAAACGTCGGGAGACCTGCCGATACGCACCGTGCTCGCCGGCGAGGACGACCCGAAACTGCCGGCGAAGGTCGATCTCATCTTTCTCTGTGACACCCTGCATTATATCGATAAACCGGCGTATTACGTTGGCAGAATGGCGTCGCATCTCGGACCGGGCGGGCGCATAGCGGTGATAGATTTCATTCGAAACTGGCCGCCCATGTCGAACCGTTTTACCGTGGACGAGTTGAAGGCGTGGATGAAGAGCGCCGGGCTGGAAGTTGCGCGCGAATTCGATTTCGTGGAGGACGAGTTTTTTATTATGTTTGTGAAAAAATAGGACTTTTGTGCGAGGGTGGACCGTAATTTAAAAAATCCATAATAGTTGTATTGATTTTATTAAGGGGTATTTGTACCATGCTGTTTCCGGCATGATGGTGCCGTGGAGTCACAGGCCTCCTCCAATCCATCCAGCGAATCCATATCAGGAAGACCATCACATGAAGGTTCTACTCATTAACGCGCCGTTCCCCTTCGAGGAATCTCCCACGCCCCCGTTCGGACTTGTGTCCCTGGCCGGCTATCTGCTTCGTGAGGGAATCGAGGTAATTATTGAAGATTATATCATACAGCCCTATTCCAGGGATCGTGTAAAAAAGGTCCTGAGGGAGTTCAGGCCCGACGTGGTGGGAGCCACCGCGGTGACCATGAACGTGAAAAAGGCCCTTTCCATCCTTAAAGAGTTTCGCGAGGAAGATCCCGTTCTCGCGACGGTCATGGGCGGCCCCCATGTTTCCTTCGACGCGGACGGAATTCTGAAAAACAATCCATTCGTCGATTTTATCGTCAGGGGCGAGGGAGAGCTTACTTTTACCGAGCTTCTGGGTCACCTGAAGGCCGGGGCCGATTATTCCGGAGTCAAGGGCGTATCGTATCGCCGGAATGGTGCGATCGTCCATAACGAGGATCGGCCCCTGATACCCGATATAAACATCCTGCCCGGGCCGGCCCGACACCTGGTACCACTGAGCCGGTACCGTGCCCTGGGCTTTCCCATCAGCATGGTCACCTCCCGGGGTTGTCCCTACAAGTGTATCTTCTGCGTGGGAGCCCGGATGGTGGGACACAGGGTGCGCAATTTCGACGTGGGGCGGGTGGTCGACGAGTTTGAAGCGCTCTCGCGGATGGGGTTCATTCAGATTAATATCGTTGACGATCTTTTTACCGCCAACCAGGCCCGCTGCATGGAAATATGCGACGAGATAGTCCGCCGGGGCATCGTTCATCCCTGGGGGGCATTCGCCAGGGTGGACAGCGTGTCGCCGCAATTGCTCGAAAAGATGAAAAAGGCGGGGTGCACCGCGCTCTGTTTTGGCATCGAGAGCGGGGATCAGGCGATCCTGGACCGCATCAAGAAAAAGACCACGCTGGAAAAGTGCCGTATCGCGGCGCGGATTTGCCGGGAGGCCGGAATAGAACCCATGATGTCCTTCATCCTGGGGCTACCGGGAGAAACGGCTGAAACGGCGCGTACGACCATGGAGTTCGCCCGTACGCTCAGCAACAGTTACGGTTTTCATGTGCTTTCACCCTTCCCGGGCACCGAGGTAAGGGACAGGGCCGACGAATACGGCATGAAGGTGCTCACCGATGACTGGGACCTTTACGACGCCAATCATGCCGTCATGGATCCGGGGTCCATCGCGCCCGAAGAGGTTGAGCGGTTGGCCAACTGGTTTATCAACGGCATCACTGAATATATTGACGACCTGGAGCCCAGGAAAGCGCGGGGAGAAGCCCTTTCCGAGTCGGACGAGCGGGCTCTTGCGGGAGTCAGATCGTTTCGTTTCAACCGCACATTGATACTGGAAGAACTGATCGAACGGTATACGGGCATCACCAACGGGGGGGGGCGGGATGCCCTCCTCCTGGATTTCGTCGATTACCTTGCGCGCGCATTCGGGCTCTCCAGGGATGAGATAAACGATCAGGTCCAGCGGCTTCTCAATCACAATTGCATCGTCCTGCGCAGCGACGCTCAGGGTGCCCGGGTCTGCTGGACCTGATGGCCCATTTGGGGCGCGTAAGTTCCCTCTAAAAGGCATGGCAACCATCCGGGAAGGGCCGACGGCGCGTGAGGATTGCGCGGCCTTCCCGCGCCCGGTCCGGATGCGCTGATCGGTTAGGCGAATACGGGCATGTATTGGCGGTCATGCCCGGCCGCTGCCCGCTCCCTTTTTCGGCGTGATGAAAATGGATTGACATTCTCCAAAAAACCGCTACTCTTCGGCAATTGATAACAATTTCGTTTCGGCCGACCGTCCGCATACCACCGACCGATGTCGTCGGGCGTTGCTTATGTCGCGGGCTATTTCTCAAAAATGCCGTTTCGGAGGCGCAATGAAGAAAGCAGCCCTGTCGCTACCGCTCGTCTGCATCATGGCCGTTTCGCTGTGTGTGCCCACCATTCTCAGGGCCGCCGATATCGCCGTAGGCGCATCGGCATGGTACACCTCGTGGAATATTGAACTTGAGGATGACTTCGGGACTATCGAGTCGGAAATGGGTCTCATGTACGGGCCTGTATTCTCGGTTGCATTTCTCGAGAGGTGGAGCCTCGCAGGTCTGTTTTTGTATGGAAAATTCGAGGATCCTGAAATGAATGGTGCTTCCGTGTGGTCAAGCCAGGATCGATATGATTTCGATCTCACGGTTAATTTCGCCATAAATAAAGTATTCAGGATATTTGCGGGGGGGAAATACGTCCGGTTTAATTTTCATGTTCCGGGGAGTGTTGATCCTTCGTACACCATGTACGGCCCGGGCGGAGGGCTTTCGGCGACGTTTAATATCTGGGCAAATCTGTATCTCACAGCGAATGCAAGTTATGTATACATGAAAGGAGAGGCGGAGTTGACGGACAGCACCGTCGACATTGTTGCGCGTGGCGTCAATGCATCCATGGCGCTTGCATGGTATATCGTACCGGCATCTACCACCCTGTATATCGGTGGCAGGTATCAGAGGCTCCTGGAGGACAGAAAGGAAGACGATAATTTCAAATATCATGAAATGCTTGGTGTCACCACTTCGGTGACGTACAGTTTTTCCATTTAAGCGCATACTGCGCGTCCGTCGGCAAGGCATACCGAAACCGGTTTCGCTGATTCTATTTAACAGTATAAATGTTGTCCCATCCCCGTATATTCGAGGAGGAGCGATGAAAAGACTGCTTGTCATACTGCTGGTAGCGGCCTCGGCAACCGCTCCTGTGGTCCACGGAGGCGCACAGGGACACTACGGTATCGCGCTTAAAAAGCCTTCCACCGCGGGCATGGACCTGGTCGAAGCCCTCGGTGCGCGCAGGTCGGTGCGCGCCTTCTCCGATAAACCGCTCACAAACGACGATCTGGGTGCCATCCTCTGGGCGGCGATCGGCGTCAACCGCGCAGGCGGTAAACGCACATCCCCGACAGCATACGGCCGGCACTACATGAAGCTGTATGTCATCTCCGATACCGGCGCATATCTTTACGACGCGGAGGCTCACCGGCTTACGGCGGTCCCGAATGCGGGGATGAAAAAAGACGTCGCCACCCAGGCATACGTGGCAAGGGCGCCGCACGTTCTGGTGATCGCCGCCGACCTCGGCCGCTTTCCGCTTTTCGTCACCGGGAGGGAGGACCGAATCCGTGTCGCGCATTCCACCGCAGGGTGTGTCGCGCAGAATGTATACCTCATGGCCGCGGCGCTGAAGGCCGGCACCTGCATGGTGGCGGGCGTGGACGATAAGGGCGCGCGAAAGGCGCTAAACCTGACAAAGGACGAGCTGCCGCTCTACGTGATGCCGCTCGGCTACCCGGCGAAATAAATCGTTTTGCGCGCGGTATTCCTCCAGAGAAGGATTATTGTTGACAGACAATAAAAAAAGGAGTTTCTGTCTGGTAATTTTCCTTTTAATCCCGACCGGCATCGCCGGTCTTTTCCTGTGCGGAGGAAACCATGAGTGACTCGCACGATACCCTCAAAAAACAGGCCCTCGCCGATTTCGCCGAGTACGTTAATCCAATGAAGGTGCGTACGCTTAAAAGCGCCGGTATCGACATCATCGAGGAGAAGCGTGAGGGAGCCTGCACCTGGGACATCACCGGCAAGCGATACATCGACTGCCAGACCGGCTCGGGGATAATGAATGTGGGCCGGTGTAATCCCGAAATAGCCGCGGCGCTCAAGCAGGCGCTCGACACCTATGACATGGGCGTTTTCCTGCTCTGCTCGCGCCAGAAGGCCAACCTTGCCAAAAAACTCGCCGAGATCGCGCCGGGGGACGACCTCGCGGGCGTCATTTTCGGCGCGGGCGGCGGGGAGGCCAACGACGCGGCGATCAAGATCGCGCGGGGATTCACGATGAGGCCGGGGATCGTCTACACCGAAAAGGCCTATCACGGCCATACCGGTTTTTCGCTCTCGGCGATAGGGCGCGAGGCCTATCGCGAGCCGTTCGAGCCCCTTATGCCCGGCTTTACGATGGTGCCCTTCGGAGACCTTGACGCGATGCGGGAGGCCGTGACCGACGACACGGCGGCCGTTATCCTGGAGCCGATCCAGGGCGAGGGAGGCATCAACATCCCGCCCGACGATTACCTTGCGGGCGTGCGGAAGATATGTGATGAGCACGAAACGCTCCTAATTTTCGACGAGATCCAGACCGGCTTCGCGCGGACGGGCAGGATGTTCGCCGCGGAGCACTGGGGCGTTTCGCCCGATATCATGACCGTCGCGAAGTCGCTGGGCGGCGGCATCTATCCCATTTCCGCGACCATCTTCAAGGAAGAGATAATGGACTTTTTCATTCCTCATCCGTTCATCCACCTTTCGACCTTCGGCGGTTCGGACCTGGGCTGTATCGTCGGCCTTGCCACGATCGAATATATTCAGAAAAACAGGCTGGCGGAACACGCGGAGGCCATGGGAAAGCGTTTCGGAGAAGGCTTCCATCGGCTGCTCGGCAACTACCCGGAGCTCCTCCTCGAGGTGCGCCGAAAAGGCCTCATGATGGGTTTGCAGTACACGAACGAGTCCATAGGGCCGCGCCTCACCAAAAAGCTTGCCGACCGCGGTGTGCTCGCCATCTATACCGGCAACGACCCCAGCATCTGCCGGTTCATGCCGCCGCTCGTCATATCGCCCGAAGAGGTGGATTTCGTCATCGAAGCGCTTGACGGCTCCATGAAAGAACTGTCAAAGGAAAGCGGCATAGGGAAGGACGATTGATGTCCGCTCTGCCCTTAATTTTCCGCGTCGTACCGTAAATCGGGTAGTTTCTATACTATTAGGAGGATGATCGATGGCCAAGAAGGAGGATATCCTCGAGGCTCTGGCCGATTACAAGGTCCAGTGCAACGAGAACAAGCGTCTGAGGCGTATGCAGCGGGACTGGTCGCGCCTTCTGCATTTCGTCGCCGAGGATACCGGCGATATCTTCACCATGGAGGTGGTGAAGGGTGAGATCGTTTCATACCAGGCCGGTGCCGGCGGCGCGCCCGATGTAATAGTAACGGCCACGAGCGAGGACCTGTGCGACATGTTCTGGGGCGACCTCAATCCCTCGCAGAAGTACCTTGCCGGACAGATCAAGGTTAAGGCCTCGCAGGAGGACGTCGTCCGGCTCGACGCCATCACCATGATAATCTGGCCGGATGTATAGGAGGATGCGATGACCGAACTCAGGAAAGTGCTCAAACTCAGGACCGTGGTCTCGACCTCGTCGGGAATGGCGATTGCGACCTCATGTTACCTGGCGGGCATACAGGTGGCCACGATCGTGGCTGGGGAGCTCGCCTGGGTCTCGATCCTGGTGGCGGGCTTTCTGTGTCTGTTGTCGTCCATGTGCTTCTCGGAGCTCACCTCGCTCTATCCCACGGCGGCCGGCATAAAGCTCTTCATCCAGAACGCCTTCAGTGAGCGTGCCGCCATCATCATCGGGATGTTTTACGTGCTGCTGGGCATCTCCATGGTCGGCGCCGAGAGCTTCCTGCTGTCGAGCGTGCTCTCTTCGTCCCTCACGCTGGTGGGGCCCGAGTTCGACCGCTTCTTCTGGATGCTTTTTTTCATCGCATTCGTGGCGTTTATCAACTATCGCGGCGTGCTCATTACCGGGCTTGTCCAGGACGTGTTGACCTATTCCATGATAGCCTTTCTCCTCGCCGTTTCGGTCTACACGCTCTGGATCCATCCGGTAGACATGGCCGCGGCGGTCGCAGGTCCGAAATTCTCGGCGAACAGCGTGTTCAGCGCCGCCGGTGTCGGTGTTTTCCTGTATGTCGGCTTCGAATGGGTCACTCCGCTCGCGGAGGAGACCACGGACTACCGGCTGATCGGCAGGGGAATGCTCCTTGCGATAGGGCTCCTCGCGGTGACCTATTCGCTCTTTACGGTGGCCATGTACGCGGGACTCACGCAGGAACAGCTCGCCAGCGGCTCACCCATCCCGCACATCCTTTTCGGCAAAAACCTCTTCGGCGGCGCCGGCGTGATACTGTTCATGCTCATGAGCGTTCTGGCATCGGTGACTTCGTTCAATTCGGGGCTTCTCAACACGTCCCGTTTCGCCTACGCCATGGGGCGCGACAACGTGCTGCCGCGTATATTCACCTCGCTCCATCCAGACTACGCCTCCCCGCGAGTGGCGATTCTCGCGCTCGCCCTGTTCGCGGTCGCGGTGAGCGTGGTCACCTTCTTCACCGGGCTGTATCTCTTCATCATTCTGATGGCGGCCGCTCTGGAGTGCTTCATTTACGTGGTGATGGCTCTGTGCGTAATCCGACTTCGCCGAAAACAGCCTGAAAGCGAGCGCTCCTTTAAAATCCCCTTCGGGAATGTCATTCCGGCCTTTACGGCAATCGTTTTCACGGGACTGCTCCTCGGTATTTTCGCCGATACCAGCCGCGACTTCGCCGGTAATGTTCTTTTCGAAAACTATTGGGTCGCGGCGATAATGGGGGCGTTTTTTCTGCTTACCGCCGCCTATGCTCTCGCCGTGGTGCCGATACTGAAGCGAAAGGCCGCCGAGCGATCAGGAAAAAGGGAGCGCCGCAGGCCCGGAAAGGGGTGATTGCGGCCGGATCGCCTCCGTCGTGATTGTACTCTGCAAACCGCCGGGAAACCGCAGTATTTAATATATCGCATAACACGAGTGGCCCCCGGGGGCCGCTCTCTTTTTTATGAAAAAACTGATTATGTCTCATTTATTGCTTGCAATTTTGAAATAAATGATTTATACTATCTTGCGTTATCCGATATATGGCTGAATATCCGATTGGAGGCCCGTCCGGAGGGGTATTTTGAAATTATTTCAGTTTTTGAAAAAAATATTGTAAAATATTCTCGAAAAGGAACGAAAACAATAATAGACGCAAATGAAAGCACATTCTAAAAAATTTAAATAGAGGAGAGTTACAATGCCGAAAAGTGCAACCCCGAAAAAAGCGACCGCCGCCAAGAAGAAGACCACGGCTAAGAAACCGGCCGCAAAAAAAGCGACAGCGGTGAAGAAAACCACCGCGAAGAAGTCCACGGCAAAGAAACCCGCCGCAAAAAAATCGAAGTAGGAAACCTCAGGCGAAAACATGAAAGGCGGGTATTCCCCGCCTTTTTTTTAAAGTCTCCCCGTTTGTAAAATCGATTATTCCAGCGAAAGAATCCACAGGGCGGCGCCCGTGAGGTCCCCGGTGATGTGGTGCGGCATGGTGACGAGCTCACCCCGGTGTTTCGCGCCGTGACCGGTGAGGACGTAAACACCCTTCGATCCCGCCCTCAGGCCCATTTCGACGTCATGCGGATGATCGCCGATTACGAATGAGCGGGAAAGATCAAGTGCGTATTTTTCAGCGGCGACGGTCATAAAGTGGGTTGATGGCTTGCGGCAGTCGCAGGGTTGGTCCTTCCGGTGCGGACAGCAGTATGTTTCAATAATATCTATCCCTTCCCGGTTCAGGAGTGCATTGTATTCGCGTTCAAACGAGCGGTACCGGTCGAGATCGAATACGCCTTTACCGATACCGGACTGGTTCGTAATAATGAAGAGATTGAACCGCCCGGCGAGCATGCGCAGTGCTTCGACTGCCCCGGGGACGAATACCACGCGCTCGATCTCGAAAAGATCCCCCACGTCTTCGTTGATCGTGCCGTCCCTGTCGAGAAAAACAGCCCTTTTCATGCCGGTTTGAACCCCGGGAGTGATTTTTGCCTGGCCGTTGCCGGCGATCCAATCAATATACGCCGTGGTACGGAGGTCATCAACTTTTTGTGTCCGGGCTGTCGAACGGCATGAGGCTTACTGTATCCCCGTAAAAGGTCCCTCGCCACCGCGGCTCCAGGCGACGGAAATCACATCGCGGAGGTTTTCGAGCTGCCTGACCACCTGCTCCAGGCGGTGATTGTCATGCACGAGCAGCAGCATTCTGCTGGTGCTGCCGTCTCCCACCCTGCGGCAGATGATTCCCTCGAGGTTAAAGGCCCGGCGGGAGAAAAGGCCGGTGACGTGCGACATGACGCCGGGGTGGTTGCGGACCCTGAGCTCAATGACAACGTTTTTCATATGCTTCTCCTCCTATCATGTCGCGATTGGCCGCTCCCGGGGGCACAATCGGTAACACATTACGTTCGGCCTCCACGGTCACATCGATGAGGCACGGGCCGCCCTTCGCGATCGCCTCGGCGATGATAGCGGCCGCTGGGTCTGAGGCCCGTATGCTGTTTCCACGTATCCCGAACTTTCCGGCTATAGCGGCGAAATCCAGCCGAATGCCGAACCGAGAGGCGATAAAGTTGCTTCCATAAAAGAGCTCCTGCTGCTGGCGAACCAGGCCGAGGTGACCGTTGTTCATGACAATCAGGGTCACCGGGAGGTCGAGCTCGGCGAGCGTGGCGAGCTCCTGAATGTTCATCTGGATGGAGCCGTCGCCGCTGATGCATATGACGCGCCGGCCCGGGTTGGCGAGCGAGGCGCCGATCGCCGCGGGCAGGCCGAAGCCCATGGTGCCGAGGCCCCCGGAGGTAAGCAGCGTCCGGGGACGGGTGAACGGATATCCCTGTGCCACCCACATCTGGTGCTGGCCTACGTCGGTGGTGATGATGGCGTCCGCTGGAGCACAGGCGGCAATTGTCTTTACTAAACCGAGCGGGTGGAGCGCATCGTCGGTGTGCAATGACGGGAAAGGGTGCTCATCCCTGATCCGGGAAAGCCGCGCCCGCCAGTCCGGCCGTTCGTCGCGGCCGACCAGCGCGAGGAGGGCCGAAAGCGCCTCGCCCGCGTCGCATGCGATCGATACATGCGCCTTCCTGGTCTTGTCGAGCTCGGCGCGATCGATGTCGATATGCACGATCGCCGCTTCCGGGCAGAACTCCTGCACGCGTCCAACGGCCCGGTCGTCGAAGCGAGCGCCGACGGCGATGAGGAGGTCCGCTTCGTCGAGGAGCAGGTTGGTGTACGGAGCGGCGTGCATGCCGAGCATTCCGAGGTACAGCGGGTCATCGGGAGGAAAGCAGCCGAGGCCCATGAGCGTGAGCGCAACGGGAATGGAGTTCTTCGACGCAAGCGCTCGAAGCGTGTCGTGAGAGGACGAGTTGGTGACGCCGCCGCCAGCGTAGAGTACCGGCCGCCTTGCCGCATTGATCATTGCGGCCGCTTTCGAGATCGCGTCCATGTCGAGGGAGGGTGGTGCCTCGGGTTCGGCGATCTCGGGCCAGCCGTATACATCGATCTCCTGCGTCTGTACGTCTTTTGGAACATCGATCAGTACGGGGCCGGGCCTGCCGGAAAGAGCGATCTCGAAGGCTTCGGGAACCAGCGAAAGGAGTTCCGCGGCGCTGCGCACCAGGAAGTTGTGCTTGGTGATCGGTATGGTCATGTTGTAGATGTCCACCTCTTGGAAGGCGTCGCTTCCCAGCATGGAGGTGGGTACCTGTCCGGTGATCGCGATGAGCGGGACCGAATCCAGACGGGCATCGGCGATGGCCGTAATGAGGTTCGTCGCCCCCGGACCGGATGTCGCGAAGCATACGGCGGGCTTTCCGGTGGAGCGCGCCATGCCGTGCGCGATGAAGCCGGCGCCCTGTTCATGGCGCGCCAGTATATGGCGGATGGGGCTGCCGTACAGCGCGTTA
>JALOTJ010000065.1 GCA_025457965.1 Spirochaetota bacterium | reverse complement strand
GATTCCGCTCTGCCGGAGGGCGCTTTCATACGTTTTAAAGGAACCGGCCAAGGCACCGGTGTGCGAGGCCGCCGCCTTGCTTCCGATCTCGGTACGCCCCGCCTTGAGGGCTATTACAGGTTTTACCATGCTCGCCATGCGGGCGGTATCCATGAAGCGCCTGCCGTCATCGACCCCCTCTATATACATTAATATCACGGAGGTGTCCGGGTCCGCTCCGAAGTATTCGATATAATCCTCGCATCCGAGCACCCCTTCGTTCCCGGAACCGACGAACTTGCCGACACCGATATTCTGCTGCTCGGCCCACTCCATGATCTGATTGCCGACGTTGCCGCTCTGCGCGATAATGGAAATGCCACCACGCGGGGCGCGCACCTGCGAACCCGTCGCGTACAGACTCACCGCGGTATTGACGATGCCCATGGTGTTGGGGCCCACGATATTGATCCCATTCTCGCGGGAATATGAGATCATCTCCTCCTCAAGTCTTTTGCCTTCTTCGCCGGTCTCGCTGAATCCGGATGTTATCATGACCACGTTTTTTGCGCCCTTCTCCACGCAGTCGCGAAGGATCTCCATCACCGATACCGCGGGCGTGGTGATAAAGACCAGGTCGATGTCTTCCTCGATCTCATTCACGGAATCATATGCCCGATAGCCATAAACGGTCTCTTTATTCTTCGCCACCGGGAACACGCGCCCCTTGAAGCCGCCGGCTATTATGTTTGTAAAAATAAATGAACCCCATTTATAGAGATTCTCAGATACCCCGACGACCGCGATTGACTCGGGATAAAAAACCTTCCGGATATCAGCCATTTCCAGGCCCCCTGCGCAGAAATATACCTTGCTGCCTCTGTATCGCCACCGCGGCTGCATTTGTCAATATATTTAGAAATGAGTGACACTACAGCATCGCGAATCGAGTTGCGGCAATTACCGTGAGCACCGGCCCACTACCGACGCTCGACCGGGACAAACTTCACGCTTTCCATCTGTTCGGCATTTTAAACCCTGGCATATTCTCAATAGGCCCTCCTTTTGCCGGATCGCTCCCATTGCCACGCCGTTTCGACAATGCCGTCCATATCGGCGAACGCGGGTTTCCATCCGAGCTCGTTTCCGGCCCGCCGCGACGAGGCGACAAGGCGCGCCGGATCGCCGCTTCTACGGGGTCCGTCAACCGCCCGGATGGGCTTCCCGGTTATCCTGCGGGCCGATTCGATCACCTCGAGCACGGAGAATCCGCTGCCGTTTCCAAGGTTGTACACGGCGGAACCCTTCCCATCGAGCAGACGCCGGAGCGCGAGCACGTGCGCATCGGCAAGGTCGTTCACATGGACATAATCGCGAATGCACGTTCCGTCAGGCGTATCATAATCACGCCCGAAGACGGTGATTGCATAGCTTGGATCGATCGCCGCGCGAAGCACCAGCGGGACGAGATGCGTTTCGGGCACATGGCGCTCGCCGATATTGCCGGAAGAATCGGCGCCAGCCGCGTTGAAATAACGCAGACTGACCGACTGAAGGCCATCGGAAACCCCGAGGTCGCGCAGCATCTCTTCGATGAAAAATTTCGTCCGGCCATACGGGCTCGATGGGCGAAGCGGGCTCTCCTCGGATATGGGCACCGCATCGGGATCGCCATAAACGGCCGCGGAGGAAGAAAAAATGAAATTATGAACGCGGGAGTCTTTCATCGCACGGAAGAGAGCGATGGTACGACCGACGTTGTTATCGTAATATTTAAGCGGATCGGCAACAGACTCCCCGACCGCGATATATGACGCGAAGTTCATCACACAGCGGATATCGCGTTGCTTCAAGACGCGCGCGAGCTTATCATAGTCACCGATGTCGCCCCTGATAAACTCGAAACCCTCCACCGCGTCGCGGAATCCTCCATCGAGATTATCGTAAACAACCGGCGTATAGTTCATCCGCGAGAGAGCCCGGACCACGTGGCTGCCGATATATCCGGCGCCGCCGGTAACCAGTATTTCGGTCATATCATCACCCCCACCAGTTGTTATTCCGCTAAAGCATCGTTTGCCGCCAGGGCACACCTGTTCTTCCTGAAATACGGTGCCGATTAAAACCGCAAAAGCGCCTCCACGATGCCCGAGCGCTCAAGGCCGTCGAGCGTCCGCCAGATGTCCTCCACGGTATGCGGCTCGAGCGTGATCAGGGGCCGGACATCCATCCTTCGGATAAAATCCGCAACAAGATCGAACCGGACCGTACCGGTCCCGATCGGCCCGTGCGCGTCACCCGTGCCGTCGTTGTCGTGCAGGTGGAACTGGCGTATATATGGCCCCGTTGCGGCAAGCCAGTCCCCGAGCTTCGTTTCCGAGAAGGCGTTCTGGTGCCCGACGTCAACACAATGGAAGACATCTCTGCCAACGAGCGCCTCCAGGACGCGCACCATCGCCCGGGGGCCCTCCTCGTACACGTTTTCGAGCACGAGGACCGCCCCCATGTCGCGGCAGCGTCCGGCGTAGCGCTCTAGCGCCGGCACGATATGCGCGAACCATTCGTCGGCGACGAAACCGAATCGCCGGTTTTCGTGATTCAGGTGCATCACCACGGAACACGGCGTAAAGACCGCCATGAGATCGAATGCCGCGTCGAGCCGGGCGATCGCCGCCCCGCGCACCAGCCGGTCGGGCGCACCGGGGAAAAGCTCGTGAAAGGGCGCGTGCACGGTCATGGCGATGCCGAGGCGGTTGAACGTTTCGGCGAGATCGGCGAAATGGGCCGGCGGAAAGCGGTCGAGCGCGTAATGATCGATACCGATTTCAAGGTTGAAACGGTACCGGCCGATGAGATCGAGCACATCAGCGTCGATACGCCGTACGGGCATGCAGATGAACACCATCGACGCCAGGGAGGCAAGCTCCATCTTCCGGCTCTCGCTCATTTCAGCGGTATTAATCACCCGCGCTCTTTCACTTTCGTGCACGGTACGCCCCGGTCCATCCATCAAACTCCGCGTATATGAATGTATGATCGGAAGGTCGTTCGGCCATGCGCGGCCCGGCATCAATACCGGCGTTTATCGAACGGTCCGCCAGCGGAACGGTCGCCCAGATATGATCCACGCGCCATCCAAGGCCGCGCGCGACGGCGTCGCGTACCCGGTAGTCCCAGAACGTGTATTCGCCCGGTCCCGGACGGTGCGCCCGAAAAACATCGACGAAACCCCAATCCTTTACATGCGCGAGCGCCCGGTGCTCGTCGGGATGAAACCCCACCTGTCCGAGCAGCCGCTTCGGATCGTGCACGTCGAGCGCTTCGGGGGCCACATTGAAATCGCCCGTCCAGACGAGCGGATCGTTAGCCGAAAAGCGGCCATCGAAAAATTCCCGCAGCCGCTCGAACCAGTGAAGCTTGTACGCGAACTTCTCAGACGACGGGTCCGTGCCCTGGGGGATGTAGGTGTTGACGACCGGCACTCCCGCAAAGACGCCCGCGACGAGGCGCGAGCCCTCGTCCTCACCCGCACCGTCGAAGCCGTACCAGACCGTATCCAGCGGAAGTCGGCTTATAATGGCGACGCCGTTATATGATTTTTCTCCTTTATACACGACATGGTATCCGGCCGACCGGATTTCTGCGGCGGGGAACTCTTCGTCGCGGACCTTGGTCTCCTGTACGCACAGCACATCGGGCGAATGATCGGCAAGCCATCTGGTAAGGATGGGGAGCCTCGCCCGAATCGAATTTGCATTAAAGCTCGCAATTTTCATCGCATACCTTTCTCAACAAAGGTTCCGGTGTCCGCTCTCCCTGGTCAATCACTTATTGGCCTCGTAGGCGACATCGTACTCGGCATAGCGCGCGATACGGATGGTCGACTTCGCGCCACGGTAGCAGGTATCGGGCAGCCGAAGGCGCGTCGCCATGAGCTCCTTCCGGAAGGCGCGCGGCAGGAGGTGTCCCCTGTACCTGATTGTCACAACCCGTTCGTTATGCATATCGGGCGACACAGTGAAATTGCGGACTCCCTTCGAAACGATTCGCGCGTACGCCATTGAATTCGCCGCGTACAAAAAGGGCCCGCCGAAAAGCTCTACGCCGTCATAGCGGCTGAAGAATTCAATCCAGCCGTAGGTCGGGATCATGAACCGGCGGTTCCCGCCCGCAATGAGCCCGGCGATCGCATCGTGCATGCCGGGCAGCCGCTCCTCGGAAACGAAGAGCGGGAGCAATACGACCTCCTCCGGACGGGGTTGCGCGGCCGCATCCATGGATTCAAATTCGATGATCCTGAAATCGCAAGGCTCGCCGCTTTCCAGATTGGCGTATTCGAAATACAGCCGCTCGTCGGTACGCGACGCGTTCTGTATCGATTCAATACTACGTATAATCGTTTCTTTCCTCGCGGCGTCGCGGCGATCGATCATCTGCCTCCATCCCTCGTATGCCCTCCCAAAAAAATCCCGCCTGATCGCCTTGAGCACGCCAAGCTGCAGGAAGATGCCGGACTCGAGACGGACCACGCACTCCCCGACCCTGAACGGGTGGCGGTCCGGCTGAGCGAACAGCCCCCTGATCTTCGCATCGTTCATTTCCTCTGTCCGTGCGGGCTCCGTATCGACAGGCCACGAGAACTCCATATGTTCAAAATCCTCGGCGTGCGCCCTCACCGTACATTCCGTTGCGGAAAGAGCGACCTCCAGGCGCAGTGGTATATATTTATGCATGCCGGCCTCTCGCCGTATGGCCGGCCAGTCCCTGAAGGCCCTGCTCTCCCCGGTGTGATAGATCAGCATGCGCGAAGCGCGCGGCATTCGCTTCGTGAGTTTCCATTCGTAAAGCCCCGCGCGCGGTCGGGCAAAATCCAGGAGCGTCCCCTCGTGCAGCATTTTCCCCTCCCCGTCGACCACGCGCAGACGCGAGCCCTTTGCTATCTCCGATTCGGACGCGAATACGAGTTCTGATCCTTTGACCGATACCACCTCGCCGACGAGTTCGCCCGAGCTTCCCGCCTTTTCCGCGGCGACCAGGCGGTTATACTCCCGCCCGCGGAAATAGCCGCCGCTCGATTCCCGCTGGCCGGGCGCAGCGCGGTTCTCCGCCCGATGCAACGCTCCCCCGGCCGCCGCTCCATCTATAAGGGCGCGATACATTCCCACGACACGCGATACGTACGCCGCGTTGCGAAGCCTTCCTTCGATTTTAAATGCCGACACGCCCGACGCGACAAGCTCGCCGATGAACGAGGAGGCCGAAAGGTCCTTCATCGAAAAAGGATACACGGCGCCGCCGCCAGCGTCATAGGGCCTTCTGCACGGCTGGCGGCATCGCCCCCGGTTTCCCGAATCGCCGTGGAGATAGGATGAAAAAAGACAGCACCCGGAAAAGGAAAAACACATGGCACCGTGGACAAAGACCTCGTATTCCATCGGCACCGCGGCCGCGACCGAGCGGATTTCCTCAAGGGTGAGCTCGCGCGCGAGGATTATGCGGCTCGCCCCGGCGTTTTTAAGATACCTGGCCTGCTGCGAGTTATGGCAGAACATCTGCGTGGAGGCGTGGATCGGCAGTGCCGGGAAGTGGTCCCGGAGCAGGGCGAGAAGCCCGAGGTCCTGCACGATGACGCCGTCGATGCGGATCTCCTCGAGAAATGAGAGGAGGTCGATGACGCCGGAGAACTCGTCGTCGTAGAGGAGGGTGTTCAGGGTGATGTAGACGCGCCTGCCGTTCCGGTGCGCGAAGAGCGTCGCCTCCTTCAGCTCTTCGCGCGAGAAGTTGCGGGCGCGCTTTCGGGCGTTGAAATCGGCCGCGCCGAGGTAGAAGGCGTCGGCCCCCGCCTTGAAGGCGGCAACAAAGGTTTCAGGAGAGCCCGCGGGGGCGAGGAGTTCGGGTTTATCGGTCATATACTGTATCGTCTACGGTAATTTAGTTGACAGCCCCGTGCAAACGCCATTACTTTTTCGGTTATCGGGGGATGGAATGACAATTCCGATGACACCCGCATACTAAAGAATAACGGGGCGTATCGTTAATCACGTATCCGCGTCGACCATGAAAAATCCGGCATTTTATATATTTTTCGTCCTGTTCGCGGCAATTCTCTTTGCCCCGCGGTGCAGCGACCTCCCCAAGGATCCCATCCAGATTCGCGTTCTGAGCGATCAGACCTTCACCGGCCATTACATCGTTGATGGCGGTCCGACAAATTCGATCGGCGGGGCGGATGTTATCCTGAACGGGACAGTATGGGAATTCAACGTGGAAATCGAGGAGCTGGACGGCGTTGAGGTGCTGGCAACCCGCGATGCTGCATCTACGTACATCAAGATAATGATTTACAGGGATGGGAACAAGGTAAAGGAAAAACAGCTCGATGCCGCAGGCTCGCTGGTCCTGACGCTCGAATATACATATGACGAAGAGAACAGCTCCGCCGAAGAATAGGTCCCTGGAGAATCCGATGCTCAATTACGAAATACACGACGCCACCCGCGAGCTAACGATAACCCGCTCGCTCGACCGCTACGAACCGCCGTTCAAGGTGGTCGGAGGCTACAAGCTCATCGACAACGGCATCGACCCCGAGGCCACGGTGCAGATCGAGGCCGACGGCCGGCATATCCACGAGGCCTCGACCGGCAACGGGCCCGTCGACGCGCTCGCCCGCGTTTTGAAAAAGGCGCTCATGCCCCTTTTCCCGGAGATCGATAAAATCAAGCTCGTCGATTACCGCGCCAACATCCTGGAGGCCAAGCGCGGCACGGCCACCGAGGTGGAGGTCACCATCATTTTCACCGACGGGACGACGGTCTGGAAGGTGAACGCGCTCTCGGAGAACATCAATGCTGCTTCTTTTTACGTGCTGATCGACGGCTTCGAGTACGCGATTTTGCGCAACCGGGGCACGATGGCAAAGGGCTAGCCGGACCCTTCCCGGCGTGCATTCTCATCACGTCATCCCCCAAATATTTCCGCAAGCGCCTGTTCGAGATCCGGATACTCAAACCCGAACCCGGCCCCGAGCAGCCGCTCCGGCAGCACCCGTTGCCCCGAAAGCATCAGCTCGCGCGCCATCTCCCCGAAGGCGACCCGGAGCGCGAAGGCCGGGACCGGCAACCAGACGGGACGGTGAAGCGCCCCGCCAAGCGAACGGTAAAATTCGGCGGCCCGCACCGGACCCGGCGAGGTGAGATTGTACACTCCCCGTGCGTCCTTCCGCTCCATGAGAAAGCGGATGGCCCGTACGGCGTCGCGCAGATGTATCCACGAAAACCATGGCCGGCCGCCGCCGGGAATTCCACCCGCGAAGAGCCTGAACGGAAGCGCCGCGCGCTCGAGCATCCCGCCGCGCCCGAGTACCACACCTGTCCGCACGACCACGCGCCGCACGCCGTAGTCCTCTACCTCCGCGGTTGAATCCTCCCACTCGCGGGCGACCGATGGCAGAAATCCATCTCCCCGCGCCGAATCCTCGGCAAGCCGCTCATCCCCCCGGTTACCGTACCACCCGGTCGCCGAGGCCTGCAGCACGATTTTCGGCTTTGCTTTCGCTGCTGAAACGGCCGCGGTGACGGCCATCCCCGCTTCAATACGGCTCTCGCGGATCGCCCGCTTCTTCCCCGCCGTCCATCTTCCCGAGCCGATGTTGTCGCCGGCGAGATTTACGACCGCGAAGGCCCCGTCGACCTCGTGCACCCAGCCCCGCGGACTGCGCGCGTCCCATCGGACCCTGCGCATTCCGCCGCCTTCGGCCCCCTCTCCCCGCGAAAGCACGACAAGCTCGTAGCCGGCCGTGTCAAGCTCGGCGCACAGGGCGGCTCCGATAAAGCCGGTACCGCCGGTAATGACAACGCGTTTTTTCACGGTGACCTCCCGTCAAATTATGGAGTAAGCCCGGTATGCCCGGATCGAACATTCGACCTGTTGCGCAACTGACAAAAATGTAATCGCGAGGAGGCCGCAGGCCGACGTGGAGATCTCAAAAGGCGACAAGTCATAGGCAAAAAAACAGATACTGCATGAGATTGCCTCGCACCGATAAGGCCGGGGCTCGCAATGATTCTTGGCAAAGCAACAAATCTATTGTATCCGACATGCCGGCCATTATATCACTTGACACGGAAGCATAACAGTGTTATGCATCTATCCGCACGCCAACGCGCGCACATCACCACACGAGCTTACACCAATGAAGAACAACAATAAAGAAAAAATACTCCAGGTCTCGCGGCATCTTTTCTTGAAGTTCGGCTACAGCGGCATCTCTATACGCACCATAGCCTCCAAAGCCCGGCTGACCACCGGAGCAATATATTTCCACTTCAAAAACAAGCGCGACATCTACACGACCATCTGCATCGAGGCGATCGAGATGCTTCTTGCGAAATTCTCGGGAGGCATGGCGCGGCGAAAAAGCAATCCCCAGAAGCTCATCTCGACCTTCGATTCGTACATGGAGTTCTTTTACCGGAACGGCGACTACTACAACATCCTCATGGAATACAAGGCCGAGTTCGACGCCGAGGGGGAAAGCGGCCGGGAGACCATCGCCGAAAAGATGGCCGAGATACTTAGGCTCATGTCCGAAACCGTGCGCGCGGGAATCGCGGCGGGAGAATTCAGGAAGGTCGATCCACTGATGCTTTCTCTCTTGCTGGCGTCGGTTGCCGAGGGCATGCTGCAGTACAAAAAGCTCGGCCTCATGGCCGCGATGAAGATCGAGGACAGGGATTTCCGCAATTTCATGACCGACGTGATAGGCGACGGAATCGCGGCCGGAGTTCAGCCAAGGACAAAGCGGAAACCGTAGAAGGGGCTTCGTGCCGTGGGACAGCGACGGAAGCGGTATTCACGGCAGCGCTGCAGCGGGTGACTGGCGAGCGAACCGCCGCGAAGAACCCGGTACACCTCGCCGTAATCGGCGTCGGGACCGCCGCCGGGATAAGCCCTGAACCAGTCCGCCGTCCACTCCCACAATACTCCGGTCGGATGAAGGGCCGCGTTCGCGGAGAATATCCCGGAAAGCATTCTAAAAAAGTCCCCGGCCGTATCCACGGCGATCCTTGATTCGTCATCAGGGATTTCGCGTATTGACCGAACTCCGGTGAGAAGGCCGAAGGTCTCCCATTCGGTTTCCAACGGCAGGCGGATGCTCTTGCCGCTTACATCCGACAGCCATCGGCACCAGGCGTCCGCGTCATTCCAGCTAACTTGAAGTGCAGGCATAAAGGCGCGCCTGCTCCAGTAATCCTTATCGACTTCACCTCCAAAGGGACGGCGCCACGAAAGGCCGTCCCTCTTCGTCCACCCGCCCTCCCAGGTCCACCCCCAACCCTCGCGCTCGGCCTCGGTAACGAACGCCGTGGCATCGACGAATTCCTCGAACTCGGCGGCCGCAACGAGGAAACGCGAAACACGCACACCCTTCAAATGTACCGGCCGGCGCGGCACTGCCGCGGCTATATACGCGACCGGAAGATCCTCGCCGAAATCGCGGCGTTCAATTTCCGAAATGAACGCCCCGTCGATACCGATAGCGTACATCCCCCCGGGGATGTCGACGAAACGCGCCGGAACCGTAAGCGCGTGGCTAAGGCCGCCAGTCGGGCACATATTTCCGTACGATGCCTTCGGTGATGCCGCCCGAGCGCGCTATCTCGCCGTACATGCGACCGCTACGCTTGATCGTGCGCTTGCGCTTCGGATGATCGTGGTCCACGTGAACAAGGCCGAAGCGCGACATAAGCCCGTCGACCAGTTCGAAGTTGTCAAGGGTTGACCAGTGATAGTAGCCGGCGATGTCCACACCCTCGGCGATGGCGCGGCGAAGCTGATAGAGATGGTCGAGAATATACCGCGGGCGTATATCGTCGCCGTCCTCGCAGGTGCCGTTTTCGGTGATGTAAATCGGCAGCCGGTACAATTCCCAGTATCGCCTGACGACACGGTACAAACCCTCGGGATAGAGGTCCCAGCCAAGCTTGTTCTTCGGAAGTTCCGGGCGGGTGAGCATCTTCATCGGGAACTTCACCAGGTCGCCCGAGTAATAGTTTATCCCGAGCACGTCCATCGTGCGTCCCTTCACGCTGATTTTTTCAAGATATCGATTATTGAAGTATCTATCCATGATGCGCGCCGCGGTGCGGTCGAGTACGCTTTTTTGATTCAGAGGGTCGAATGTGCGCAGGTGCTTGGCTATTCCCACCCGTGCCGTTCTCCAGTTCTTTTTATCATGGATTTCATGTATCGTTGCGTAAGCTTGAACGTGCGCCTCGATCATAACGTCCATCACCCGGAGGCACAGACGGAAGCTCTTCTTCCCCGGAGGGAACTCCCCGAAGAGATAGGCCGCGACGGCATAAACGGACGGTTCGTTGATCGTATTCCAGATGTCGACGAGGTCTCCGAGCGATTCCACCGCTTTTCTCACGAAGCGATGGTAATACCCGACGGTGCGGGGATTCTCCCAGCCCCCCATGCGCACCAGCCACATGGGGTTGGCGAAATGGTGCAGGGTGACCATGGGGCTGATCTTCGCCGTGCGCATCTCCCTGAGGATCGCCCGATAGTGCGCGAGCGCTTTATCGTCGAACGCCCCCTCGGACGGTTCGATCCGCGCCCACTCGATGCCGATGCGGGCCGCGTTGTGGTTCATTTTCTTCATTAGCGTGATGTCGCCCTTGTAGTATTCCCAGAAGCGCACGGCGTCGATCGGGCTGGTGCCGTCCTTTATTTTTCCCTGGAGAGCCCAGTCATAAAAATCGTGATGGGCGCATCCGCCCTCGACCTGGAAGGCCGAGGACGCGCTTCCCCAGAGGAAGCCTTTCGGAAAAATAAAATTTCTTTCTTCGGCTTTCGCTTTCTTCATTCCGATCCCTCCTGCACTATGCGCTCCACCTCGTCGGCGAGAGCACGCACCGCCTCGCCCGAAGTGATTCTGCGCGGTTTTTTCCCCCGTGAGAAAAGCAGCATGGCCCCTCCGCGCCCCCCGGCGATGCCCGCATCGGCGTGGGCCGCCTCGCCCGGTCCGTTAACCTCGCAACCCATCACGGCGACGACGATTCCGCGGCCGGAAAGCTCGAGCGATTTTCCGAAACGTCCCTCGATTTCGCGTTCAACCTCCTGCGCGAGCGAAAGCAGGTCCAGCGACGGGTCGGTGCGGCCGCAGGTCGGGCAGGCGATTATGCGCACCGGCGCCGTCCGCAAACCCGCGGCCTCCAGTATCTTCTTTGCGACGACCACCTCCTCCACCGGATCGCCGGTCATGGAGACCCGGATAGTGTCGCCGATTCCGTCGAGGAGAAGTGCACCGATCGCCGCCGAGCTGTATACGACGCACGAAAGCCCATATCCGGCCTCGGTGAGCCCGACATGGAGCGGGTACGGCGCGGTCGCGGCGAAGAGCCGGTTGGCCTCCACGGTGAGACGGACGTCTGAAGCCTTGATTGACACGACGATGTCAAAGAAATCATTGTGTTCGAGGATGCGCACGTGGTCCATCGCCGAGGCCACGAGGCTTTCGGCATCGAGAACGGGATACTTGACCCGGTCAATCGATCCGCCGTTCACACCGATCCTGATCGGCACCCCTCGTTCTTTCGCGGCGTGCACCACCTCGCGCACCTTCGCGTCGTCTCCAATGTTGCCAGGGTTGATCCGCACCTTGTCGATGCCCGCCTCGATCGCGCCGATCGCGATGCGATGGTTGAAATGCACGTCGGCGGAAAGCGGCATGTCGACCGCGGCGCGGACGATTTTAAGATATTCGAGGGAGTATTCGTTACGAAGGGCCACGCGGACGAGCTGTGCGCCCGCCACGCGGAGCCGCTCGATCTGGTTGATGGTCGCCGCCGCGTCCTCGATCGGGACGTTCGTCATGGACTGGATCGACACCGGACCGCCGCCGATCGTGAGGCCGCGGACACTGACGACGCGCGTTGTTTTTCTAAAATCGCTCACGGTATACACCGACAGCCAACGGAAACATTCCGCCGCACGGGGCGGCCCGTTCGAGGCGCACCCCGCCGGTGAAGCGGAGTGCGACCCGACTTCTACTGGAAGAGCTTCTGGAAGAACGGAAAGAAGCTCAGGTCGTTGAATATCACGAACACTCCCAGAATTATCAGGAGCGCTATTCCCACGAACTGTATCTTCTCGAGCACCTTCTGGTTTATCGGACTTCCTTTGATCGCTTCATAGATAAAGAAGATAATAAAGCTCCCGTCGACCGCCGGGATCGGAAGCAGGTTCATCACCATGAGTATGATCGATATCTTCGCCATCAGGATGATGAAGGCCGACAGCCCGCGATAGTAAGCCGTGTCTCCGGCGATCTTCGCGATCCGTATCGGCCCCGAGAGATTCTGCCGCACATCGAGCTCGCCGGCGAAGAGCATGCCGATACCCTTGATATTCATGACGATGAAATCATACGGATCGACGAGCGATTTCACGAAGCCGTCCGCGATGCCGAATCGCAGCGGTACCATCTCCGGCGCGACCCCCGTCTCCACGCCGATGAAGCCGAACTTTTCATAGGCGATGCGCCCCGTGTAGCTTCCACCGGCCGTTTCAAGCCGCACGACTCTCCCGCGGTTCCTTTCCAGGCGCTTCTGGAAATCGCCGAGCGAAAGCACCCGCTCTCCGTTTATCTTTACGCTCCCCCGCGCGATGCCGTTTCTCACAAGATCCAGCTTGTCCGTAGTAATCTCGATCTTCTCTTTTTTAAACCGGGCATCCTCGAACTCTTGAATCGAAATTGTCTCCTTGAGGCGCGGTTTCACGGGAATCTCCATCTCCCTCCCGCCCCTGACCACCTTCATTACAATTTCTTTACCGGCATTCGCCCGGATATACCCGGTGAAATCGGCCGGGGTTTTAACCGGCCGGCCATCAAGTGCCTTCACCTCGTCATACTGCCGCATCCCGGCGCCGTGGGCCGCCTCGTCCTCGAGGCTTCGAACCACGAGCACCCTCTCGCCGTAGGGCATCACACCCAGCGTGTAATATCCTTTCGCGGCGAAGCGTTTTGGCGTTACGGTGAACTCCATCGTCCTGCCATCGCGCAACACCCGTATCGCCGCCGGAAGGCCGTCCGAAAAAACGACCGAGTTCTGAATATCCTGAAATGAGGAAATCTTTTTTGCATTGATGCCGACAATCGCATCGCCGCTTCGTATGCCCGCCGTGTATGCCGGGGAGACATACTCCCCCTGCGTGAAGTAGTCGGGGATGATCACTCTGTTGGTCTCGACGTCATACCCGATCATGTTCATCATGAAAAAAAGGATGATCCCGAAGAAGAGATTAAAGAGCGGCCCCATAATTACGGTGACCACGCGCCTGAGCGGGTGGGCGGAGAGAAATTCATACGATTCGCCCTTGCGGTCCTCGGAAGGGTCTTCCCCGTAGAACTGACAGTAGCCCCCGAACGGAATCAGCGTGAGCTGATATGTGGTATCCCCGATCTTTTTTTTAATAAAGCCCTTACCGTAACCGATGGAGAAGACTCTCGCCTTTATGCCAACCATCCTGCCGCCCAGAAGGTGACCGAGCTCGTGCACGAAAATGCACAACCCTAGAAGGATCACCGCGGCCAGTATGTATGTAAGTGTCGCCATCATTAACCTCTCAGAATAGTTTGTACGGCTTCCCTCGCCCAGGCGTCGGCCTGGAAAATATCATCAATGTCCGGCTCCTCAACCGGCCGGTGAAGCGCCAGCGCCTCCTCGACCAGGCGCACGATGTCGGTGAACCCGATTTTATGCTCCAGGAAGAGGGCGACGGCCGTTTCGTTCGCGCCGTTGAGCGCGGCCGGGGTCGTCCCCCCGGCGCGGCCCGCGCCATAGCATAACGCGAGCGCTGGATAGCGGCGCGCGTCCGGCGTCCTGAAATGAAGGCCGCCGAGGTCCTCGAGCCTGAGTCGGCCGAAAGGATTGCGCCGTCTCTCCGGATACGAGAGCGCATTAAGTATGGGCAGCGCCATGTCCGGAACGCCAAGTAACGCGTACAGCGATCCGTCTATTGTTTCCACCATCGAGTGAATGACGCTCTCCGGATGTATCAGCACGTCGATTGCGTCGTAGGGAGCACCGAAAAGATGATGCGCCTCGATCACCTCGAGACCCTTGTTCATGAGCGTGGCCGAATCGATCGTTATTTTGCTTCCCATGCTCCAGGTCGGATGATTGAGCGCCTCTCCCGGCGTTACGCCGACAAGATCTTCGGCGTTGCGGTCGCGGAGGCTTCCCCCGGAAGCGGTGAGGATGATGCGCTCGACATCGGAAAAATCAAGATTTTCGATCAGCGAGAATATTGCGCTGTGCTCGCTGTCCACGGGGATGAGCTCCACCCCGTGCTCTCGTATTTTATCCATGAAAAGCCCGCCCGCCATGACCAGCGTTTCCTTGTTGGCAAGGGCGATCCGGCGTGTGTACGGCACGGCCTCGAGTGTCGGGCGCAGCCCCGCCGCGCCGACGATCGCCGAAAGGACTATGTCGACATCGCGCCGGGCAAGCTCGAGAACGCCGTCCGCTCCGTCAAAAAACTCGACCCGCGGGAAACGGCGCCGCAGCTTCTCGCAGCACTCGTGCGAACCATCGTTCGATGCGACGGCCACCACCGCGGGATGAAACTCCTCGATCTGCTCCCCGAGCAGCTCAGTGTTACGGTTGCACGAGAGCCCATACACCCTGAACTCGTCGCCCTGCGAACGGATCGCCCGGAGCGCCGAAACGCCGATGGACCCGGTTGAGCCCAGGATGCTGACCGATACGGACATCGTGCCGCGGGCTTACTGGACGCCCTTGAGCACAAGGTAATAGTAAAAAAGCGGAAGTGTCACGATCATGGAATCGAACACGTCCCAGATTCCCCCATGCCCGGGGATAAGCGAACCGGAGTCCTTGATCGATCCGTCGCGCTTGATCGCGGATTCCGCAAGGTCTCCGATATTTCCGACCACGCTGAGCACGATACCGATGATCGTCGCCTCGATCATAGTGAAAAGGCTCTTGCCGAAAAAGGACTCGAGCACCAGGCTGCTCCCAGGACTTGTTGGGGGACACCTTGAAGCCCGCTTTGTGACTGCCGAAATATACACCGCCGAAATACGCACCGGAATCGTTCAGCATGACGACGGCATTGAGGATAAGCACATAGATATAGCCGTCCTTGAGAGCCTTCAGGAGTATGATGTGCGAAAACAGGAACGCGACGAATACCACACCGAAGACCGTCGTTGCGAGCGAATAGATGCCGCCGGCCACGGGCCGCTTGTAAATATGGATCGTGAAAATTATCGGCAGCCCTATCGCAAGCACCGCAAAAGCCAACCGTGCGTCGAAGGGCTGAACATAGGCCGCATACCCGTAGACCTTCCCGAACGCATAGAGATACATGATAATATTTACGGCCGCAGCCATGACCATGCCCGTAATGATAAACGGCCTGTTGCCGTCGTCGCGGGAACTTATCTGATAATACTCGTAGAGACAACCCAGTGAAACGATGAGCGAGGCGATCAGAATGGGGAGCGAGTAGAATAGATCGGCGACCACCAGGAAGCAGTAAACCGGCAGCGCCACAGCCGCACTGAGTATTCGCGTCGATGTTTCGTTCATAGTCCGCCAAACCTCCTGTCTCTCTGCTGGTATTCGTAAATCATCCGGTAAAGATGGCGCGGTTTAAAATCCGGCCAGAGCACCCTGGTGAATATCATTTCAGCATAGGCGACCTGCCAGAGCAGGAAATTGCTGATTCGATGCTCCCCGCTGGTCCGTATCAATAAATCGACGTCGGGCAGTCCGGCAGTGTACAGGTGCCGCTCGAGCGCCCGTTCCGATAGCTTTTCTTCATGTTTGCGCGATGCCGCCCAGCCATTAACGGCGTCGAGAAGCTCCTGGCGGCCGCCGTAATTAAGGCAGAAGTTGAGGGTGATAATCCTGTTGTTGCGCGTCTGGCCGACCGAATCCTCGATAATGCGCCTGGTCGATGCCGGGAGATGCCGCATGGAGCCCGAGTGGCGCAGCCTCACACCCTTTTTTTTAATCTTCTCAATATTGGCCTCGAAGAACATTTCAAGCAGTCTCCAGATGCCGGCTATCTCGTCCTTCGGCCTGGACCAGTTCTCGGTTGAAAACGCGTACAGCGAAACGACCCCTATCCCCAGGCCGATCGCGGTGTCCATCAGCGACTCTATTACCTGCGCGCCCCTCCGATGGCCTTCAACGCGCGGGAGAGAACGCTTTTTCGCCCAGCGTCCGTTGCCATCCATAATAATGGCAACGTGGCGCGGAACCCTGTCCCGGTCGATGAGACGTGCATACTCTTTCATTTCATGCCGTATGGGTGGAATTGTTCATTACGGATACACGAATGCTCCCGGAATATCCCGGCCGGTACAAACGGCCACGTCGATGAACGCCGGGGACAGGCCCCGGGCGCCCCGGTTATGTGGTAAATCGGCCCCGTAACCGAACCGGACACCCCGGGGGAAATGCCGGAATCAAATATGGCTGATCTCCTTCTCTTTATTGTCGGTCAGCTTCTGCACCTCTTCGGTGAACCTGTCGGTGATCTTCTGTATTCGCGCCACGGCCGCCTTCGAATCGTCTTCCGATATTTCCTTCTGTTTTTCGAGGTCCTTTATCATATCGTTCGAGTCACGCCGCACGTTGCGAATGGACACCCGGCACTCCTCCGCCTTCTGCTTGGCCAGTTTGACGTACTCTTTGCGGCGCTCCTCGGTCAGGTCGGGGATCTGGATTCGTATCAGGTTACCGTCGTTGTTGGGATTCAACGAGAGGTCCGATTTGAGAATCGCCTTCTCCACGGCCGTGAGATTGCTCCGGTCCCACGGCTGTATCACCACCAGGCGAGGCTCTGGACATGAAATCGTCGCGAGCTGGTTGAGCGGCATCATGGAGTCGTATACGTTTACGCGTATTCCGTCGAAGAGTGAAGGATTGGCCCGCCCGGTGCGGATCGAGCCGAATTCCTTTTCGAGCGCCCTGATGCTCTTGGTCATCCGCTCTTCCGTGTCAGTAATTATGTCGTCGATCATTATTCCTGTCCTCCGGTGATTTCAGGATATGGTTGTTCCTATGGTCTGGCCCGTTACGGCCTTTCTTATTGAGTCCGCATCCAGGAGATTGAACACGATAATCGGCAGGTGGTTGTCCATGCAGAGCGATATTGCGGTCAGATCCATCACCCGCAGCTGCCTCTCGATTACCTCGAGATATCCGATCGCGTCAATCTTCCTGGCGCCGGTGTTTTTCTCGGGGTCCGAATCGTAGACGCCGTCAACTTTCGTCGCCTTCATCAGCACCTCGGCCCCGATCTCGATGGCGCGCAGGCCCGCGGCGGTATCGGTCGTAAAGAAGGGATTACCCGTGCCGGCCGAGAGGATCACCACGCGATTCTTTTCGAGGTGACGAATAGCGCGGCGCCGTATGTACGGCTCGGCGACCGCGCGCATCTCGAAGGCCGTCATCACGCGCGTCGGCGCTCCGAGCTTCTCCAGTGCGTCCTGCATGGCAAGCGCGTTTATCACCGTCGCGAGCATGCCCATGTAATCGCCGGTGGTCTGCTCCATGCCCAGTGCCTTGCCGACCGAGCCGCGGAAGATGTTCCCCCCCCCGACGACCACCGCAACCTGCACTCCGAGCCGGTAGACCTCGGCGACTTCGCGGGCGATCCTCTTAACCGTTTCCGGATTGATGCCGAAACGATCCTCGCCCGCGAGCGCCTCGCCGCTTATCTTAACGACGATGCGCCGGTACTTGAGATTCGGCCGGTCTGTCGAGGGTTCCATTGTTATTTTCCTATCTTGTAACGCACGAACCTTCCGACTGTGATGTTCTCGCCGTAGGTGGCGATTCTGTTCTTGATGAGATCGCGGATGGTCAGCTTGGAGTCCTTGATATACTCCTGCTCGAGGAGGCAGACGTCGGTGTAGAATTTCTTGATTTTGCCTTCCACGATCTTCTCGACCACCTGTTCGGGTTTTCCCGAGTCCTTCATCTGGTCGCGGTAGATCACCTTCTCTTTCTCCAGCTCCTCGGCGGGCACGTCTTGGATGTCCACGTACAGCGGACTCGAGGCCGCAACCTGCATGGAAATCTCCTTCGCCAGCTCCTGGAAATCAGCATTCTTGGCGACAAAGTCGGTCTCGCAGTTTAGCTCGAGAAGTACGCCGAGCTTGCTGTTGTTGTGAATATATGAAGCGATGATCCCCTCGCGGGCCTCACGGCCCATTCTCTTGTTCGCCGACGCGAGGCCCTTCTTTCTCAGGTACTCGACCGACTTGTCAATATCGCCGCCGCACTCCATGAGAGCCTTCTTGCAGTCGAGCATGCCCGCGTGCGTCTTCTCCCTCAACTCCTTAATCATGTCGGATGTTATATCAGCCACGTTCTCTCTCTCCTCCAATCTGTTGATAAAACGAAAGCCGACTTACCACGAGGTCTTTTCGTCGGCGTCGTACTGGTCCTCGTATTTCTTTCGGTACTGCTCCTTCGCCTCAACGGCGGACTTGGTCTTCGCGTCGCCCTCTTCCGTGGTCTCCGCGGCTACGCCGGTCGCTTCGCCGGCCGCTTCGCCGACCGCTTCGCCGGCTATCTCCGGCTCTGCCTCGACCTCCTCGATCACCTCGACTCCGTCGGTCTGGCCGCCGGACTGGCCCTCGACAATCGCCCGCGACATCACCTCGAGGAAGAGCGCGATCGCGCGTATGGCGTCATCATTACCCGGGATCGGGTAATCGATCTCTTCGGGATTACAGTTGGTGTCCACGACCGCGAAGATCGGAATGCCGAGCTTGCGCGCTTCGTTAACGGCGATCGCCTCCCGCTTGGGGTCGATGATAAAGAGCGCATCGGGAAGTTTCGCCATTTCCTTGATGCCCTTTAGCACCTTGTGCTTCTTGGCAAGCTCGCGCGTGAGGTCCAAGATTTCTTTCTTGGTTTCCGCGTCCCATGAGCCGGTTTCTGACATTTTCTCCAGGCCCTTCAGGCGCTCGATCGAATTGCTCACCGTGTTGAAGTTGGTGAGAAGCCCTCCAAGCCAGCGCTCCGCCACGAAGTACATGCCGCATTTCTGCGCGAATTCCTCGATCGCGGATTGGGCCTGTTTCTTGGTCCCGACAAAGAGCACCTTCCCCCCGTTTGCCGATACCTCTTTCATCGCGGCGTAAGCAATCTTGAGCCGCTGCATCGTTTTCTGCAGATCTATGATATGGATCCCGTTGCGGGCCGTAAAGATAAACTGGGACATCCGCGGATTCCATCTCCTCGTCTGGTGCCCGAAATGAACACCCGATTCCAGAAGCGCTTTCATCGATACCACTGACAATGTACGGTACCCCCTTGTATTTAATAAAGTGACGGATTAATTTCATCTGCCGGCCGGTAAACGACACATAACGCGCCCGTTTCACCGCGCACCGACGCAGCGCACACCCGTGCCGCGAGACGATCCTGTAGCAGAGTTCATATCACACAAGGTCGGCGGCAACCGGCACAAGTCCGGTTTATGTTATACGGTTCCCGCCTGAATGCGACGGATCCGCGTGATAGCCGCGGGTGCGGCCGTACGTCTAAACTATACCTTACGAAAAATAAGGACCCCGACAATCATACCGGCGATAGCCGAAAGATTCAGCCTGATGCCGAAGCTGATGATCTCAAGATTGAGCGAGATCGGCCCCGTCAGGCTGGTATTGATGACCTGGAGCGCGGGGAAAAGCCTTACGACCAGCGTTCCAAGGGCCGAACCCAGCACCCCGCCAATCAGCAGAAAGGCCAGAAAAAAACCCAGGTTTCCCTTTGCGAATATCATCGTGCGTCCTTAACGAAAAAGCATGGATTTTATCGGCCGATTTTGTCAAGCCTTTTCCCCGATCACTCCTCAACAACGGCGACCGCCCGAATCCATCCCGCGCTTGCGTCCTTAATTTTTATCGGGAAGCAGAACACGGTGAAACCGAAGGGAGGGAGCTTGTCCAGATTAGTAAGCTTTTCGATATGGCAGTACCCTCGCTCTATGCCGGCGAAATGCCCCTCCCAGATAATCGAAGAATCGCCGTTTTTCTGAAATTCCTGCGCGATGAGCGGCAGCGGCCGGTCCCAGCTCCAGGCATCGGTGCCCACCACGCGCACGCCGCGCTCGCAGAGCCACAGCGTCGCCTCGCGGCCCATACCGCAGCCCCGCATGAGGTATTCCCCCTGGCCCCAGTAGGCGTCGGCGCCGGTATTCACCAGCACGATATCGCCCTCCTTGAGCGTATAGTCCATCTTCGAGAACGCCGCCGCCATGTCCGCGGCCGTAACGGGATAACCGTCGGGAAATTCCCGAAAATCAAGTTTGACGCCGTTGCCCGTACACCATTCAAGCGGCACCTCGTCGATGGTGAGCGCCTTGAGTCCGCCGCTCATCGTGGGATGGTAATGCCAGGGGGCGTCGAGGTGTGTTCCGGAATGCGTGGTGAGCGTGATCATCTCGAGCGCCCAGCCCTTCCCGTTCGGCAGGTCCCTGGCCGGATCTATGCCGGGGAAAAAGGGGATCATCTGCCCCGCACCTTCGTCGTGGGTTATATACTGTATGTTCGGGATCATCTGGGGCGGATCGGACGGGATGCCGTTCTCGATCGCGATGCTCAGGTCGATAAATTTTCGGCCCATGGGCTGCGCTCCTTACGGTGAGATTCGCTCGCAGTCGATACATGTCCGCGAAATGTCATGAATGTAGGCTTTTCCGCACCTCAGGTCAACAAGAATACCCGTGCGGCCGCGGCGGAGCCTACCGGGGAACCGTTCGATTGTTCAGTACTTCCTGAATACGCCCGCAAGCCTGCCCAGCACCTCGACCGCGTCGACGACGATTGGCCGGTAGGCGCTGTTGGCGGGGATAAGGTTGATTTTGCCGCCCGCCTTCTTGAAAATCTTCAGGGTCGCCTCGTCCTCTATGAGTGCGGCGACGATATCTCCATTCTGCGCCGTGTTCTGCTTTTTAATGATGGCGATATCTCCGTCATGGATTCCCTCGTCGATCATCGAATCGCCCTTCACTTTAAGGGCGAAAAAATCGCCGCCGGAGAAGGCCGGGGCGGGAAAGCTGAGAAAGTCCTCGATATTCTCCTCGGCGAATAGCGGCGCGCCCGCCGCGATCCTTCCCACCAGCGGTATGTTGACCGCGTCAATGCGAACCACCTCGTCCCGGTCCGCCAGGAGCTCTATGGCCCGGGACTTGTTATGCGCACACCGGACGAATCCCTTTTTTTCGATCGCCTTGAGGTGGTCATAGGCGCCCTTGGGCGTAATGCCGAAACGGTCTCCTATCTCCCTCACGGTGGGTGGAAAACCCGATTCGCGAATTGCTTCTTTAATAAATTCGAAAATATTTTCCTGTTTCTCGGTAAGGTCTTTCTTCATGGACTGCCTGCCCTCACGTGATAGATACTCAGCGGTTTGCCGGACCTGTTGCAAAACACTGAAATATCAGGTTTCCCCCGCCGCTGGCGGTTAAACCTGTCGTAGCGCCCGGTGATGCAATAAAGCTACTATACATCACAGTAGTATATATCGGTATAGTTGTCAATAAAAAAAAGCGGGGCAAAGCCGATGCCTTGGTTCTTCGCGGCTGCATCGGCATGGTCAGCGACCTTATATAAACGGAAATACTCCCGTCGTTTAACAGAGCGCTTATCATGAGAAACGGGACTGTATGTACCTCGGGGGACCGAAGCAAACCAGTAACCGAACGACTCCCTAGCGAAGCTCCGGGGTACGACTTTCCTCCTGTCGAGAATGGCGGGCGACTCCGGCCCCGTCATTCTCAGGGGCCCGCCGCGCGAATTCAAGGAATTGCCGTCAGCAGAGTGCCTTGTCGCAGTTGTAGGTGAGAGAATGGGCCGTACGCAATTCGAACTCATCTTTCGTTTTAAACATATAACGAAGCTGCGGGGTAAGCCGCTCGTACAGCTCGCCCGATATCGAGATCCCGTTGGGATCGGTATGGTTCTTCTCGAGGTGGCACGCGTAATTGATGACGTCCGAAACGATCTGTCCCGTCTTATTGAAAAACTTGATCCTCCCCGCGTCCAGCCCGATCCTCATTGCGATGAGCTCGTCGATCTGTTTGTCCGGCGAGCAGTTATAGATGCTGAGCGAAAAGATCATTTCCAGACAGCAGCTCACCGCATCCACCGGACCGCCGTTCTGGTCGCGAAAGGCGAGTATGCCCCCGTCGCCCGCCCAGTACCACATCCGGGCATTGTACTGCCGCATCTTCGGCTTGAAGAATTCCCACAGGCCGAGGTACACCTTCTCCATGACTTTCGGGCTGTATTTCTTCACGAGCTTCGAGTTATTGCAGATATCCATCGATGCGATGATGAGCGGGTATTCCTTGCCATCGCGGAGCACTCCCCAGTTAGGCATGAGGTTGGCGTCCTCGCTGATACTGATGAGCTTGCGGCGGCCATGGTCGTAGACATGCCCCGAGCGCGAAAGCGCATAAAGCAGATTGTCCAGTCCCGAGAGCCTCACCGTGCGGCCGTTAAGCTGGTTGTCGTCGAGCTCGACGGTGAAGGCGATAAGCTCCTCGACCTTTTTCCCGTCGATGCACTCCTGCACGAGCCTGCGGGCGGCCCTGCCCGGGGAGATGGTCACGGTCTTCGCGATGCCCTCGAGGGCGTGGCTGTCATAGTTTTTAAAAAAATATCCGCCGACAATTTCTATTTCGGGAAAAGTAAGACTGTTGGCAAGAAGCTCGGTAAGGTCCTTCAGCAGGGTGGCGTCCAGCATAATGGGCTTTAAGTAGCATCTTCACGGCTGTTGTAAACTACTTTTTTCATTATTATTCAAAAAAGTCCCTTTATGACAATGATTTTACGAACACCCGAGCCGGTCTACTCCGCCCCCGGCACCTCCGGCATTGATGGCGGCAGGCAGACAACCGGCTCTTCTATTACGCGCATTGACTTCCAGCTTCCGCCGCGGAAACGGATAAAGAATGAAAATCCGAGAATCACCACATAGAGCGAGGCGATGATCCAGGCGGCGTACAGGCCGCCGTCAAAGACCATAAGCACGAGGTAGGAAGGTACCACCAGCACCAGCAGGGATACCACCGCCAGCATGTACATGACGAAACGGGTGTCACCGGCCCCCTTGAGGGCGGACGCGAAAATGATATTCATTGTATCGAATATGGAGTAGAGCGCCACGAACCGGAGCAGCACTACCGACAGTTCATAAATCTCGGCGAACGAATCGGTATCGGCCCTTGCGGCAAACGGCGCGACGAAGATTTCCGGCACCAGGAAGTAACAGAGCGATATCGCCGCCATATAGATGAATGTCAGATGAAATCCCGAGTACACACTGCGCTCCGCGAGCTCCGGTTTTTCCATGCCGATATACTGGCCCACCATCACCGAAACGGCGATGCCGAAACCGATCATCGGCATGAACGCGAGCGTGTTGATGTTGAACGCGATATTGGTGGCGGCAAGATTAATGGTGCCCAGGCGCCCCACCAGCAGGATAAAGATCGTGAAGCCGGCGATGTCCACGAAAAACTGCATCCCGCTGGGGAAGCCGAAGCGCAGCAGCCGGAGGAAAAGCGCGCCCTCGAAACGCCAGCCGCCGAGCGTGCGGAATGTCCGGCGCAGCGACGGGCGGGCAAGAAGCGCAACATAGGCGATAAAGTAGACGAACCCGGCCGCGACCGTCGCGATGGCGGCCCCCTCTACGCCCATTTCGGGAAATCCCCACTTTCCGAAGATCAGGATGTAATCCAGCAGCAAATTGACGGCCGTGGCGAGGACGTTCACCCACATCACCGGCCAGGGCCTTCCCAGCCCGGTAAAAAAACCCGAGAAGGCGGACGAGGCTATGCCCGGGAAAGCGCCGACGCAGAGTATCTGGAAATAAATGACTTCATAGCGCCGGACCTCGGGGTCGTGTCCCACGAAGTCGAAGATCGCCGGGGCGAGTGGAATGAGAAGCAGATGAATGACGGCCCCGGCCAGTGCGATGTAGGCGCCCTGCCAGATGGAGGGCCCGACGCGCTCGTTCATCCCCGCGCCAAAGTACTGTGCGGCGAAAATGCTCACATATCCCGCGGTGCCTATAAAAACGCTCATGGTGCAGAAATTGAGGATCCCTGCGGGCATGACCGCGGCAATCGCATACGGCGAGTACCATGCCAGGAACATGCGGTCGACGAAATGCTGCAGCGACCACGAGGAGGTGCTCAGGATGAGCGGAACCGCCAGCACGAGAAGTTCGCGATAACCCGCCGCCGAGTTCCATCTCCCGGAAAAATGTTTTCTTATGCCGTTTGCCATCCGTTTCGCCTTTCGAGCCATCGCCGTTACTGATCCGTTCCGCCACCCGCCCGCCCGGCGCACCGCGGGGATCGCCACATGCCGCGAATCGCCCCTTCATCACCTTAATGCCGTACGGAAAGACATGCCCGGCATGCGAAAGGGCGTTATTTTTTTAGCAAAGGGGCAGGCGCCATGGTAGAATTGTACAAACCGGAAGTCAATAACACCGGAGCGCCGGCTTTGCGCAAGACTTTTTATACTGGTTTCGATCGATCTGACAATGCAAGGGAAGCAACCAAGCGCTATCGTATCACCCTGCGGCATCTACTGCGGTGCGTGCCCACGCTACCGCGACACGGGGGTATGCCGGGGATGCCGGTGCGACGGACGTCATGACAAGTGCGACATTTACGAATGCTGTGTCGTGATGGGCGGTAAGAACTTCTGCCATGAATGCGACTGCTTTCCCTGCGAGCGGTTGCAAAGCTTCACCCGGTACAATCCGGGAAAAACCTTCGCCCATTTCAGACATATCGCCATAGAAAACCTCAAGCGGATCAGGCTGATAGGGCCCGACGCGTGGGCCCGGGAAATGGAAAAACGAAGCGCCGCCGGCGACTACTCCATCAGCGGGAAAAACCCTGACGGCGATCCGGATACCTCGCCCTGCTCCTGCGTCTCTCCGAAAAAATAGCTGCGCGACACAAAAAGCCGAAAAACCCGAAACGAACCTGATTCTCAATAAAAATCCACGCGCCAGACGAAAAAAACCGTCTGAAAACGCATTTAATTCCCCGCCGCCTCTTGTTATAAACCGATATAATTTATATATTCTTCTTGTCATGTCAGGCGGACTGGGTTGACGTACGGGTGGAGTTGCGGGCTACCCGGACTAGAATACGACCAGGTGACGTAATTTAAAAAAATAACTAACAGCACCTCCCATGAAATATATAACCGACGCCGTCAAAGACAATAAAGACGTGAGAATTGTCACCTATTCGGTGAGTTCGACCAATGAGAACCGCCTTAAAAAGGTGCTTGCCCTTTATCTTCGCAGGCAGGGCTGCGAGGTGCTGCTCGGCCCCATTTACACCTGCGTGAAAGAGCTACTCATTAATGCCGTCAAGGCGAACTTCAAGCACATCTATTTTGAGGGATCGGCACCGCAGAGCCCGGCCCCCGGTGTAATCCCAGACGACAAGGTCATCCGGCTCTTCAAGCTCGAGATGTCGCGCGAGGACGCACGGACCCTCGCCCGCCTGGCGAGAAGCCGCGACATAAAGGCGGAGATCGTTTTTCATCACGAGGACGACACACTCGACATTTCGATCACCAATCCCATAGCGATGACGCCCGAAGAGCTTGCCAAGGTTCGCAAAAAACTCGATGACGCCCGCAAGTGCGAGGACATTTCGGACTATTTCCTGATGAACGCCGATGACCCGAACAACGAGGGCGCCGGAATCGGGCTGGTGCTCATCTCGATGATCCTGAAAAGCCTCGGGGTGGACCAGTCCAGGCTCGACATCCGTTCCCTTGAGGACCGGACGATGGCCTCGCTTGCCATCCCGCTTAACAGGGCCACTCTCGAGCATTACGCCCAGAGCACCACCCAGGCAGCCGGGTAAATGGCGGCAGAATCTGTTCCGTTCGGGTTTTCCCCCTGTCCCAATGATACCTACGCCTTCCACGCGATGCAGCACGGCCGCGTTGACACGGGGGGCTATCACTTCGTCTCCCATATCGACGACGTCGAAAGCCTCAATCACGCGGCACGCCGGGGGACGTACAAACTCAGCAAGCTCTCCTTTCACGCCTATCTTCATCTGGCCGGTCGCTACACCCTTCTTGACGCGGGCTCGGCGCTGGGCTTCGGCTGCGGACCCCTGGTGGTCGCGCGAAGCGCACTCGCAGACCTCGAGGGCGCGCGAATTGCCATCCCCGGCGAGATGACCACGGCCTATCTGCTCTTCCGGCTGTGGAACCGGGCCGACACCGATATTCGCATGGCGCGATTCGACGAAATCCTGGAGGGGGTCGCCGGGGGCCGCTTCGACGCGGGTCTCATCATCCACGAGGGACGCTTCGTTTATCCCCGCTTCGGGCTTGAAAAAATCGTCGACCTGGGAGAATGGTGGGAGGCGGAAACGGGCCTGCCCATACCGCTGGGATGCATCGCGATGCGCGTAGACGGCGGGGATTACGACCGCGTCCGCGTGTCGGAGTTCACACGTATCATCCGCGCCTCGGTCCGGCATGCCCTCGATAATCCCGAAGACTCGCGCGGGTTTGTCCGCGCGCACGCTCGGGAAATGGACGATGATGTTGTGCGGCGGCACATCGGGCTTTATGTTAACGATTTTACGCTCGATCTCGGCGAAACGGGACGGCGGGCGATTCAGACTCTTGAGGAGATGGCACGATGCAGGGGAATACTCGAACCGGCATAGTGATGGCCACGATGATCGAAGCGGGGCCGCTCATCGACTCGCTGGGTCTTTCCGCGACCGAAGAGGGACCGGTACGGGTCTTCTCCGCCGACGGATTCCCCGTACTCGCGGTTTCGGGTATCGGCAAGGTAAGCGCGGCCCTCGCCGCACAGTACCTCATACTGAACTACGGCGCCGGCGCGATATTCAACATCGGCGCCGCGGGCGCTACGGGGAACGCCATGCGTACCGGGGACATCTATCACATCGATTCGATTATCGAGCCCGACCGGCCCCGGATAATGAACCGTTCACAACGGTCTTCCACGCCGGACACCCTCGACGGTTTCCGGAAAGCGATCCTGGCGACGCTCGACCGCCCGCTGGTTACGGCGGCGGAGCGCGCCTCGGTGGCGGCACGCGCGGACCTCGTCGACATGGAAGGGGCGGCCGTACTGCAGGCGTGCAGGCTCTTCAAGGCGCGGTGCTATCTTTTTAAAATGGTGAGCGACACCCCGGAGCACGAAAGCGACACGCAGATCGTCGAGAACATCCGCCGGCTGGCCGCTCCGCTGGCGGAATTTTTTGTTCAAAAAGTTCTTCCGCTTTCGGCGTAGCGCCCACACCCCCTCCGTCCCACCGTCAGGAGACGGGCGTATTCATCACCCCGACAAACAGGCGGTGGCTGTGCCGGGCGTCAGCGGTATCCGACTATGACACTCCATGCGGGATCGGAGAGCTTTACGACTTTCAGCTTTCTGAATCCGGCGTCCCTGAGCCAGCCCAGGTATTCGACGCGCGTATAGACGTTGCCCAGCGGGCTCTGCGTGATCATGTGAAGGGCGAGCGTCGCGGAGCGGTGGTTTTCGTTTTTCAAATTGTCGAACACGGCGATCATTCCGCCGACCGACAGGCACTCGCGCGCCATGCGGAACATCTTCGCGTTGTCGGCCGGCGACTGGCCGTGGCAGAGATTTCCAAGAAAAACGATATCGAAGGTTCCCGCCGGAAACGACTTCGTCGCGTCGCCGTCCATTACGCTGATGTTCTTGACCCGCGACAGTTCCTTGCGCATCACGTCGTTTGATTCCTTCAGGTCGTAGATGAGCGTGGCAAGGCCCCTTCCGGCGAACTCTCGCGCGATGGTGCCTGGAGCGCCGCCTATGTCGGCCACGGTGGCGGCCCCCTTGCGAAGCCCCAGGCACAGGCGCACGACCTCCGGGGCTATCCTTTTCTTCCATGGCGAGTCCATGCCGCGGATAAAATCATCCATCGAAAATCCCGCGTAGCTTGACCTGTCGGGCCTGCCGTGTTTCATAACGTAGGGGAGCGTCCGCCATGGATTGACGAGATACAGGAGGAAGCTCCAGAAATCGCCCTCGTACCCGCTTCCACCGCGCGCCACCAGGCGCCGCCGGGTTTCGGCTGTTATCGAATAGATTTCCTTTCGCTTCTTCAGATACTTCATCTCGACGAGCGCGTCCAGGAGCGCGACGGTGGCGCGGCGGTCGAACTTCATGCGCGCGGACAGGCCCCCGGCGGTGTCGATTTTTTCATCGAGCGCGTCGAACACGCCGAGGCGGCGGGCCTGCCCGACGAAGACGAATTCCTCAAGCGCCGATTGCAGTTCGCGTATGTTCACTGGAATGCACCCCCGGAAGATTATGTTTTCGCGCGAAGAACCCGCATCGCGGCGTCGGCGAACGCCGGCCGGAGCGCCCGGCCTGCGGACGACGGCTCACCGCTTGACGGCGTAGAGCACGATGCTCTTGGGAAAGAAGTGGTCGAAGAAGGCCTCGACGCGCTCCATGAAGCGCGAACCCATGCCGAGCGTCAGGAAGCGCCGGTAGGCCCCGGTAAACGGCTGGTCGTTATGGTGAAGGCCCACGACACAGCGGATCATCCAGTAAACGGTGTGCAGCGAGTGCTTGAAGCCGACGCCATAGACCTCCAGGCCTTTCTCGCGGAGTATGCCGGCCAGCCGGCGCGGGACGTATTTGCGGATGTGTCCCCCGGGCGAGGTGAAATACTCGTACGTGAGCGCGTCGAAGGCGAGCTCGCTGATGAATGTCGGCACGGTGATGGCGATGCGCCCGCCCCTTTTCAATACGCGCGCCAGTTCTTCGCATGCGCGATGGTCGTCGCTGACGTGCTCCATAACCTCGGAGCAGATAATGCGGTCGAAGGTCCCCCCGCGAAACGGCAGGTTCAACGCATCGCCGACCTGGCAGAGATAGACGCCGTTTTCGTGCGCCTGGCGGCTCGTCTTCATATATGCAAGCGTATAACGGGCCTTGCGGAGCGACTCCATGTCCATGTCCATGCTATATACGCGGGCCCCGCGCGCGATACACTCGAACGAATGCCTTCCCTCGCCGCACCCGGCGTCGAGCATGAGGTCCCCCTCTCTCACGCCGAGAAGGTCAAAGTCAACGGTGAGCACGTATGACCTCCTCGTAGACCTTCACCATCTCGCGCGCGGCGTTCTCCCATGTAAACGTGGCAAGCACGCGCTTGCGGGCGTCTTTGCCCATTTTATGCCGAACGTCGGGATTGTCCATCAGGTAATCGATTCCCTTCGCCAGGGCCTCCGGATCACGCGGTGGAACGAGGTAGCCGGTCTTCATGTGCTCGCCCACGACCTCGGGAAGCGCCCCGCCCGTGGCCGCTATGACCGGGGTCTCGCAGGCCATGGCTTCGGCCGCCGGGAATCCGAACCCCTCGTACAGCGACGGGCACACCGCGACCTCGGTCCGCGAATAGAGCTCCACAAGCTGCTCGAGCGGAATCTTGCCCGTAAAGCTTACGCGGTCCTGTATGCCGAAGCGGTCGATCCAGCGGGGAACAAAATTCCTGTTGGGAGCACCGCCGTCGACGATCGTCAGATGCACCCTGTTTTTCGTGAGCGTGAGCGCCTTTAATAAATAGATGACGCCCTTTTTACGGTCC
This sequence comes from Spirochaetota bacterium, assembly GCA_025457965.1. GTDB lineage: Bacteria > Spirochaetota > UBA4802 > UBA4802 > UBA5368 > MVZN01. Next base: position 1,939 of record JALOTJ010000065.1, on the reverse strand, counting down.
TCGACGTTACCCACGAAGATCAGGCTGTTTTTGCGCTTCTGCACGCCCTTGACCGGGTGGAATATGCTGGCGTCCATACCGTTGTAAACGACGCTCTGGCGCTCCATCGGCACGCCGAAGGCCTTGTTGATCTCGCGGGCGGAATCGTGGGAGACGGTGATGATGCGGTCCAGCCTGTTCGAAACGACGGCCTGCATGAGAAGCGGATAATAGAGTATGCGCTTCATCTTGAGGCCGAATGTCGAGGGATACTCGAACCAGGTGCTGCGGTCGATCGAAAGCGGATGATGCAGGGTCGAAACAAAAGGGACGCCGAAATAATTTATGAGGAGAAAGCCATAGCCCAGGCACTGGTTGTCGTGGATAATGTCGAATCGGTGTTCTTTCAGAAGTTCCCTGAGCTTCAAAAAGGCCCTGATCGAGAACGTTTCGATCTCGGGGAAGATCCCGAATTTCGATGCGACGAACTCGTAGAAATTGAGCGGAGAGAAACTGGCAAAAGGCTTGTGCGGCTTTATGTAGTCCTTCTTGACATTGAAGTAGTTGTGATTGCTCACCCTGTGCAGGGTCACCCCCTCCATCTCGAAGGGATAGGGAGGCCCAACGATTGCGTGCACCTCGTGGCCGAGCTTGACCAGCTCGCGCGCCACATACATCAAATAGATGCCCTGGCCGCCGCAGTAGGGATTGCCCCTGTAGCTCATCAGACATATCTTCATGACCGGCTCCTGTACGACTCGATAACGTCCTGGTATACCGCCAGCGTGTTCCTGGCGGCGACGGGCCACGCGAAGTTTTGTTCCGCGCGAATGCGGCCCTTCTTCCCCATAACCCTCCGGAGCGCGGCGTCTCCGAGGAGCGTCGCGACCGCATCCCGTATGGCCGCCGGGTTTTTAGGCGGCACGAGTATCCCGGCTCCGTCGTCGCCCACCACCTCGGGAAGCGCTCCCGCCGTTGTGGCGACGACCGGGGTCTCGCAGGCCATCGCCTCGGCGGCGGGCAGGCCAAACCCCTCGTGGAGGGAGGCCATCACGGCGACGGTGCAGGTCGAATAGAGGCTCACAAGCGTCAATATATCCACCTTGCCGGTGAAGACCACGCGCTTCTCCAGGCCCAGATCCCGTATCATGCCCCAGGCGGTAAGCCGCTTTGGCGGTCCCTCGTCCACGATGGTGAGCGTGACATCCTCCGGAAGCATGGCCAGCGCCTCGAAGAGATAGCGCATGCCCTTTTTATGGTCCTCGGTGTTCCCCACGAACAGGAGCGTCCGCTCCTTTCGCGGCTCGCCGGTGTTGCGGAAGGTCTCAACGTCCATCCCGTTATACACCACCGAAAGCCGCTCCCCGGGGAGTCCGAACGCCCCCGAGAGCGTCCCCACCCCCTCGTTGGACGAGGTGATCACCCTGTCCAGCCGGTTTATGACGATGCGCTGCATGGAAAGCGGATAGAAGAGCACCGTTGTCGCGAGCTCCCAGAAGCCCTTATCGATGAGAAAATCCGCTTCGCGATCCATGGAGAGCGGGTGATGCACGGTCGAGACGATGGGCATTCCGTACGCCTTCATCGGCAGAAGTCCCCATCCCAGGCACTGCACGTCGTGAATGATATCGTAGCGTTTCTCACGCAAAAGCCCCTTCATCCGGAAAAAGGCGCGCAGGCTGAACGTTTCCATCTCGGGGAAGACGTGTAAGCGCGTGAGAAAGTAATCGACGAAGTTCCATGGCGAGTATATCCGGGTCAGCTTTTCATACGGCAGGCGCATGGTCCGCTCGCACCAGAGGTTCAGGTTTTCAATCCTGTACACCGAGGCCCAATCATCCATCGGATCCGGATAGGGCGGCCCCACCAGTACATCCATCTCGACGCCGAGCCTTCCGAGCTCCCTGGTAAGGTGATAGAGATATATCCCCTGCCCTCCGCAGTAGGGATTACCCCGGTA
>JALOTJ010000064.1 GCA_025457965.1 Spirochaetota bacterium | reverse complement strand
TCCCGGCCAAAATCAACCATATGAAAAAATATTTGTTGAAAAAATAAGGGGCGGTGAGGATAGTGGAAATCCTTTCTGCTGAGAGCGGCTCGCCGTATTTCAGCACAATCCGAAGGAGGGAGGAAAAGGTGAACAAGTACGAGTTAACGGTTATTCTGCGCATTAATGAGGCGCTTGAATCAAACCGGGAGAAGGTTAAGGCGATTCTTCAGAAAAACGGCGTAAACATCGTGTCCGAAGACGTGTGGGGGAACCGCAGGCTTGCCTACATGCTCGACGGACAGAACGACGGTAATTACACCCTCACGAACATCGAATCTCCGCCCGAGGCCATTCAGAAGATTACCAACGAGTTTCGTTTAAACAGCGATATCCTGCGGCATCTCTTCGTGCGGGTGCCCAAGGCCAAAACCGCGTAGGCGGCCTCCCGGAGGGCTTCAATGGCGAGCGATATTAACAGGGTTATGCTGATAGGAAGAATGGTCAGGGACCCCGAACTGAAATACACGCAGGGAGGGTCGTCCGTAACCAATTTTTCAATAGCGAACAACAGGAGCTATACCGTTTCCGGCGAGAAAAAGGAGATGGTTTCGTTCTTTAACTGCGTCGCCTGGGCCAAGACGGGAGAGGTGATCGCGCAATACTGTAAAAAGGGACAGCGGATCGCAATCGAGGGACGGCTCCAGCAGCGCTCGTGGGACGACCAGAGCGGAAACAAACGATCGACGGTCGAAATAGTGGTGGAAAACTTCCAGTTTCTTTCGGGAAAAGACGACGGCGGCCGGCAGGCCGAGCATCAGGACTCGCAGGATGTCGGACCGCCTCCCCAGGGTAGCGGTGAGAGCACATTCGGTGACGATGATATTCCCTTTTAACCGGCCATCCATAAACCAATCAGAGGTACGACATCATGTCAGATGAAATTAAGAGCAGTGAACCCATAGAGCCGTCCGCGGAGTCCGCGAACGCGAATACCGCCCAGGAGGCCGCTCCGGTCGTTTCCGAAGCGCCTGCCGCGCCACAGGATGCTCCTGCCACGGGCCCCGCACCCAGAAGGGAACGTGAAGGGTTTCGTGGCCGCCATCCAAGGGAAGGCGGCGACGATGAGGGCCGGCAGGGAGGCCGCGTTGCCCGCTTTAAAAGAAAGGGCTGCCGCTTCTGTCAGAATAAGAGCATTATTATCGATTATAAGACCACCGACGTGCTGGAGAGATTTATCACCGAGCGCGGGAAGATTCTTCCGCGCCGTATAACCGGCACCTGCGCCAAGCATCAGCGCGCGCTGGCGATCGCAATCAAGCGGGCGAGGATCATCGCGCTGATGCCATTCGTCGTGCAGTAATGCCGTGGGTGCGCTCCTCGCATCCGCGCTGATCGGTCTGTGCCTGGTTGTCGCTTCCGCGGCCTTGTCGTTTCGATTGGGGGCGCGCTCGCTGTTCGGGCTGGTGCCGCTTGTTGCCGGAATGGCCGCCGCGCAGTCCGTCCTGTCATCCGGTGGCGGCGAATACATCATGGTGGTGCTCTCGCCGGTCGTGATAGGAGCGGCGGCGGGGTATACGTTCCGCTCGAAAAGGACGCTCGTTTTTTTCTTAATGGTTTCGGTACTGTCGCTTACCGTGGCTTTTTCAGCCAATTATTATTTTCTCAAGGTGTACCGGAATTTCGATCTGGTCGCCGACTCGCAGAAACGCGTGGGTGAGATGATCAGGGCCGCGGACCTTCCGGAAGCGGAGAAGGCCGAGATTCTGGCCAAAGTGGACGGGTCGCTCGAAGTAATCGGCGATATCATACCTTTTAGCTATTTTATGCATTCGCTGATAATCGCCGCGTTCTGTTACATGATCCTTCGGCCGTTTTTTATGCGCGGCGTAAGTGATGGAACGGCCGATAAAAGCGGACTTGCGTATTTCAGGTTAAAAGACTATTTTATCTTTGTGCTTATCGCCGGCTGGCTCACGGTGTTGCTGGTCGACGAGGAGAGCCATCACGCGGTGTACGTAATCGGCCTCAACTGCGCGTTGTGCTTCTCGGCGCTCTACCTGGTGCAGGCGCTTGGAATTGCCAGGTTCTACCTGGACAAAAAAGGGGCGCCGCCCTTTGTGCTTTCCCTGGCGGTGTTTTTTGTTCTGCTGCTGGGGGTGGAGGCATTGCTCGTTGTTTCGATCGTTCTTATGAGTATAGGAGCCCTGGACTTCTGGGCCGATTTCCGGAAACTGGAAGCCCGGGGCGAACAATAAGTTCGAGGTATTGACCATGAAAGTGATTTTACAGAAAGACATTCCGAATCTGGGCGAGGCGGGCGATATCAAGGACGTCTCCGACGGATACGCGCGTAATTTTTTACTGCCAAAAAAAATGGTTCTCGTAGCAAACGACTCGAGCCAGAAGGCGGCGGTGCACCAGCGCAAGCTGATCAAGATCAAGAAGGACAAGAGGAAAAAGCAGAGCGAGACCCTTATGGAAACGTTCGCGGGCCTCGACATCAGGATCGGCGCGCAGGTAGGCGAGGAGGAGAAGCTGTTCGGCTCGGTTACCTCCATGGACATCGCACGAAAACTTAAGGAGCTCGGCCACGATGTTGATAGAAGGAAGATCCATCTGGAAGAGCCGATCAAGAAGCTGGGGGAATACGAGGTGCCCGTCAAGCTCGACGAGGGTGTTACCGCGAAGTTGAAGGTCACCGTCTTCAAGGAGTAGCCGATGGCGATCGATCTGGTGCCGCCTCAGGATATTGAAGCGGAAGCCTCGTGTCTCTCTTCCGCGCTCCTCAGCAGGGATGCGCTTCTTAAAGTAATAGAAATCCTCCAGCCGGAGGATTTCTATCTTGATGCGCACCGTGAGATTTTCAGCGTTATCGTCGAGCTCGAGCGCAAGAACCTCCCGATAGACCTCGTAACCGTAAAGCAGCGGCTGAACGACCTGAACCGCCTTGAACGGATCGGCGGCGATCACGCCCTGGTCGATATTTACCGTACGGTCTCCACCTCGGCGAATGCCGAATTCTATGCGCGCCGTATTAAGGAAATGAGCCTCAGGCGCAGGCTAATAGAGGTTTCGCACGAGGTGCTCGAAAAATGCCACGACACGGCGCGCGACACCTACGAGCTTATGGACGAGGTGGAGCGGGATATTTTCCGCGTCACCGAAAAGCGCATCACCTCAGACTTTAAAAACATCTCCGATGTCATCCAGGAAGCGATGGACAGCATCGGCCGCATGTACGAGACCAAAAAGGTCGTTACCGGAGTGGCCACCGGCTTCACCGGTCTTGACGAGATGCTTTCCGGGCTTCATGAATCGGAGCTTATCATCATAGCCGCACGGCCCTCGATGGGGAAGACCGCACTCGCGCTCAATATCGCGAACCATATCGTCATGAAGGAAAAAATGCCGGTGCTCTTTTTTTCGGTGGAGATGCCGGCCTCGCAGCTGGGTATGCGCCTGCTCTGCGTTGACGCGATGATCGATTCACAGCGGGTGCGAACCGGCCATATAAGCAGCGAGGAGCTGCGCCGCCTGATGCAGAGTGCGGGCAGGCTTGAAAAGTCGCCGCTTCTCATTGACGATACCCCGGCCATCAATATTTTCGAGATCCGCGCGAAGGCACGTCGTGTCGCACAGAAGCAGCGCCTGGGCGCGATCGTGGTCGATTACATGCAGCTGATCTCCAGCATTTCGCGCATGGACCGCCACCTGCAGATCGCCGAGATATCGCGCTCGCTGAAACAGATAGCCCGCGAGCTGTCGGTGCCGGTGGTCGCACTGTCGCAGCTTTCGCGCGCGGTCGAGTCGCGCACCGATCAGCGCCCCCAGCTCTCGGACCTCAGGGAGTCGGGCGCGATCGAGCAGGACGCTGACGTGGTCATGTTCATCTACCGCGAAGAGCGTGTGAAGAAGGACAGCGAGAAAAAAGGGATAGCCGAGGTGATCGTCGCCAAGCAGCGCAACGGTCCGATCGGAGAGGTCGAGCTCCGGTTCTGGGAAAAATTCACCAAGTTCGGGAACCTCGATAAGGTCCATGAATTCGACGAGACCGTGGCGGAGGCATGACGAGCGGAAGCATCGGACAGTATGCCGTTTCTCTCCTCGAGGGATTGGGTCGCTACGCAATCTTTTTCGGGGAGACGGTAAAATGGACCTTCAGGCCGCCGTTCGACCGGAAAAACGTCACGGCGCAGATGCTCGAAATCGGCTACCGGTCGCTGCCGGTAACGGCGGTAACGCTCTTTTTTACCGGTATGGTAATGGCGCTCCAGATAGGAAACGCCATGGACAAGATCATGACCGGCTCATCGATCTTTATCGGCAGTGCCGTGGCGATATCCATGTTCAGGGAGCTGTGCCCGGTGCTCACCGCGCTTCTGCTCGCCGGCAGGGTGGGCTCGGCAATCGCCGCCGAAATCGGCACAATGAAAGTCACCGAGCAGATCGATGCGCTGGTCACCCTCTCGGCGAACCCCGTCCAGTATCTGTCCGTACCGCGATTTCTGGCCTGCCTGGTGATGACGCCGGCCCTGACGGTTATAACGGACGTGGTCGGCGTGCTGGGCGGGGCCTTCGTGGCCTACTTCAGCCTGAACATCACGATCGACAAGTACATCGAGAACATTTTGCAGAATCTTCGTCTGGTGGATTTCATGTCGGGGATTTTAAAGTCCGTTTTTTTCGGTATACAGATCGCCATAATCTCCTGTTACCAGGGTTTTAACACGAGCGGCGGCGCGGAGGGCGTCGGCAAAGCGACCATTCAGGCGGTGGTGAAGTCCTCGATGGCGATACTCATCTCGGATTATTTTCTAACGTATCTTTTCCAATTTTTCGAATAAGCGCGATTCGGTTTATGGCGGTCTGATGCCGGAGCGCGGAAGCCGTGTGTTTTATCCGACAGCGGCCCGGGGAAGCGCTTGAAATATTCCCGTTAAAGAAGCGAAGTATCGAACCACTCGTTTATCTTATTGAGGATTACCGGCTGAGACAATGAGCACGAAAAGAGACACGTTTCTGGCGTTACTGAAAAAGAAAAAGACCGGCAAGGCCGTGATCGACGCCTTCTCCGCCGTTAAACAGGAGGACTTCTTCGACGCCGCGTTCAGGAAGTCATTTTACACCGACGAGACAATCCCGATAGGGACCGGGGAGCGCAGTGATCCACTGACGTCGCTGGCGCGGATGTTCGGTATACTCGCACCGCAAAAGAAATGGCGCGTGCTGGAGGTCGGAACCGGGTCGGGGTATTCCACGGCCGTTCTCTCCCGCCTGGTGAGAGAAGTGGTGACGGTCGATCTGTACGGTGAACTGTCGGCGGCGGCGAAGGCCCGCTGCAAAAGGAGGAAATACGATAATATACGTTTTTACTCCGGAGATGGGACCGACCACGAGCCTTCGCTGGGAATCTTCGATGCGGTAATTGTGTGCGGTGCGTGCAGGAAAAGGCCGCTATCGCTTATGCGATCACTCCGGAGGGGGGGGCGAATGGTCTTTCCGATGGGTCTGCCGCACCAACAGCAGATCACCCTCGTGATCAACGACGCCCCGGAAGACGGAGACGGTCTGTTGAAAGTCACATTCCATGACCTCTGCGTCTTCAGTCTTCTGCAGGGGCGATACGGGTTTCCCGTTTACCTGCCCGAATATCTCGAAGGAAACGAACCGCCCGTCGTGGAGTTGATGGAATAATGGTACGCCCTATGTTGCGTCCGGAGGAGCGCCTTTTTCATCCTCTTCCTTATAGCAGTACCGGCACCCCAGTATGAGAATCTTGCTGCCGTCGCCGTTCTTGACGGGCGTAGCGTACAGGGCCTCGTAGTTAGTCAACGCCGATCCGCAGAGCGGGCAGAGGCGCTCGCCGGGATGGCTCCGCGGCTTTTTAAGAAATATGTCCTGAGGTTCAACGGTCTCCGTCCGGACGCCGCCTTTTTTGCCCGTTACGCTTTTAAATCCCCGGAGCTTCTGCTTGCCCGACTCGTAAGCGTTGAGTACATAGAGGAACAACGCAAGGGCGATCACGAATCCAACAAAATAAAAAAGGTACTGCACGTCAGGCCCTCCGCGTAATAAAGTTGATCATTACCGTGTCGTCGCACGGTGCGGAAAAGGTGTAGTCGCCGAAAATATCGACGACGTGCAGCCGCTCCCTTTCGAGCAGGGTTTTCATTTCGGCGATCGAATAGATGCGCTGGAGGTGTTCTTCGACGGACCTGGTGCCGTCACGGTGAAGGAACTCCAGGGTGGACCGGATTATTTTCCTGTCCTCGTCGTAGGAGTTGCTCCATTCAACCATGGTCCCCCGCGTCCTGTAGCGGGTGACGCGTCCGTCGAAGTAGCGCCGTATATTGTACTCGGTGGTAATGTCGAACATGAAAATACTCCCGTCGTGCATCGCCCTGCGGGCACAGCGGAGGACTTTCTGGACGTTCGCGTAGGTCAGAAAGTAGTTCATGGTGTCGTGGACCGAGAATATGAAATCAAACGCGCGGGCAACGCGGAAATCGGTCATGTCAGCGCAGAATATGCGGAAGTTTTTATGCGCGCGTCTTTTGGCCACTAGCAGCATCTCGACGGAGCGGTCCATGCCGTATACCGGAAAATCATCGCGCGAGAACATGGCGCCGAACTTTCCCGTACCGCATCCCATCTCGAGTATCCACTCCGGATACTCGATATACTGGAACATGATCGTTCTCAGATAGCGGTACCACTGGTCGTAGTCGACGTGGTTGAGAATGTGGTCGTAAGACCGGGCGAGGTCGGTGTACGGTTCCATCAGCCCCGCTCCCTTCGCCGGTGGAGCATGTCGATGAACGCCTCGATGCGCAGACGCATGGTCTCGGTGACCTGCGTGGGCAGGTCGCCCTGCAGGGTGAGCACGGGGACGCCGATTTCGCGGCGAAGCGCGATGTCTTCTATCCCCCTGAAACAGAAGGCCTGGACGTAATGAATGATGCCGTCGATGCGCCGGCGCCGTACCTCGAGCGCGATGTCTTCCGCGCGCGCGAAGATGCCGTACGGGTAGGTGTAGCGGGTGTACGATTCCCCGATCGTGCCTCCGAAGGGGAGCGTAAACTGGCGCTGGACCTCGCTGAAGATGACGCGTACTCCGTCCCGCTCAATCGCATCGTAGAGATCGCTTATGATCGGGGGTACGCCGGTAAAACCGAGCCTCAGCACGGTTTCGAGAGGTTTCCGCGATTCGATCTCCGCGGTCCTGTCTTCAATTTTAACGAGATAAGAGTCGGGATTACCTTCAAAATCGCTGGAGCCCAGTTGCAGCAGCTGTATCTCTCCGCCGAGCGCTTTGTCCTCCTCCCAGAGCAGGCGGTCAAGATGATGAATCCGCCGGCGGATGTGGTCGAGACGTTTTTTTTCCTCCTCGGCCCTTTCCATCCCGATGCCGAAGCGTTCCGCGAAGCCGTCGATTTCCGCTCGCAGGGAGACGGGATCGCGCCCGTGCGGGTATGAGAAGGGGATGACGTCGATGCCGCGCAGGGAGAGTACCTCCATCAGCGCTATGGTTTCGGCACAGTCGCCGCCCGTTACGCCGACAACGGTCCGAATGCCTCGCTCAAGCACTGCGCCGTATAGTCCGCAAATCCAGCTGCAGGTGGTGTCGGGGAATCCTTCCATTTTGGCGCGCCGTACGAGAGCCGCGGGGTCTTTTGAGGTGATGAAGGCGTTGTTGATGTCGATGGGGACGCGCCCGGCGGCGTAGAGGATTTCCACCGGTACGGTCGAGGTGATGCCTACGATTTCGCCGTGTTCGTTCATTCCACTGGTTCCAGACAGGCCCAGCGGCTATAATGAAAAGTCTGACTGAAAATTTCAATCCATTTGTTGCGCGGCAGAAATGTGCTTGAAAGTTAGCCGGATTTCGGACACACAGTGGGTGAGCTAATTCAGCGCGGCGGCATTTTGTTTCGTCTAACCTGATGTGCCGACCGCGGGGAAATATTGCATGGAGGTGGTGTATCATGCTGAATGACAACGACACCGTGGTCGCGGGCCTGGGGGAATGTCGTGTGGATTCGCCGCTTAAAATACGGCGGTTTATCGACGAGGGCGAGCGCGTCATCGTGGACGTGGAATACGGCAGGGTGGATACCTCCTTCAGGGATCGCGGCGCGGCCCCCTCGTTCGAAAACGCGGGCCCGCGTCGGAAGATATTTTTTGAGCCGTCCGCAACGAAGGCGGCCATCGTCACCTGCGGGGGGCTTTGCCCGGGGCTCAACAACGTGATCCGGGCGCTGGTGATGGAGCTCTTCTACCAGTATGGGGTTAGGACCGTCTACGGCGTGCGCTACGGGTACGAGGGCCTGATCCCGTCATACGGTCATGGATTCCTCGAGCTTCATCCTGATACGGTCGATGAGATCCATGCCAAGGGCGGGACCATGCTTGGCTCATCGCGAGGGGACCAGAGCGTGTCCGGGATGGTGGATACGCTCGAGAAAAACGATATATCGATGCTTTTTACCGTAGGTGGCGACGGGACGCTCAGGGGTGCGAAAGATCTTTGTGAAGAGATCGCACGCCGGGGTTTGAAAATCGCCGTTGTCGGAATCCCCAAGACCATCGACAACGATATCAGCTTCGTTGACCGCACATTCGGCTTCGAGACGGCCGTGGCGGAGGCCACGAAGGTGCTGGTCTCCGCGCACGAGGAGGCGCGCGGGGCGCGCAATGGCATCGGGCTGGTCCGGGTGATGGGCCGCGATTCGGGCTTCATCGCGGCCTACACGGCGCTGGCTTCAAACGTCGTGAATTACGTGCTGCTGCCTGAGGTTCCGTTTCGGTTGCGCGGCGAGGGCGGCCTGCTCGATCATCTTCAGCGCAGGCTCGTTGCGAAACGCCATGCGGTGATACTGGTCGCCGAAGGGGCGGGACAGGAGTATTTCGAGGGCGAAAAAGCGCGGGACGCCTCGGGGAACGTGAAGCACGGGGATATCGGGGTTTTGTTGAGGGACGAAATCACCGCACACTTTAAAAAACTGGACTTCCATGTGAATTTAAAATACATCGATCCGAGCTATATCATACGAAGCATTCCGGCGTCGCCGGATGACGCGGTCTACTGTATAATGCTTGCCCAGAACGCGGTCCACGGGGCCATGGCCGGAAAGACCGGGATGCTTGTGGGCCGCTGGAACAATTATTTTACGTTCATACCTCTACATCTTGCCGTACAGAAGCGTAAAAAGGTGGAGCCCGACGGTTATCTCTGGTCCATCGTCAAGGGCGCGACGGGCCAGCCGGATTTCGCATAGCGTAATGGCCGCGCGCCAACCGCGCCTCGAGACGGGCGATGCGCCGGGCGAAGCGCGCCCCGTGGAAAACGGCCCTGTCGGCGGACAGGGCCTCTCCGTTTTCGGAGAAGAGTCGGCGTTCAATGAGCGAGCGCGCCGCCTGGGCGTGCCCGAGGGCGCGCCGGTAATCGTGCTGTCGGTGTTCGCAGTGTTTGGCGAGTTCCTCGAGCGAGTATATGGACGGGTCATCCCTCCAGAACCGCAGGGCCTCTTCGATCCTCCCGGAGCGCTTCAGCGCTGTGCAGTATTTCTTGAAGAGCAGGCGGTCGGTCCTCACCTCGTCGTGGATGAGCCCTGATATTTCGAGGAAGGATCCGAGGTCGGTGCCGTAGAGATAGTGAGCGATCCGCGGAAGCAGGCGCGGTTCGATCGCCCTGTAGTCTTTTCCGCACACCGAGTGGAAGACGCGGCCGAGCGATTCGACGAGCATGAACATCGAATACACGTCCATCCGGTTATGTTCGATTACAAGCGGGAGCCGGGCGGTTTCGCCATGACGCTGAAACGAGAAGAATACGTCCGGGATCTCCCATCCCGGAATGTCGTCGCCACGAAGGACGCCGAGCAGGTTTTCTTCCATGGACTTCAGGGTGCAACTTCCGTACGGCTTTTTAAACAAACGCCTGCAGGGATACAGAAGGTCCGCCACGGGGATCTCCACGGGGAACCCGCCGACGCGGTTGAGCCGGTATCGGCTTTTGATGAGCGGAATGTCGAAGCTTTTGCCGTTGTACGCGACGAGCGCAGCGGCCTCGCGGAAAACTGATACGAGGTGGGCGAGAATTGCGCGCTCGCGCGCGTAGTCGTCCATGAAATACTGCTCCACATGCAAGGCCCCGTCGCGGAAGAAGCCGATTCCGGTCAGGAACGGGCAGGTACCCGTACCGCCCGAAAGGCCGGTGGTCTCGAGGTCGAAGAAGAGCAGGCGCTCGAGGTCGCAGAGCTTCGTTCCCGTATGCAGTAAAAAGGACGGCAGGAGTTCGCGCAGCGAGGCCTCCCGATCTCTGGCTATCGGATATACGGTTGTGAAACGCCAGAGAGGCCCGTTTTCGGTTTGACTGATGCTGCCGCCCATTTCATACAGTGTACGGTCGACGGGAGCAGGGGCGGCGGGGGCGGTCGAACGTTCGTAGATATTGAGTTTATCCTTTAGATTCATGTAAAAGCTCGCGCAGGGCCTTCTTAACGGCGCCCTTGATGTCGTCGTCGCCCGCGGGCAGCGGTCCCACGCAGCCCGGGCAGCCCGCCGCGCAGGCACAGCGCTCGATAACGCCGATCGATTCCGCGGCGACGAGCCCGATCACCTGGAAGGCCCTTTCGGCGATCCCGACGCCGCCGGGCACCGAGTCGTAGACGAAGACGGCAGGCCTTCCGCTGTAGTTCGAGCGGGTTTGATGGACGACGTGTATGTCCCCGTAATCGGAAAGCGTGAACAGCGGAATGATGTTGCGAAGAATGTAGGCGATGGAATAGAGGAGCCTCGCCGAGAGCGGCTTTCCGCCGACGGCGTCGAGTCGCTCCTCGTCAAAATCGATCCAGGCCGATGACGTGTGCATCTCCTGCTCCGGCAGATGTATCTTTCCCCAGCCGAGATTCTCGTGCGTGTTGAACTTGATCTTTTTGAACATGACCGCTTTGCCGCGGACGTTGATCTCGCCCCGGGAGAGCGTGCCGCCCGAAAGCGCGCGCGAGTCGTTGCTTTCGAGCACATGGATGTCGGTCTTTGTTTCTGCGTCGGTGTAATAGTCCGAATCCACCTCGTGGCAGAAGGCCATTCGGCGTTCCCAGTCGAGTCGGTCGATATAGTACTGCCTTCCCTGGTGGAGATAGATCGCGTCGTCGTGTATGAGCGTGGGGGCCGAATAGTAGTCGATCTCTCCGATCACCTTCGAATGGTCGGTGTTGTCGACGATCACGAAATTTTCATGGGCGGCCGTTCGCAGGGAGATTTCGTTCGCCGGATAGATGTCGCTCATCCAGTGGAAACGTTCGCCCGAACGCTTGAGGATGCCGCGTTCCTCGAGGTATTCGAGCATCTCGGTCGTGGTCGCGAGGTGGCGTGCAAAGCGCTCGCCCCTGTCGAACGGGAGCTCGAAGGAGGCGCATTTGATGTGGTCCATCAGTATTAGGAGGTTGTCGGGATTGATGGTGGCGCCCTCGGGGTTCGACCCGAGGAGGAAGCCCGCGTTATTCACTATGTACTGGTCGAGCGGCGAGCTTGTGGCGATGACGACGGCGAGCGAGGCCCTGCCGCGGCGGCCGGCGCGGCCGAGCTGCTGGTAGAGCGAGGAGATCGATCCCGGATAGCCCACGGTAATCGCGGCGTCGAGCATGCCGATGTCGATGCCGAGCTCGAGCGCGCTGGTAGATACCACCCCCACGATCTTCCCCTCGCGCAACCCTCGTTCGATGGCACGCCGTTCGTTAGGAAGGTAGCCCCCGCGGTATGCGGCGATCTTGCTTTTAATCGGTGCACACTGTTCCTTCAGATAGGTGGAAATTATCTCGGTACGGAGGCGGCTTCGCGCAAAGATGATCGTGGAAATTTTATTGGCGAGGAAAAGGGCGCCGACCTTCGCCGCTTCCTTTACCGCCGATGCCCGTATGCCGAGCTCCCTGTTCACCACCGGTGGATTGTAGAGCACATAATGACGCTCCCCTCGCGGTGCGCCGCTTTTATCGATCAGCCTGAAGCGGCGCTCGATGAGCGCCTCGGCGTGCTCGCGCGGATTGGCGATTGTAGCCGAGCAGCAGATGAAGCGCGGGTTTGAGCCATAGAAACGGCATATGCGCTGCAGGCGGCGCATCAGATTGGCCAGGTGGCTGCCGAACACCCCGCGGTAGGAGTGTATTTCATCGATGACGACGTATTTGAGGTTCTCGAAAAGCTTCACCCATATGGTGTGATGCGGCAGTATTCCCGAATGCAGCATGTCAGGATTGGTGATGACGATGTTGCCGGCGGCGCGGATTGCCTTGCGCGCCGAATTGGGCGTATCGCCGTCGAAGGTGAAGGTCTTTATGTCGAGCCCGGTTTCGGTTATAATGCCATGGAGCTCGGAAAGCTGGTCCTGGGAGAGGGCCTTGGTGGGAAAGAGATACAGCGCACGCTCGTCGGGGTCTTTCATCATGGAGTCGAGGACCGGGAGGTTGTAACAGAGCGTCTTCCCGGACGCGGTGGGCGTAACGATGACGACGTCTTCTCCCCTGTGCACCGCGTCGAAGGCCTCGCGCTGGTGCGAGTAGAGCTTTTCTATGCCCCTGTTGCGGTAAATGCCCGCAAGCCTCCTGTCGACATACTCGGGGAACGGTTCGTATGAGGCGGGCACGGGGTCGTGCCGTATCCACGAACTCACCTGCGCGGTGAAGGGCTCGTGGGATTTGAGATAGTCGATGAGCTGTTCGATGTTCATGGTCCGGCAAGCGCGAGGGTATCGATTTATGTCACATGGAAAGCATGGCAGGCCGCCGGCATTTTGTCAATATGGAAATGGACGCGTCAGGCTGCCCCCGCCCCCTATAACTCGTCGGGGATCGAGTCGCTCGACGGATACATGGTGTCGATAAGGTCCCTGTATTTCTCGTGGACATGGTGCCGGCGGAACTTGAACGTGGGAGAAAGCTCTCCGCCGTTCACCGAGAATTCCCGTGGGAGCAGGGTGAATTTCTTGATCTGCTCGTACCTGGCCAGCGTCTCGTTGATCGCCCCTATGCGCTCCTTGTAGAACGCAAACACCTCGGGATGGGCGACCAGGTCTTCATCCCCCTGGAATTTAAGGTTGCGGTCCCGGGCATAGGCGCGCAGGCGGGCGAATTCCGGAACGATCAGCGCCGTGAGGTATTTTCTGCGGTCGCCGACGACGCAGATAAAGCTGATAAACGGCTCATTTTCGAATTTTTTCTCGATATAGAGCGGGGCGACGTTTTTTCCCGACGAGGTGATGAGCAGGTCCTTGATGCGGCCCGTTATCCTGAGATAGCCGTCCTCATCGAAAATGCCGATGTCGCCGGTGCGGAAGAAGCCGTCGGGCGTGAAGGCGATCTCGTTTTCGTCGTCGTTTTTATAATATCCTTTGAAAACCGTCGAACCCTTGACGAGTATTTCGCCTTCGTCGCTGATCTTTTCGATCACTCCTTCAAGGGGCGGACCGACCGTGCCGGGCTTGTTGAGGTCGAGCCTGTTTACGTTTATAATGGGGGCGGTTTCGGTGAGCCCGTAACCCTCGGTGATCGGCAGGTCGATGCCGCCGAAGAAGTAGGCGATCTCGAGCGGGAGGGGACCGCCGCCGGAGACGAGGATACGGATCCTGCTCATCCCCAGGGATGAGCGGATTCGCCGAAGCTGGGGATACAGCAGCTTTTTAACCACGCCGATTAAAAAGGGAGCTCCCCTGCCGGTGGTTTCGGCAATATAGTGTTTGCGGCCGACCTTCAAGGCAAGCGCGGCGAGCGCACGCCTGGTCCTTCCGTACTGCTGCAGCCCCTGGATAACGGTGACGCAGATCTTCTCGTACATGCGCGGGACCGAACAGATGATGGTGGGCCGTACCTCGCGGATGTACTCGAGCACCTCCTCGGTTTCGAAGCTTTTCATGATGCAGAGGAGCGATCCGGTCGCCGTCGAAGAAAGCAGGTCGGCGGAGAGGCCGAACACATGGCTGAACGGGAGATGGGCAAGCCGTACGTCCTTATCGGTCACCCTGAAAAGATCGAGGAGCTTCCGCTGAGCCAAAAAATTGCCGTGGGTGAGCAGCGCTCCCTTGGGTATGCCGGTGGTGCCCGGAGTATAGATGAGGGCGGCGCGATCGTCTTCGTTGATGCTTCGAAGCATACGCGCCGCATCGTGTATTTTTCCCGAGCGTCTGCCAAGCCTGATAAGCTCGTCGTACGAGAGTACGTTCGGGTTTCCCGTGTCCACGTGATAATTCACGATGAGCTTCTTTAGCGGTGATTTCACCTTGTTGAGTATCGCGAAGGCCTTCTGGAACTGCATGACGTCGCCGGCGAAGACGAACCTGGATTCGGAGTGCCGGAGCAGCAGGTCGACCTCTTCTTCCGTCGTTGTGGGATAAACGGGCACAAACACCGCACCGATGGCGAAGAGCGCGAAAAGCTCGATGGCGTAACGGGCGGAGTTCGGCGAGTAAATGGCGACCGTATCTCCTTTTTCAACGCCGAGCTCGAGAAGCCCCGCGGCCAGATAGAGCTGCTGTTCGACGAATTCGGATGCCTTGATTGGGACAATCTCGAGCACGGTGTGGCCGTTCTTCTCGCGCGAGATGACGGCGTTGCGCTTCCATATGCGCAGGTATGAATTGATTTGCAGTGCAGCGAGCGATTTCTCTTCGAGCGGCGCGTCCTTGAAGAGTTCCCTGAGATCCTCGATGCCGCCTGCAGTCTTTCCCATTCTTAGCACCCCCGTCGCCGACACTCTCCCGCATTATCCAGAGCGCGCCCGCGGGCGTCAATAATTATATAGGAGCGCCGTTTTTATGTTGATTTTCGACTGTACTATCATATCTGACTGTTATGATCCCGGGTGTCATGTGCGTGTCCCTCTCATTGCAGCGGGGAGACGTACTTTCCGCTTTCCGGGGGCGCTGTGGTTATCTGATAATATTATTATATGGAGAATCATTCATGAACTACTATTCCGGTAAAACGGTCTATATCACCGGCGGCTCGAGCGGCATCGGCCTCGCCGCGGCGGTCCTTCTCGCCTCGTATGGTGCGAATGTCTTCATCTTCGCGCGGAACAAGGAAAAGCTGAAAAAGGCGATTGCAAAGATCGAGGCCTCGAAAAAATCGGCTGTGCAGCGGTTTGCCGCCGTTTCTCTTGACGTTTCGGAAAATCGCGCCGTGAGGAAGGCCATGGAGAAGGCGGTGAAGGAATTCGGCGCGCCGGACGTGCTCATCAACAGCGCCGGGGTGGCCTACTGCAACGATTTCGAGAACACCTCCTTCGAGAAGTTCGACGAGGAGATAAAGATAGACCTGTACGGCGTCTGGAACGTGTGCGAGGCGCTGGTGCCGGTGATGAAGGCGAGAGGGGCCGGGCACATCGTGAACATCTCGTCGATGGCGGGCCTCGTCGGGGTGTACGGCTATACCGCGTACAGCGCGGCCAAATTCGGCCTGATCGGGTTTTCCGAGAGTCTGCGCGGCGAGCTGAAACCGAGCGGCATCAACGTGTCGGTGCTGTGCCCCCCCGATACCGACACGCCCCAGCTTCACGAGGAGAACAAGACCAAGCCCGCCGAAACGAAGGCCATATCGGGGAACGCCGGACTGTACCAGCCGGACTTCGTGGCGAAGGCCATGCTGAAGGACACGCTGAGGAAAAAGTTCATCATCATCCCCGGCCTTGAAGGGAAATTCACGTACATCATGAAACGCCTGTGCCCCTGGCTTGTGGAGGTGGTAATGGACGGGGCGATAAAGAAGGTGCGCAGGCAGGCGGCGAAGAAATGAAGGGCAGAGTGGCCGTAATAACCGGCGCGGCGGGCGGCATCGGCGGCGAGATCGCCGCGCTCTTCCACTCGAAGGGCATGCGCCTGGTGCTGGCGGACATCGATAAAAAAAAGCTCTGGAGCGCGGCCAGTGCGTACGGGAAAGACGCGCTCGCGGTGAAGTGCGACATCACGAAGCCGGCGGAGGTCAAGAGCCTCTTTCGCCGGGCGCTAAAGCGTTTTGGCGGCATCGACGTGCTCGTGAACAACGCGGGAATCATCGTGCCCAACCTGTTCGAGAACTGCACGCACCGGGAGGTCGACCGGCAGGTCGGCGTGAACCTCATGGGGCCGGTCAACTGCATAATGGAGGCGGTCCCCCTGTTGAAGTCGCGCGGCGGCGGGAGTATCGTGACCATATCCTCGCTAGCGGGGATCGTGCCGGAAACGTACAGCTCCATTTATACCGCTACCAAGTTCGCGCTGCGCGGGCTCGGGCTCACGCTGCACATCGAGCTCAAGCGTCACAACATACACGTGGCCACGATCTTTCCGGATTCGGTCGATACGCCAATGCTGAAATACGAGGCCGAGCACGGCGGTTCGCCGCTGACCTTCCGGGCCCCGCCGCAGAGCCCGGCCGCGGTCGCGGCGGCGGTATACCGGGCCATCGCCAGGAAAAAGCCGGAGGTGTGCGTGCCCGCGCTGGACGGCTTTTTATCCAAACTCATGATGGCTTTCCCGCGCTTCGTCGCATGGCTCTGGCCATACTTCGAGCGTCAGGGGCTTAAAAAGAAAGAGGCGTACAGGGCGAAGAACTAACGCCGCGGAACGATATAGCTTCCGCGGGCCGTTTACGGGCGGTGATTAT
>JALOTJ010000140.1 GCA_025457965.1 Spirochaetota bacterium | reverse complement strand
GCCTGCACCACGGTGCCGCCGATGAGCCCGTCGGTCTTTATCTCCCAGTCGTGCGGAAACACCACCGAAAAGCCCTTCGCGCGGTCGCGAAAATATCCCGGCTCCTTCTTTCCGCACGCCGCCGCGAGCACGGCAAGAACGGCGATCGAGAGCACCGCCAGGCGCATAATGGAAGTCCTGGACATCTGTATCCCCCCCGTCGTGAAATTTACCGGTGCGAGGGCCCGCATCGCCCGTCACCGGTCCAGTGTTTAGCACGTCCCTTGGAAAATGGCAAGCGTATAATGCGAACCATCCCTCCCCCGGGTGGCCGTTCGCGAAAGCCGTTTTTCAGCGCCATTATTTATTTGACTTTTAGAAGCGCACCGACTACCATCCGGGACATACTCGGGGGAAAAAGGCGAACCATCATGCCCGGAAAAACGACGAAAAAGACAGTGCAGCCCTCCGCTCCGGCCCCGGCCCGCGGGCGGAAGAAGGCGGTAAAAGAGCCCGACTACCTCATCGCGCTCCTGGTCGACGGAACGGGTATCTACGCGTCGTGGAAGATTTCCGACGCCCTGTACGGTAAAATTTTACGTAAGGCCCTTACCGATTACCACGGAGACCCGTATCTGTTCTTACAGGTGACCGCTCTCGATACGGAGGGCCCCGGCGAGCTCGAGGACATCCCGGTCTACGGCAGGGAAAACCGCTGGCACATCTTCACCACCGAGGCCATGGCGGGACGGCGCGTGGTCCTTCGCCTCTCGTACCAGACCGCCAGAGGAAAACGCGAAACCGTGCTGCAGTCGACCGAGCTCGATATACCGCTTGGCGACACGGCCCTCCTGGCGCTTCTGGGCCGGCCGCTCCTCCACGACGAGCGCCGCCTCCGTCTCTACGAGGCCAGCGGCATACGCGAGCAGCTCGCCGCCACCTCGCCCTCCGCAAACTCGTGATAGATGGGAAAGGAACGCAAGCGGAAGGGACCGGCCGCGCGGCTCGTGCTCGTACTGCACGCACACCTGCCCTACGCGCGCATACCGGAAGAGCGCTTCCCCGCGCAGGAGCTGTGGCTCTACCAGAACATCACCGAGTGCTACATCCCCCTGCTGCGAACCATGGAGACCCTGGCCGACGAGGGTATCCATTTCCCGCTAACGGTCTCGCTGAGCCCAACGCTCCTTTCCATGCTCGGCGACGACTACTACCGGCATAAATACGACGACTACCTGGGCTGCACCATCGCCCTCGCGCGCGTCCATGCCGCGCCCGGGGGCAGCGCGCCCTCGGGCGCGCTCACGCAACTTGCACGGCGGCTCGAGGAAACGCGCGATCGGTGGAACGCGGCGAACCGGGACCTTGCCGCGCAATTCCGCGTCCTCTCGGAGCGCGGCGCCGTGACGCTCGTCACCACCACGGCCACGCACGCGCTCCTGCCCGCGTACCGGTTCAGCCCCGCGCTCGAGCGGCTTCAAATCCGGACCGGTCAGACCATGTTCGCCCGCGCCTTCGGACCCGCCCCCAGGGGCCTCTGGCTTCCCGAAATGGGCTACCACGCCGGGCTCGACGAACTGCTGCACGACTGCGGCGTGGAATACACCTTCCTCGAGGCGCATGCCGCCTATGGCGCCGTGGACGGCCCCGAGCACGGCAACTTCATGCCGTTCGCCGCCGAATCGGGGCTTGTCATCTTTCCGCGCGAACTCAGGCTCTCCGGGGCCGTCTGGGCGCACCGGTCGGGCTATCCCGGCGACGGCCGCTACCGCGAGTTCCACGCCGACTACACCTGGCAGATGTCCGAACACGAGCTCTCCCGGCTCGGCCTCGAACGCATGCCGCTGGGCATCAAAGTACACCGTATAACAGGCGACGGCATGGAGCGCGAGCCCTACGACCATGCCATGGGCGCCGCGGCCGCCCGCGAGCACGCCGCCGACTTCATCGCGCGCATACGCGAGCGCGCCGCCCTGGTCGCGCCGCTGTTGGGCCGACCGCCCGTCTTCACCCTGCCCTTCGATATGGAGCTCTTCGGCCACTGGTGGTACGAGGGGCCGGAATTCCTGGAGGCGCTCGCGCGCCTGGCCGCCGACTCGACTGACATCGCCTTCGTAACGCCCGAGGAGTTGCTGCGCGAGGGGATCGACTCGAGCGGACGCCCGGCCGAGTCGTCGTGGGGAAAGAGCGGCTACTTCGACACCTGGCTCAACCCGGCCTGCCTGCATGCCTATCCGATCATCGCCGAACTCGCCGGGCGCCTCTTCGCCCACAGGCCCAACGCGCGCACGCTGACGGCGTACCGCCAGGCGGCATCCGAGATCATGCTGGCGCAGTCGTCGGACTGGCCGTTCTTCATCGCGTGGGACCGCTTCGCCGACTACGGGAGGGCACGGCTCGACGAGCACATGACCGCCGCCGCGCGCATACTCGCGGGGATCGAGGCGGGAGAGGTCGACGACAACTACGTGGGGACCCGCGAGGCGCGCTACCCCCTGTTCTTCGAGTCCTCGATCGAATCCATCATCTGATTCTCTTCCTTCCAGCCGCGCAGTGCGTGCCGGTAGAAATCGAAATCCGGCGTCGAGGCGTCGAGCTTTTTTACCAGGAGCTTGCGCGCCCAGCGCCGCTCGGTGTACTCGCAGATGTCGCGGATGTTGCGCCCTGAAAGCCCCTCGCTCGCGCCGCCGAGCACGTCGAGCGCGTCTTCGGAAAGATGGCGCGCGTAATTGCCGAAGATTGCCGCGCGTTCGCGCGCCGTCGGCAGCGGGAAGTGGATGCTCTGGTCGAAGCGGCTTATGAGCGCGTGGTCCAGGTCCTTCTTGCGGTTGGTCGCGCCGATGGTGATGGTGCTCGCCACTGAGTCGATGCCGTCAAGCCGCCGCAAGAGCACCGAGAGCACGCGGCGCGTCGCCTCGAACATGTTCTGGTCGCGCGAGCCGGCCAGCGAGTCGATCTCGTCGAGAAACAGGATGCTTCCGCCCAGGTCCTCGCAGGCGTCGAAGATCTGCGAGAGGTTCTGCGAGGACTGCCCGTACCACTTCGACATGATCGACTCTATGGGCACGTAGACCAGCGGCACCTTCACCTCGCCGGCGATGATGCGCGCGATCGTCGTCTTGCCCACGCCGGGCCCGCCCTCGAAAAGGATGGCGCGCGGACGGTTGGACTCGAAGCTGCGGCGCGTCATCCTGGCGATCGAGTCGTAGATCTCGGGGCTCTGGAGCGGCATGATGATCGACTCGCGGATCTTGCGTTTCACCTCCTCGTAGCCGGCGATGTACGACCAGTCCAGGTGCCCGCTGTCGCCGTAGATGCTCGCGCCAAGGCGCCGGAGGCGCACCGAGGGGTCGTCCTTCAAGCGCGCGTAGGCGGTCTTGAAGATCTCGAGCGCCAGCGCGATCTCCTCCTGGCCGAAATTCCCCTTCTTCGAGAAGTCGGCGCGGAAATTGGCGGTGATGCCGAAGAACTCAACCTTCAGGTTGTCCAGAATGTTGTCGGCCTTAAAGAGGTTCTTGTTGAGCGCCTGCAGCGCGTAGTAGCCGTCGTCGAAGGCGTGGATGCGGACGTTCCCCAGGTGCGCCTTGGCGATCGCGATGAACTGCATGACGAGCGCGTCTCCCAGGAACGGCAGCGCGAACGACACCATTGCCGTGCCCTTCTCGAACGAGAAGCGCGGCGGCGGGATCTCTTCGGGCAGGTTTCGTTTATCGATGAACGCGAGCACCTCGCGCTCCACCTGCTCCTTCATGCGGTCGTAGGGGATAAGCTCTCTGTCGCCGTTTTCGCTCATGGGCCGTCCTCCCGCCGTGGTGTGCGCCCGCGCGCGTCCGGGCGCGCTCCTTTTGTACCCGGATTATGCCGGAAGTCAATCATTTATGGAATGCGCGGCCGTCACATCCGGAATCGAATACAATTGACTTTTACGCCAATGGCGGTCATGATATACTCAATGGTCAGAACGCCGTTGCTCGGAGTACCGGAAGGCCGCGCCGGTCATCGTCGAAGGCACCGCGACCCCGGGGATGTGCCACCTCCTGGTCACATCGGACCTTTATCCTTTTCCTTATATGTATGTGAATCCGCAGCAAAAAAAGGGCCTCCCCTGTCAGGCTCTGACCCCCTCGCCACCGCGGATTTTACGCACACGGTATCGTTGAAAAGCTCGAAACGATACGAAAGAAAACACGGGCATACGCGATCGGGCATTGCCTCGAGGCCGACCCGGTTCCATGCCCCCGCTGCGGCGGGGCCATGATCGAGCAGTTTATATTCGCACATGTTATTTTCATTTTTAATTTGATTTCAATCACGCACTGTCGTACCATGCCCGGATCAGGAAAAAATTCTTTTCACGTACATTCCTCTGCGTACATCATGCGAGGATTCGAAGGGGGCCAGCGGATATGCCGGGCACGGATTGTCAGTCGCATAACGCTGATCGACACGTCACATTCGGGCACGAGGAGTCTTTATGAGCACGGAGATGACCATTGCCTGGATCGCGTTGATATGGGGCTGCGCAAGCGCGGTTTCGCTTCCCGTCGGCGCGTTTCTCGGGATATGGCTGAAACCACCGCAAAAAATCACCTCCATGCTCATGGCATTCGGAGGCGGGGCCTTGCTTTTCGCGCTTACGATTGAACTTTTCGCGCACTCCCTGCATCAGTCCCACGAGGGGCATGACATATGGATAGTACTGGCGACCGTTATCGGCGCGCTCATGGGCGGCCTGGTTTTTGAAACATTCAACCAGGCTCTCAGCAACAAAGGGGCGTTTCTCCGCAAGGCGTCGCTCTTCAAGAAGTACGTGCACAGGAAAAAAGAATTAAAAGCGCAGATGATGATACAGGGGCTGAGCAAAGTCAGATTTCTGCAGCTCTTACCCGCGGAATCCGTCGCTCAACTGATCCCCCATGTCAATATCCGGCATTACGCCGCGGGCACGACGATTTTTGAACAGGGTGAATCCGGGCAGGAGCTTTTTTTTATCGTGCGGGGGAACGTTCAGGTCATCAGGGGCGCCGATAA
>JALOTJ010000007.1 GCA_025457965.1 Spirochaetota bacterium | reverse complement strand
CGCTGGCCGCGGTCCAGGGGAGCGACCGGCGGTTGAAGAACGCGACGACGATGGCCAGGGGCATTGTCGAGCTCGCGGAGGACGGAGAGGACCGCGAGGGCGTTGCGGTCCAGGGGAGCGACCGGCGGCTTAAAAATTCGACGACGACGGCGGTGGGAATCGTTGAGCTCGCGGAGGACGGAGAGGACCGCGAGGGCGTTGTTGTGCAGGCGAGCGACAGCCGTCTTAAAAATGCAAGCGAGACGGCCAGGGGCATTCTGCGTTTCGCGAAAGACGGCGAGAATGCAGCGCTGACTGCGGTGCAGGGGAGTGACCGGCGTCTCAAAAACGCCACGACGACGTTGAAGGGGATCGTCGAACTCGCCGATGACGGTGAGGATGCCGCAGAAGTGGCGGTGCAGGGGAATGACCGGCGGCTGAAAAATGCCACGACGATGGCGAAGGGGATTGTCGAGCTCGCGGAGGATGGCGAGGACGCCGGGGGCGTTGTTGTGCAGGGTAACGACCGCCGGCTGAAAAACGCGACCGAAAGCGCGCCGGGCATAGTGGTCCTCGCCGGGAACGGGGAGACCAGGAAGGGAGCGGTACTTCAGTCCGATGACGCGCGGCTCTCGGACCCCAGGGAACCGCTTCCCCATTCGCATACCTACGCGCCGCTGGTGCATTCATATTCCGGCCACTCCGGCACGATAAGCGTGACCGAGAAGCGCAGTGAGGCCTTCGCCGGGATAGCTCCGCCGCCGGACTCCTCGGCGGTGGTGTACGCGAAAAACGAATCCACCGGCGACGGCTCGGTCGGTGTGATCGGTGTGTCCGCGGGTCTTCCCGATGGCGCACAACGCTCGTGGGGGGTGCTCGGCCACGGCGCATTCGCCGGTGTGCGGGGGCAGTCACCGGGCAACGGCGAGGCCGGGCCGCGCGGCTGCGGGGTGCTCGGCGTTTCACGGTTCGGCGCGGGCGGCGTGTTCGCAAGCGAGCACACCTTTTCCCTGGTCGCGGACGGTTACGGTTCGATCGGCGACTACGACGATACGCTGAACCTCGTGGGCAACGGAGAGGCGCTTCTGGTAAAGGGTTCGTCGGAGTTCCATGGCAGGATGCGGGTCCACAACCGGAGCCGGGAGGGCTCGTTCCCGGTGAATATCGTGGAGATGTTCGAGGTCGATGATATCGATTACATCTCTCCGGGCGATATCCTTACGGTCAGTACGGTCGGGGGCGGCGTGCTGTCACGTTCGAGCGGCGCATACATTCGTTCGGTCGTCGGGATCGTTTCGGGAAACCCGACGGTTGTGATTGACAACACCGGCGAGTCGAAGAAGGCGTATCCGGTGGCGCTTGCCGGCAGGGCGCTCTGCAAGGTCGACGCGCGCAGCCGCCCGATTCGGCCGGGCGACCTCATCGTGACATCTGAGACGCCGGGGTGCGGCATGGCCGGGGAGATCGACTCGTTCGCCAAAATCGGCACCGTTATCGGAAAGGCGCTCGACGGGCTCTCCGAGGGAATGGGAACCATCCCGGTGTTTGTGGCGCATCTATAAAAACGCGAAGGGCGGATCATTCTGATCCGCCCTTCGCCTGGCTTTAAGGATAAGGACCGACCCTGCCGCGCGGCGTGCCGGGTCAGGGTTTGAGCCGCTTTAAAATCTCGATCTCGGCGCGACTGAACACCTCTTCCTGGTACCTGTTGACATCCTTAGCGAGTTCCTTTCCCACATAGGTGATCTTCCGGCTGTATGGTTTCTTTTCGTACCTGTCCACCCACATGACGACGGCCGTTTTTTCAGAGTCCCATATCCGGGCACCCTGGTTGTCCTTGAGGGTCTCTCCCGTAAACGGTCCGTGCTGATCCTGGATGCGACGGTTCACCTCGTCCATGGCAAGATAGGGGAAACGCACGGCCACATAATAGAGGCGTGGTTCGATTTCCGCGGCCGTGGTATCTCCGGAATCGGCCGCGGGAGCAGTCTCGCGGGCAAAGAAGCCGTAAATATATTCTATATCCCCGTCACGCGAGGTGATGATTTTCTTTTCATCGGTGTAGGTGATTTTGCCCAGTACGTTATTCTTCACCGAGTTCAGAGTATCGCCCCACTTGGTTTTGTTGAAACCTTCTATCGTTCTGCCGGCGGTCTTGGGTGTTTCTTTTACGGCCGGGGCTTCCCTGGCCGGGGTCGGCGGAGTCTTCCGGGCGGGAGCCGTCTGGGCGAAAAGCGATACGCATGCCGCCAGAATGCATACCGCCAGGAATCCCTCGATGAATCGTTTCATGATGTGAATCCTCGCTGTAAGATGTCGCGGGCCGTCATGGTGCCCGGGACGGGACATGGGGCGCCTGACTTCATTATCGGACGCGCGGGGCAAATAATGAAAGGGATTATTTGCCCCCGGGCGTTCAAATTGTATTGACATACTCCGCGCGCTCGGTTAATTCAAAGTGAGTTGCGGCGATGAATGAGGAGGAGATATGGCTGGTATCCTTGAGGTAAATGACGGTAATTTCAACAAGGAGGTCCTGGAGGCCCCCGGCAAGGTGCTGGTGGATTTCTGGGCCCCGTGGTGCGGTCCCTGCAGGATGCAGACCCCCATCCTGGAGCGGCTTGCGCAGTCCGGGACCATCAGCGCGAAGATAACCAAGCTCAATACCGATGAGAACCCGCAGATCGCGCAGAAGTACGGCATCAGCTCGATCCCCACGCTGATACTCTTTGCCGATGGCAACGAGTCGGAGCGGATGATAGGGGTTCAGCCGGAAAACGTGCTGAGCCAGAAACTGAAATAGCCGGCCCCCCCCCGGTTTCACTGTCCCCGGTTCGCTATTCTCCATGAGAGCGGTAGTTCAGCGAGTGCTGCAGGCCGGCGTGGAGCTTGACGGCATGGCGGTTGCCTCCATCGGCAGGGGCATGCTCGCGCTGGTCGGATTTCATCGTGACGATACCGATGCGGATTATGAGTATATTGCCGGAAAAATCCTGGGACTGCGGATTTTCGACGACGGGTCGGGAGTCATGAATCATACCCTGTCCGAGGCGGGAGGCGGGCTGCTTCTCGTTTCGCAGTTCACGCTGTACGGCGACGCACGTAAAGGCAGGCGTCCGTCTTATTCCGGGGCGATGCCCCCCGGCCCGGCCCGGGAGATGTTCGACCGTTTGGTCGCTCACTGTCGCAGGCTCCATCCGGTCGTGGAAAAGGGCGTGTTCGGGGCGGACATGACGGTCAATCTTGTCAACTGGGGTCCCGTCACGATCCTTTTGGACAGCGGCCGGCTCTTCTAGCCCGGACAGGCCGTGCGGGGATTCTATTTATTAGACTTGTTGCATAACTGACAAAAATTTCATCGCGAGGAGGCCGCAGGCCGACGTGGCGATTTCAAAAGGCAACAAGTTATAGGCAAGGAACCAGATACTGTATGAGATTGCCACGCCCCGATACGGCCGGGGCTTGCAATGACACTCAGTAAAGCAACAACTCTATTTATGAAGATAATACTGACAGGACCAAAATGCTCCGGGAAGAGCACAATCGGACGCCGTCTGGCCGAGTGTACCGGTCTTCCCTTTGTCGAGACCGACTCCCGCCTCGAGGAACTCTATTTCGGCCAGACCGGTGTACGTCGAAGTTGCCGGGAGATCTGTTCGATCGAGGGGGAGGCGTCTTTCCGCGCATGGGAGGCCCGCGCGGCTGCCGACATCGCCGGGCGCGACTGGTGCGTGATCGCCACCGGCGGCGGTACCATGCTCGATACGGATTCCCGCGGCCTGCTTGCGTCCGGGTCGATCCTCGTGCTCATCAAGGCGCCTATACACCTGCTCTGGGACCGGCTGCAGGCAGCCGGTCTCCCGCCATTCCTCTCGTGCGCGGACGGGCTGTCCGAATACCAGGAACGGGTTCGTCGGCTCTACGAGGCGACGGAGCACCTGGCCGATATCGTTTTTACCGTCACGTCGGAGAACGAAAACGATGCGCACCGGCTTATCATGGAGCGGCTCGCCGGCGCCATGCTCCTGCGCATGCGCTCGCCCAGTTCATTCGGCGAGGTGTTGCGTGTAACGACCTTCGGCGAAAGCCATGGTCCCGCCGTGGGGGCGGTGCTCGACGGCGTGCCTCCGATGATCGATCTGTCGGAGGTGGATGTACAGCGCGAACTTGACCGTCGGCGTCCGGGCCAGAGCGGTCTTGCGACGCCGCGAAATGAGGAGGACCGCGTGCATATCCTCTCTGGCGTGTTTGATGGGAAGACCACCGGCACGCCGATATGCATGCTGATATATAACAGGGACCAGGACTCCTCGAAGTACGAAGCGCTTCGCGACGTCTTTCGCCCCGGGCACGCCGATTTCACCTTCTGGAAGAAGTACGGTATACGCGATTACCGGGGCGGGGGACGTTCGTCGGGGAGGGAAACGGCGGGAAGGGTGGCCGCAGGTGCGGTCGCAAAGAAAATCCTCGCGGAGCAAGGCATTTCCGTCACCGCCTTCGCACAGGAGATCGCCGGCATCCGTGGAGAGTCCGAGGACTACGGTTTTATCGAGAGAAATCCTGTCCGCGCGGCCGATCCCTCCGCGGCGAAGCTGATGGAGGAGACGATCGTCCGCGCGCGCGCTGAGAAGGATTCGGTGGGTGGCGTTGTGAAGCTTGTGGCCAGGAACGTTCCGGCGGGCCTTGGCGACCCGGTGTTTTACAAGATCGACGCGCGTCTCGCGATGGCGCTTTTTTCCATCGGTGCGGTCAAGGGCGTGGAGATCGGCGCTGGCTTCGAGTCGGCGCAACTGCGCGGCAGCGAGAACAACGATCCGATGCGCGACGGCGCGTTCCTCTCGAACAACGCCGGCGGGGTACTCGGCGGCATCACAACCGGCCAGGACATCGTCGTGCGCGTCGCGGTGAAACCCACACCGTCGATATTCCGCGGTCAGGAAACCATCGACACCGGGGGGCACAACCGTTCGATTGCCGTCGAAGGCCGGCACGACCCCTGCATCGTACCCCGGATCGTACCGGTGGTGGAGGCGATGGCGGCGATCGTGCTCCTCGATGCGCTTGAAATACAGCGGAAGATTAAAGGAGATTCATGAATATACTGCGCGGAATCCCCGCGGAGAAGGGCTATTTCAAGAACCCGGTCGTTACGCTGGGGAGTTTCGACGGCGCGCACCTGGGGCATCGAAGGATTTTTTCGACCATGCTGAATATCGCCCGGCAGAAGGGCGGTGACGCGATCGTGATTTCCTTTACCGCCCACCCGCGCAAGGTGCTGACACCGCTGACTCCTCCGAAGATTCTAACGACGACCGGCGAAAAACTGCGCGCCATCGGCGACAGCGGTATTGAAAACGTCGTGCTTCTGGACTTCACGCACGATATGGCCGAAATGAACGCCGCCGAATTTTTTAACGAGATAGTATTAAAGAAGATAGGCGTGATCGATATCGTGGTCGGATACGACCATGCCTTTGGAAAAAACCGCGAGGGCACGATCGATTTTTTGCGCGAGCTGTCGAAATCGCGCGGCTTCGGCGTTACCCGGGTCGAGCCGAAGAACTTTTATTCAAGGCCCGTTTCGTCTACCTGGATACGCACCGAGATCGAGGACGGCAACGTCAGGCTCGCCTCCGCGCTCCTGGGAAGGGATTACGGCCTGCGGGGCACCGTCGCGGCGGGCGCCGGCAGGGGGGCGAAAATAGGCTTTCCCACCGCCAATATCGTGCCGGAAGACCGCGACAAGGTGATTCCGGGCGACGGCGTATACGCCGTGCGTGTTCGGATATCCGACGCACCGTCGCTAAAGGGCATGCTGAACATCGGCACCAATCCCACCTTCGATGGCGTTCACAGGACCATCGAGGTCAATATTTTCGACCTGGACGCCGACCTCTACGGGAAAAGCATTGAGGTGGATTTCGTCGAACGCCTGCGCGAGGAGGTCCGCTATGCCTCGGTCAAGGAGCTTGTGGCCCAGCTGGAGAGGGATCGAATAACGGCACTGGAGGCACTTGATGGATAACCACACTGACGTTTCCCCCTCATACGCGCGGCTCGTGCGCCTGAACGGCCTCTGTCATGAAATATTTGAACTTCCTTCCGGGCCATTCTTCGTTTTCGCCGATGACGTGGCGCTTCGGCTCACCGCCTTCGAGGGAGGGATAGATGAGAAGGCGCTGGCCAGGGACATCCCCCGCAGGCGCAATGCGCCGATACGCACGGCGCTCAAATTCCTGGACGCGTACGTTCACGGACTGAAAGCGCCCATGCCGCCGCTGGACCTTTCAGTTTACACCGAGGGCGAGAGGGCGATATATCGCGCACTGATGAAGGTGCCCTTCGGGCGGACGATAAGCTATGGAGATCTCGCGCGCCGGGCCGGATTCGAGGGGGGTGGCCGTTTCGCGGGCAATTGCATGGCGAAAAACGATTTTCCGGTGTTCATCCCCTGTCACCGGGTCATCAAATCCGACGGCGGCATAGGGCGTTTTTCCGGCGGGACGGGCATCAAGGAGCTGCTTCTCGGGCACGAGGGCTCGCTTCCCGTCCGAATGAGGGGCGGCGCTTCAACGGCGCACCGTTTTGCACGGGGCCGGGCCGACGGTTAATCAAGATCGGGAGGCTTTATGGCCGGACATCATCATCACAATGAAACGAGGGAGCTTCCGGATTTTCCCACTGAAATCAGTTTCAAGGCCGTTTACCGGTTTTCCCCCCACCAGATGGAGACGCTGAAAAATGCCCTTCACGAACAGGGGCTCTCCGCGGTCGTAGAAAGCCGTCCGAGCTCGGGTGGTAAATTTATTTCATACACCGTCACCGCGGTGTTCGAGTCCGAGGAAAGGCTGAAGGCCGTGTGCGGCCTTGTCGCTGAAATCGAAGGCTTCATGACGATGTTCTGAGCGTCGCCGGGAAGCGGCATGGCTTCAGGACGAGGCGGCCATTCCCGCAAGGGCGCCGGTGCTCCAGGCGAACTGAAGGTTATACCCGCCGCTGTCGCCGTCAATATCGAGCAGTTCCCCGGCGATGTAGAGGTTTCGAATTCTTCCGGACTCCAGCGTGGCGGGATTCACTTCTCCTACATCGACCCCCCCGGCGGCCACCACCGCCTCGTTAAACGGACGCACCGCACCCGGGCGCAGACGTAAATCCTTGAGAGCCGCGGCGACCGCTTTTCTCGAATCGGCGGAAAGCCGCTTTACGGGCACGGCGGGATCGACGCCGGCTATTCGCAGTAGCGTGTCGCACAGACGGTCTCTGATAAGCCCGCGCAGACTCAAGCCCGCCGGGCGCTCGCCGGCGTTCCACAGCTCCGAAAGCAGTACTTCGAGATCGGCGGCATCGGTGTCGGGGAAGAAGTCAATGGCGATCTCCGGGGTCTCGCCGGCGCAGAGCGATTCATTGACCGTGCGCGACACCTCGAGTGCTGCCGGGCCGGAGATGCCGTATTTGGTAAAGAGCAGCTCTCCGCTCGATCGCTCGGCGAGCCTGCCGGAGCGCATCACCGAGACCGAGCAGTCCCGCTTGATTCCCTCCAGACGGTGAAGGGCTTTAAGCGTTATGTTGATGGGAAGAATTGCCGGGAAGGGTTCGTGCACCGTGTGGCCAAGGGCGGCCGCGAGCTCGTAGCCGGAGCGCGATGCGCCGAGCTGGGGATAGGCGCAGCCGCCGGCGGCAAGAACCACCGCGTCGAAGTCCGATTCCTCCTGCCCCGATGTGATCAGGCGGAGGCGCCCGTCGCGTTCTTCCAGGCGCTCGATTTTTCGATGGAGACGGATATCCACGGCCAGCCTTTCAAGCTCGTATTCGAATATCTGCGTTACGGCGGATGCCTGCAGCGATGCCGGATAAAGCCTGCCCCCGTCAAGTTCCACAAAGGGAATGCCGATTCGCCGGAAAAACCCGATGGTGTCGTCGAGGCCGAAGCGCCCGAAAACATTTCGTACGAACTGGGGATTGCGCCCGTGGTAGAAGGATGCGTCGATGTTTCTGTTCGTTATATTGCAGCGTCCGTTGCCGGTCGCGCGGACCTTCCGGCCGAGCATTTTCTGCTTTTCAAAAAGCGTAACCCGACCACCACCGGATGCCGCATGCCAGGCCGCCATCAGGCCGGAAGCACCTCCGCCGATTATGGCTACGGATTTTCTCTTTTCGTTTCTCATTCGATGTTCATTCATCCCGGACCGTGCGGTCTCCGTGGCGGTCCGCCGTGTTCGACCGGAAGGTGCAACCGGCGGTCAGCAAATTGTCATTGACAGATACCCGGTGGGGCGCATATCGTCCCTTTCCCCGGCAATCCGGACAGGTAAGAATTCCGTCGCCGGCAGATGCCGGGCACTTTTTACTGACAGGTGGCATCATGGCATTCATCGGGAACGTCTTCAATTCCTTTTTTTGCTGGATTTTTATCGCCATCGACACCGTTTTTTGGGGGACGATATCGATCAGCTCAATCATGTACAGTCCGGACGGACGTGTGGCGCATTTCTGCATGCGCGCCTGGTCGGAATCAATTTTATGGTTCTGCCGCATAAAGGTGCGTTTCGATGGAATTGAAAACATTGCGCACGACCGTATACAGATCTTCGCGTCAAATCACTCCAGCCACTTCGATATATTTATTTTGAACAAGGTGATTCCGGTCCGGTTCGGCTGGGTCGCCAAGGCAATCCTTTTCAAGCTGCCGTTCATGGGCTGGCACATGAAGCTCAATGGCTATATCTCGATCCATCGCGGCAACAGGGCGAAGGCGATCAAAAGCATGGACGAGGCGGCCGAAAAGGTTAAGCGCGGCAGCCGCATCATGATCTTTCCCGAGGGTACGCGCAGCAGAACCGGGGAGCTACTGCCGTTTAAAAAGGGCCTCTTCCACCTGTGCGTCAAGACGGGTGTACCCATCGTCCCCATGTACATAGAGGGCGCGTACGGAATACTGAGGCCCGGTTCGCTGTTCATACGTCCGGCGGGGGTAACGGTCAAAATCGGCCCTGAAATACATACCGCCGGATACAGCGCCGAGAAGATCGAGCTGATCATGAACGATCTGCGGGAGAGGATAGTGCGGCTTCACGACGAAATCAAACTCGGGAGGGCTTAGCTCGGGTTGCGCCCCGCCCGATTACGAAGCGATGTATACAGGTATCCTTCTTCTCCTCCTTGCCGAGTTCACCTTCGCGCTTTCTACGGTATTCGGGAAACTCGTCACCAATAATTCCGCCATAAGCGGCATCGAGATCACGTTCGTGAGATTCGCGATCGGCACGCTGGTCGTCGGCTCATACATGCTGTATACGCGCAAGTCGTTCAGGCCGAACAACCTGCGGCACGTCGTGCTGCGCGCCGTGTTCAACGTGGCGGCGGTGATGCTTTTTTTTGCCGGCCTCGAGCGTACCACCGTCACCAACGCCAATATGCTCAACATGACCTATCCGGCCTTCGTGTTCCTGGTCGCCCCTTTCATCAACGGCGAGAAAACCAGGCTTCGGAATATTTTTTATCTCCTCGTTACGCTGACGGGCGTCTACCTGATCGTGGCTCCGGACTTCGAGAGTATCAATCCCGGCGACCTGCTCGCGCTGATGTCGGGGCTGGTGGCGGGTTTCGGCATCCCTTTCCTCAGGGAGGCGCGCAAGTACGATTCGAGCGAGGTCATCGTCTTCTACCTCATGGTTTTCGGCTGTCTTCTGAGCGGTGTTTTTTTACTGTGGGACTGTGTGCTGCCGCGGGGAATTATCATCCTGTACCTGTTGCTCTCGGGTGCGGCGGCCGCCGCGGGGCAGGTGCTCATCACCATCGGTTACCGGTATATCGAGGCCGCGTCGGGTTCGCTGGTGTCCGCAAGCCGCATCATCTTCGCCGGGGCGCTTGGTGTGCTGATTTTCGCCGACCCGTTCACCGTCTCCATCATGACCGGCGCGCTGTTGATCCTGCTGTCGCTGCTGGGAGTCGGCGGTCTGTGGGAGCGGGCGGGCGCGCTATTCGGTCGCCGGTAACAGGCCTCGCAGCGCCCCGTTTTACCGTTTCTGGTTGATCGCCGCCGACCCGGTAATCCTTCGCGCGATTTCCTCCAGCAGGTGGCCGGCATCGGGTGCGGCGGAGGACGAGAGGGGCTCCCCGATCCAAAGCCTGACGCCCGTCCGTTCTGCGTGCGATTTAACCGGATATGCCGACACGGGAAAAAACAGCAGGGGCTCACGCGTATCGAGAAGTGACTGGAGCAGGAAGGCCGCGTCGTCATTATGCGAAGTAATGAATGTTTCCGCCGGTTTTCCCGGCGGTGAAAGCAGAAGAACGGGAATCCCGTGGGAGACCATGAATGATAGATACGACGCCAGCACCTCGCGGCAGAGAGGGTCTCCGGTCATCGTGTAACCGGCTGAAAAGCCGCCGCAACGGCGGAGCACCCCGTCCATAAACGGCCCGCGGGCCGGCGCCTCGTCGGTCCAGAACCTCGGCGGCGGCATTCCACGACGCCGCATCGAAAGTACCGTCTGGTAGACCGTTGCGCGGTGCTCCAGGGGCATGACGTAGACCGGCGTAAAACCAGCCGCCTCCCGGGAGCGCCGTATGCCGACTCCTTCGGTGCGGAGCACGGGGACGGGAAGGCCGCGCGCTCCGGTGAGTCGGGAAATTAACGAGAGAACATTCAGCAGATAAAACGCGAGCATGGCGAAAAACCGGTCGTACCTGTCGGCGATATGATCGAATGCGGCGGACGCTTTTTCCATGGCCGCGGTCCGGGCATCGGCAGTATCGCCGCCGACTCCCGGCACCCCGGCCGTTTCGATTTTACGGGCCAGGTCATCGAGCACGGGCTTTTTGAACAATGTTCCGGCCTGGTGTCGGACGTCCCTGCCGCTGAGGAGCGGCTGGACGCCGGCGCGTGCATAAAGCTCTTCATAGCGGCGCGGGTCCTTGATGGTCTCCACGAGCAGTGAAGGATCTTTGCGGTTGAGCAGTACCTCGTACAACGAGCGGTACAGGGGTATGGCGACGCCCTCGCGCTCGGCGATTTCCATGAGCGGCTCGATCGCGTAGGCGCCCTCGGCGAGATAGTGCAGTCGCTGGGTCATGCGCTCCATAACGCGGCCGGGCCGAAAATATAAAAGGATTCGGTCGAAGAGACCGAGGGGCTCTCCTCCCCTGATTATCCGCCCGGCGATATCACTCCCGAACCGACGATTGCGGCTGTGAGAGCTCAGCGCGGTCGCGACGAGGTCACCGAGCCCGGATATGTCGAGAAGGGTTTCCGCGCGCGCCCCAAGTGCCGTACCCACGCGGAGCATCTCCTTCATGGATTCGGCGATGAGCGCGCCGGCGAGGTTATCACCACAGTTCGGCAGCACGCTGATCATGCCGGCCGCGATCGCCGCTGGATTTTTAAGGGTGCCTCCCAGCTCAACTCCGCGGATATCGTCCGTTTCCCGGCACTGGAGGAACGAACAGGAGAGTAGACGCGTGAAGAGGCGGCGCGTTTCTTCGTTCGCGCTTCCGATGCTGATACAACTGTGGAAGCGCGTCGTCACTTCTTCGGCGTGCGTTGGGCCTGAGATCGCGGCGATCCTGTTTCCGACGCGCGGAAGGGCGAGGGCTATGGTCTCCGATATCGTGAGCGTCTTATCATGGATTCTGCAGAAGCCCTTTGAAAGGAAGCCGACATGGGCGTCCGCCATTATGTACGCGGCGGACCTGCGGCAGGTTTCGTACACCGCCTTCGACGGCGTGGCGATGATAACGACGCGCGCATCCTGGAAACACTCCCGCAGGCTGTAGGTGGCGCTCAGGTTTGATGGCAGTACCGAACCTGGAAGGTAGAGTGTGTTTTCGGAACGTTTATTGATGGAATGCGCAACCGATTTTTCGTACGCCCACAGCCGAATTCGAAGGCCCGGATGGTTTTCCGCGATCAGGGCGGCTACGGCGGTACCCCACGCTCCGGCACCGATTACAGAGATGACGCCGAGCGATTCGATTTTACCGACTGTCTGCATGAGCGCTCCATTTATAGTCTGCGGCCACTTGTCTTGAATGCCGGTGGCGTACTTGAACTCTGCACATAAAGGCCGGATCACGCAAACAATTTTCCGTATATATCGTGCAATCGGTCGCGGGGTCTGAAATTTCTCGTTGACATGGAAATGTCGCGGTAAAAGATTACCTGACATTCCGGACGGGATGTTCGTCTCGTGTAAGGCGAAACCCGGTTTATCTTTTTGCCCTTGCCGGCGGCGAGAGGCGGCCGGGTCCGATATTCTGATTACAGAGGGACCGATGGACTTGAAAAAAGCATATAAAACCATAATGGACGACCACTTCCCCGACACCATGACCATCCGTTTCGGCGACCAGGCGCTGGAGTACAGGAAACGCGCGTGGAAGCTCGAGGACGGTGGCGCGCTCGTGGAAAAGGGCCTGCGCTACGGCGAGAACCCCGGGCAGGAGGCCGCCATGTACGAACTGGTCAACGGCAACCTGGCACTGGGCGGATGCACGTTCATCGCACCCGGCAACGCACTCGCGAGCGGCATAGACGAAGCCATGATGATCCAGCCGGGCAAGCACCCCGGCAAGATAAACCTCACCGACATCGACAACTCGCTCAACATTCTGAAATACCTCTCCGATAAACCCGCCGCGGTTATCGTCAAGCACAACAATCCCTGCGGTGTCGCCTACGGTGCCACACTCTCCGGGGCGTTTGACCGGGCGTTCCGGGCCGACCGTATCGCGGCCTTCGGCGGGTGCGCGGCGCTCAACCGGACGCTTGACCGCGATACGGCGGAGCTTATAGCGCGTGAATACATGGAGGTCGTGGTGGCGCCCGATTACGCCGAGGGGGCCGTGGAAATTTTAAGGAAGCGCAAAAACCTGCGCATCATCCGGATAGACCGCATGGACAAGCTCGAAAAATTCAGGACCATGCGCTTCGTCGATTTCAAGTCGCTCATCGACGGCGGCATTATCGTGCAGCAGTCGCCGCTGAATATCGTCAAGACAAGGGAGGACCTCAAACCCGCCGCGGCGGAATACAAGGGCGAGAAATACGCAATCGAGCGTCTGCCCTCGGACAGGGAGTACGAGGACCTGCTCTTCGGCTGGTTCGTCGAGCAGGGGGTGACGTCGAACTCGGTCCTTTATGTCAGGGACGGTGTGACGGTCGGCATAGGCACCGGCGAACAGGACCGTGTCGGCGTCGCCGAAATCGCCGTATACAAGGCATACACCAAGTACGCTGACCTGCTGTGTTTCGAGCGGCACGGCGTTTCCTACAAGCAGTTCGAGCTGGATGCCGCGAAGGGCGAGCGCAAAAAGACCGACCTTGAGGCGATCGACGAGGAGACCCGCGCTTCGCGCGGCGGGCTTATCGGGGCGGCGATGGTGTCGGACGCGTTCTTCCCGTTCCGCGATGGCGTCGACGTTGGAGTCGCCCAGGGAATTACGTCAATCGTGCAGCCGGGAGGATCCGAACGCGATTTCGAGTCCATCATCGCCTGCAACGAGGCCGTGCCGAAGGTGGCGATGGTCTACACGGGACAGCGGGCGTTTCGGCATTAAAGGCGGCCCGGGAATAACAACGAGTATTCCGGAGCGGACCGGCGGCCATTCAACTCGTTCCGCCGGGTCCTGATTTCTGGAAAGGAATGGAATGTCCGTCCACACGAATTATATCGAAGTTGCAACAAAGGGGCGGCGCGATGTTGTGGATCTTTCGCGGCAGCTCGTCGAGATTGTCGCGGGGACCGGCGTGCAGGATGGAGTGGTCATCGTTTTTGTCCCCGGTTCTACCGCCGCGCTTACAACGGTGGAGTACGAACCGGGGCTCGTAAAGGACCTCGATGCGTTCCTTGAGCGGCTTTTACCCCACCGCGCCGAATACGCACATCACGATACCTGGCATGATGACAATGGTGCCGCACACCTGCAGGCGGCGGTTATGGGCCCCTCGCTGGCAATCCCCCTCGTTAACGGCGAACTCGCCCTCGGCACATGGCAGCAGCCGGTCCTGGTCGACTGCGATACCAGGCCCCGAAAGCGGCGCCTGGTGGTGCAGGTGATCTGCTGAACACTCGTCGGTCCCGTTTACAGAATAACCCCGGCTTTAATTGATGCGTCGACCCTGCCGTTCGCGAGCACGCGTTTCCCGTTGACAAAAACGCCCTCGATCCCCGTCGGTGGCGCGTCGCTGCGTTCGCGCGTGGTGTTGTCCCTTATCGTATTCCAGTTAAAGACCGTTATGTCCGCCGCGTAGCCTTTTTTGAGATAGCCCCGTTTTTCGAGCTTGAAACGATCGGCCGAAGCACCGGTCATCTTGCGCACAACGTCCTCCATCGGGGCCAGCTTGTAGTCACGCGCGTACTGCAGCAGGAGCGGGAAGTTGCCGAACGCACCCGGATTCTGCACACCCGCCGGCGTTACCCATGCGTCGGTCATGAAGAGCGCGGCGGGATGCCGGATCATGTCGTGTACGTTTTCGAGCTTGCTGTAACGGTGGTTGAGAACCCGGGCCGCTCCTTTCGTGCGCTTCGAGATGTCGAGCAGGCAGTCGAGTTCGTCCATCTTGCGCGCTTTCGCGATCTCATCAACAAACATGCCGTTATACTGGACGAGCTCGGGGTCGATGGCATTGGTCACCTGGATGTCGCGGTAGCCGAAGCCCAGGAGTTTTCGGACAATATACATCTCCATGCGGAGTTTGCGTCGCGCAGAGCTGCTCTCGTAGGCCTCGGGGAGACGGGCAAGGAACCACTGGGGGAGGAAAACGTTGATGACGGATACGCCGCAGTGGTAGGCATAGGTGTCGAACTGGATGTCGAGGCCGCTTTTCCTCGCCCCGTCGATGAGCTCGAGCGCCTCGGGACAGGTTTTCCACGATTTTTCGCCGACGAAGATGAGGTGCGAAAGCTGCATCTTCACACCGGTCTCCTTCGCCACCGCGAGCATGTCGTCGATCGCCATGAGGTTATGCGCCCTTCCAAAAGGGCGGACCGGGTAGGAAGGGGAAAGCGCGGAGTAGGCCTTCATGTGAACGGTGATCACCGCGTCCCTGCTTTTCACCAGGCGGGCGATCTCCGTAAGCTCCGCCATCGTCGCGAAGATGTCCGGTTCATACTGGAGGCCGAATGAAACGCCGCGGGCGCCCTGGTCGAGCGCCTCTTCGAGGAGCGTGCGATATGTCTTCATTTCTTCGGGTGAGAGCGGCTCGCTCTTCATGCCGCGCATCGACATGCGGGTGGTTCCGCTTCCGGAGAGCACCGCCATGTTATGCGTGAGTGACCGGCCCTTTACGTGGTCAAAGAACTCGCCGTACGTGTCCCATTCGACCGAAAACATGCGGTCCATGATTCGTTTTTCGATCATCTCCCGGTGGGGAGAGCTTTTCATGTACGCCGCCACGCCGAAACCGCAGTTGCCGGCGACGAAGGTGGTTACGCCCTGCGCGGAGAAGGGCGTTTTGAGTTCGTCATGGCCTTCGGCCGGCAGCACCCAGTCCATATGCGAGTGCATGTCGATAAACCCCGGTGACACGACGAGGCCCTCGCAGTCGATCGTTTCTCCCGGGAATTCCATCCCCCCGGGCGCTATCTCCTCGATGACGCTCCCGTTAATCAACAGGTCTCCCTTGAAACCCGGCTTGCCCGAGCCATCGGTGATAAGCCCGTTTTTAAGCAGTAACCTTTTGCCGTTGTCCTTTACCGCGACCTTTATCTTTTTTGTCTTGCCTGAAATGCCCGATTCCCCGGCATTCGCGTAACGGGTGAAGAAGCGTCCGAACAACCCGGACGCGGCCAGGGTCGCCGCCGCCGCGCTCATAAATGAGAGAAATCCCCTGCGGGACAGTTCGCCGAAACTATTAGCGTCTTTCATGGTTTACCCCTGTGGTGTTTCCCCGAAAGTTATACCGGCACTGCCGGCCTGTGGATAATTGACTTTAAGCTCATATTTAATTATACTAATAGCACAACTTCAATGAAAAAACGGAGGTCTTCCCGTGAAAATAACGGTCATTTTCTATTCCGCCTACGGGCATATCTATCGGCTCGCGACGGCGATTGCCGAAGGAGTCGGTGAAGTAAAGGGGGCCGAGCCCGTATTGCTCAGGGTCCCCGAGACGCTGCCGGACGCGGTGCTCGAACAGGCGGGAATTGCCGCCGCGCAAAAGGCATTTGCGCAAATTCCGGTCGCGACGCTCGACGATCTGGATAAGGCCGACGCCATAATTTTCGGGACACCGACCCGGTTCGGGAACATGTGCGCTCAGATGCGTGCCTTTCTCGACTCCACCGGGCCCCTGTGGTCTAAGGGCGCGCTGGTGGGAAAGGCCGGCAGTGTCTTTACGAGTTCGGCCACTCAGCACGGCGGGCAGGAGTCGACCATACTGAGTTTTCATACAACCCTGCTGCATCACGGAATGATCATTGTCGGACTGCCATACTCCTTCGAGGGTCTTACGAGGATAGACGAGATGTCCGGGGGGTCGCCCTACGGAGCGTCGACGATCGCCGGCGGTAAAGGTGAGCGCATGCCCAGCGAAAACGAGCTCGCCGGTGCGCGCTTCCAGGGGCGTCATGTCGCACAGATTGCGGCGAAGCTGATTCGATAATCGACCCGGTAGCAGGGTTTATCCCTTCGGAAACCAGGGGATAAACATGCTGGTGGTTCGCTGGTATTGCCGGTAATCGTCGCCGCGGGAGCGAACCGCCTGCTTTTCGGTATGTGGAATGCCGGTCAGGAAGAACAGGAAGAAAAGCATGACAACCGGACCGATAAGCGTTACCCATCCATAGGGGGCGTTGATGCCCATCAGCACATAGCTCCACCAGTGCAGCCATTCGAAGAAGTAGTTGGGATGACGCGAGTATCTCCAGAGCCCCGCGCGGCAGGTTTTCCCATGGTTGGCGGGGTCTTTCCTGAAACGAGCGAGCTGTCTGTCGGCGAGGGCTTCACCGGCGATCGCGGTAAGCCAGAGGGCTATACCTGCAACCTCTCCCGGCCCGAAAGCGGGATTGTCGTTTCGGACGAGTATCAGAAACGGTATCGAGAAGATAACGATAAGCGGGGCCTGAGAGGTAAAAAAGAAAAAGAAGAAAAAATTGGCACGCCTGCCCCAGTGCGCGCGCAGTTGCCGGTAGCGGCC
The DNA here is from genome assembly GCA_025457965.1 of Spirochaetota bacterium. GTDB lineage: Bacteria > Spirochaetota > UBA4802 > UBA4802 > UBA5368 > MVZN01. The sequence goes on along the minus strand of JALOTJ010000007.1, from coordinate 28,838 downwards.
GTCCTCGCTTTTGCCGATAATACGGTCGGCGATTAAATAGCGGACGAGGCGAAACGACCACAGGCCGCCCATCAGCGCTATGAGCGCCTGGCGTGCCGGCCAGCCGTCGGCGGCAAACGCGTAGGCAATCGCGAGCGTGCCGACTCCTGCGGTCCACCCGACGTCCACGAAGCCCGCATCATTCTTTATCAAGGAGAACAGCCATAGAACCGCAAGGAGGGTGAACGAAAACAGTAGCGCGACCAGCAGCTGCATGTAGGGTTCCATACGGATCCTCCATTTCCGTAGAATGGGCGTCCGGAAGGTAATGACATGAAACGGGTACAGAATATACACCGCGTTGCGGTGTGAAGCAAGCATATTTCATCACCTGAAAGGCGGCCGGCTTATGCGTTCAGGGGGCGGGCCGGCCGGCCAGCATCGACGTTCCATCGACCGGGGTGGTATTGAATTGCGATAATTTTTACCGGGACTTTACGAGTCGCTTGTATTTCAGTATATTAATATATTCTTCAATATGGAGGAGCCAATGGACCCGTACTGGTTAAAATACAGCGTACTTTTACTTGTCGTTATATTCGCGGCGGCGACCGTTGCATCGAGGCAGAATGAGGAGACGGCAACCTTTGCCGGTGGGTGTTTCTGGTGCATGGTTTCACCTTTTGAGCACATGGAAGGTGTTAAGGAGGTGGTATCGGGCTACACGGGGGGGGAGCTTGAGAATCCCACCTACGAGGACGTAACCTCGGGGAAGAGCGGTCACCTCGAGGCGGTGCAAATACGTTTTAATCCCTCCAGGATCACCTATGAAAAGCTTCTCGAGGTATTCTGGCGACAGATCGACCCCACCGATTCTGCGGGTCAGTTTGTCGACCGGGGCGCACAATATCGAACGGCGATTTTTTATCACAGCGCCGAGCAGAAACGTATCGCCGAGAAATCACGCGATGAGCTTGGGCGGTCAAAAAGGTTTGGCAGTCCGATCGTAACGGAGATCCTGCCCTCCGCAAAATTTTATCCGGCGGAAGACTATCATCAGGAATACCATAAAAAGAACGCCCAGCGTTACAAGTACTACCGGCATTTTTCCGGCAGGGATTTGTTCATTCGCTCCACGTGGGAGCGGGATGGTCGCGGCGATCACGCCGGGGATGTGCCCGCATACGCAAAGCCTTCAGACGATGAGATCAAAAAGAAGCTCACTCCTCTGCAGTACAGGGTGGTCCGGGAGAACGGCACCGAGCAGCCGTTTAAGAACGAGTACTGGGACGATAAACGCGACGGGATTTATGTCGATATAGTCAGCGGAGAGCCGCTCTTCAGTTCGAAGGACAAGTACGATTCCGGGACCGGCTGGCCCAGCTTTACCAGGCCTCTCCTCGCCGAAAACGTGGTCGAACGGACGGACCGTTCGCTTTTCATGACGCGGACGGAGGTGCGAAGCAGGCATGGCGACTCGCACCTCGGCCATGTCTTCAAAGACGGGCCGGCCCCAACCGGGCTTCGGTACTGTATGAATTCTGCGGCATTCCGGTTCATACCGAAGGAGGATCTTGCGAAGGAAGGCTACAAGGATTTTATAAAACTGTTCGATAAATAAAAAAGCCGCGCTCGCGCGCGGCTTTTTTTAAAAGCTCTATCAGTTTTTGATTTTAAACAGGTCCACCAGCTTTTTAATGGCGCCGGCGACCCCTTTCTTCTTCGAGGTTTTTTTATCGCCAAGCATAAAATCCTCGCCATATTTCTGGCTGTAGTACGCCAGGCGTTCCTCAGCAGTGGCATTGTTGGGTAGACGGCCGGGGAGGCCCTGTGGACCGCTTCCCGGGCGGCGGTTGTCGCGCTGTCGTTTGTCGCCTTCGCGACGCGGGTCCGGCTTTCTCTGCGCCTGTCCGGAGGCCGTTTGCGGGGGGCGTTTGTCCTGCCGCGGACGACGTTCGCCGGACGGTTTGCGGTCCTGTTGCGGTTTTCGATCCCGACGGGGCTTCGGTTCCGATGCGGCTTTAGGTTCGGCCACGGCTTTCGGTTCCGATGGCGGGGTGGCCGGCCGTTGCGGCTTTCGCTCCCTGCGATCGTCCTTCCGGTCGCCGGATCGGGTTGTCCTGCCGCCGGCGCCTCGTCCGCCGCGATCGCTTCGCTCGCGGCGACCGCCGTCGGCGACGCGCGGTGGTGGCCCGGCATCCTTTATATTACGGACCAGGAGGTCTTCGTATTCCCATTCGGTCGGTATTTTCATACCGATGAATTTTTCGATGGCCTCGAGATTGAACACGAAGGTTTCACAGGCGAGGGATATCGCCTTGCCGGATTTTCCGGCCCGTGCCGTACGGCCGATGCGGTGAACGTAGTTCTCGCAATCATCGGGCAGGTCGTAATTGACCACCATGTCGAGGTCATCGATATGAAGGCCTCTTGCGGCCACATCGGTCGCCACCAGGAGGGTGGTGCGGCCGGACTTGATGTTCTCGATGATTTTGAGTCTGCTCTTCTGCGGAAGGTCTCCGCTTATGTACTCGTTGGGATAGCCGTTGGCCGCGAGTCTGCGCGAAACGATTTCGGCCATTTTCTTGGTGTTGGTGAAGATGAGCACGCTCTTCGGCTCCTCCTTGTGCATCAGTCCGAGGAGGAGGCTGAATTTTTGCTCGCGCGAAACATGATACATCTTCTGTGAAATGGTGTCGACCGTTACGTTTTCGGGCTCGATTTCTATTTCGGCCGGGTCGTTCATGTATTCCCAGGCGAGTTGTTTAACGCGCTGGCTGAGCGTCGCCGAGTAAAGCATGGTGAGGCGTTCGGTCGGCGGCGGCATCTTTTTTACCATGTAGCGGATGTCGGGGATGAATCCCATATCGAACATCCGGTCGGCTTCATCGATCACCAGGATGTCGAAGGCCTTGAGCTCCAGTTTGCCGGATTTATAAAAGTCGATAAGGCGGCCGGGCGTGCCCACGTATACGTTGATATTGTCTTGCAGCAGCTTTTCCTGTTTGTCGTAACCTATTCCGCCGAAAAAGCTGCCGACTTTAAAGTGGCAGTGCTTGCCCAGCAGTTTTGCCTCTTTTTCCACCTGTACGGCGAGCTCTCTGGTCGGTACGATGATGAGCGCCTTTTTGTTTTTATAACGGTCGCTGGTAAGGAAAAGGTGAAAGATGGTGATGAGGAAGGCCGCCGTTTTTCCGGTGCCCGTCTGCGACTGGACGTATACATCGATACCCTTGAGGGTCTTTTCCAGGGTCATTTCCTGTACCGGGGTGCAATCGGTGAACGCGGCGTCATCGATCCCCCGTATTACGTCGGGATGAAGATTGAATTCTGCGAATTTCATCAGGTTCCTCTGTAGGTCAGTGCGGGGGGGTCCCGTCGGGCTGTATTTCTTTTAACACAGTACCGGTTAATGCCTAATGCGTCAAAATTGTCAACATTTTTCATCATTATTATGGCATGAAAGACGATTGCCGACAATTTTTATTTCAATATTACTTGCCATTATGCCGGTTTCGGGTTAGGCAGGTTGGAATTTGGCTCCGCATCGGTCCGCGGAATGAACGCCCATGAACGAAATACTGCCGGACATATTCGTCGTCAGTGAACGGGGCGCCTTTGGCGCCGTCAAGCCCGAAATAAACGTCTATGTGCTGGCCGGACACGACGGCCTGATCTTCGACGCCGGCTATGGTAGCCGGGGGGCGGTACGCCACCTGGTGCGCGAGGTCCGCGCCATCGGTGAGCGGTTCAAAATGCAGGGAAGGCCGTTCTCGGTGCGGCGGATACTGACCAGCCACGCCCATCCGGACCATTTCTCAGGGCTCCGCCCGCTTCGCGAAGAGCTCGGCCTGCGGGTCGTGCTGACGCGCAGGACCGCGGAAATCATCGCCTCCAAGGCCAGCTTTTATCGCTCCTACGACGCCGACGACGCGGCCGACCTGCTGATTCGGCGGGGCGCCGCCGGCAGGATGTGGAACGCGGCTTTACAGGCCCTGTTCCACGGTTTTTACGACAGACTTTATGGCCTCAGTTTCGTTCCCGATCCCGATGAAATCATCCCCGACTCAACGGTCCTTAAAATCAATGGAGAGGAATGGAGCGTCTTTCCTTCGCCCGGTCACGCCTCTGACCATATCTCGCTTTATAACCGCGAAAGGGGCGTGCTTTTCACCGGCGACAACGTGCTTCGTTCGATCACCACCTGGCTCGGCCCTCCCAACTCCGACCTCGAAGCCTATATCGCTTCGCTCGAGCGCATGCTGGAGCTTCCAAAGCTTGATATGGTATTGACCGCGCATGGCAGTCCCGTTGTTAACCCGAAGGCGCGCATCCGCGAGATCATCGATTTCCGACGACAGCGTACCGCGCAGGTGCGCGAAATAGTGGCGCAAAGCCGCTTCGGGGCGACTGCCGATGAAATCATCAGGACGCTGTACGCGGGGGAGGGGCGGTTCAAACACGAGATGGTGCGAGGCTGGGTGGCGCTCACGCTCCGGTTGCTTGAATCACGGGGGATGGTAAAAAGATCCAGTGGAATGGGCGAAATCAGGTTCTACCCCGCCGCCACCGGCCGGGCTGCAGACGCATCCGGCCCGTTAGACACGTGCGATGGACGAAGCGGGTCCGTGACTGAAACGGTCATGCGCTGCGCGACAGGGGGCCGAGTGATCAGTCCTCGGGGCGATAAAAAATGAATGGTTACCAGCGAAACCACCACGAGGAATGCTATTTCTGCGGTCCCCGGGGCTATCTTTTCAACGGATGGGAGCGGACGCCGGCGGGGGGACGTGCGGTAGTGAAGATCGACAGTCGGCATGAGGGATGGCCGGGCATACCCCACGGCGGCGTCGGTATGACGTCGATAATCGAGCTTGCCGACCTCGCCGACCAGTCCGTGTTCGAACAGGAATGGTCCGCCGATTTCAGGTTCGGGGGCGATCGCCTCGGGGTCGGCGACGAGGTGGTGGTAGAGATAGCGGGTGCTGACGGTTTATGGGACGGATCAATCGCCGGGCCCGGCGGCGGACATCCGTACCTTCGCGCCGCGGTCCGTGCGGTTTCCGGGGGGCTCGCGCCGGGAGAGCGCGAGAGTATGGAAGCGCTGCTCGCGGAGCCGGTAAAAACCGAGAGCTCATTTACCATTCCCGTTTTCTCCGACAAAATAATTTTCAGGGACCGTTATCAGTCGCTGCATACGCGCCGGGTCTTCGAGTTCAGGGAGACGATGGCGGGGCGTATTTATACTGAATGCCTGCATGAGGGCGAGAGCGGATCGATGCAATGCACCGAGATGAACACCATCTCGCCGAGCCGTGTGCATCCCGGTGCGATCATCGCCATACTCGATGAAACCCTTGCGTGGGCGGGATTCCTTACGGTGTGGCAGGGCGGGGTTACCGTGGACCTGTCGGTTCATTTTGCGGGGCCGGTCTTCCTGGACGACCGGATATTCTCGGTGGGCTTCTGTACGGGCGTAAAGGGGCGGCACCGCAGAAAGCTGGCCTCGTGCAGCGGCGGCATCTTCGCTGTGCGCGGCAACCGGTTCGTTCCTATCGTAACGGCCAGGGGGCGCTGGCTTACCGACCCCGAATACAAGGAGAAGATGCTCGGTTATATCGTACCGGAGGCGCTCTCGCTCATTACCGAGGTGCACCGCAAGCTAAACTCCTGACCTTCAGTCGTCGTCCCCGCGCCGCTTTTCCTTCTTCCACCTGGCCCTGTCTATCTTCGTCCAGCTCTCTACCACATGCCGCGACAGTTCGCGCTCGGCGTCCTTTCTCGCGCCCGGTTTTTTGGCAGAGGGCGGCCGGTGGCGGTTTCGCGCAACATACTCCTCGATTTCCTTTCGCGCAAGGGGCGCCTCGGCGTCCAGGAATTCGCGCGCGTTTTCCTCCGTACCCCTGTTTCGGGCGAGGGCCTCCACGATGTCGAACAGCCTGCGCCGGTTGACAAGCCCGTCGAGCAGTCGATCGGGGATGCAGGCCTTCCCGACGGCCGCACCCGCGAGCGCCCCGCAGAGAGCAGCCAGTATCCCGCAGGCGCCGCCTCCGTCCGCTGCGGCGAAGAGGGCCTCGCCCGGGGATTCATGATGCTCGCCGCACAGCACAAGCGCGAAGGGCGGCAGGGCGAGCGGATGGTTGACCGTCGCCCGGGTGATGGGACTTTTTACACGACGATTAACGGCGGAACAGATGAGCGGCACGGCTGTATTGATACCGCCAGCGCGGCCGAGTTCACGAAACAGGTCGCGGAAATCCGTCGTCGCCCGGAGCAGGGTCTCCGGGTTGAGACCGGCCTGGAACACCAGATTCGACCGCACATCGATCTCCCCGGCGAGCAGCTCGGCGGAAGCCGCGGCCAGATTGAAAAGCGGTCCGGAAGAGGGCATGGCGGTCTCGGTCCTGAGCGAGAGGAGGACGCGACCGAAAACCAGCGCCGCGGCGATGGAGAGCGGATCCCGGTTGAACACCAGCGCCGCCTCGAGGCCGCTGGGGGCGCCGCCCGCGCGGGCCTCCGTTATCGCGGCGTAGGGGGCTATGATGGCGGTCGTCCGGGCGCAGTTGATCGAGGGGACGCCGTCGGTCTTACGGGAGAGCCGTTCGAGCAGGGCGCGCTCCGCCGGTCCCGGATGGCGGAATACGCCGAACGCGCTTCCTTCCACGGATGGGGCGTTTGAGAGTATTTCCATAAACCGCCCCATGTCCGTCCCCCGGGGCGTCCGGTCAGTCATGAGAAGAAGCAGGGTCATCTGCGACAGGGAGGAATAGAGCGCAGGTTTTCTCCAGCGGTCCATCTTCCCCTTCAGCGCGGGCTCAGGGTCAGTATAGTCCCCGATATGGCCGAATACGGAACGCAGGTGTCCGGCGCTTAATCCCTCCAGCGGCGTACACAGTGCGTCACCGGTCAGGGCGCCGAGAAGAATACCTGTATTTTTATCGGTGTCGTTCATTTCGTTTTGCGCCCGATATGCTTTCCGGTGCGGGTCATAATGTCAAAGATTTATGTGTCCGCCCGTCGATCAATCGTTAAAAAAAGATGATTTACTTGCATTTTTAAGGAAAAGCATAGTATTACATCATATATCCGGGGGTGATCTTCGCCCCGCAATGGTTTTTCAGGGGGGATGTTATGAAAAGGTTGGCACTGATTTGCCTGATCGTGGTGGCCTCGCTATGGATGGGGTGCACGAAGACCGTAGATGAATATGCGACGGTGATGTTTTATATCGGGGACGTTAAGATAAACGGCGCGTCGATCGAAATTGGCGTGATAATAAAAGAGAACGATCGTCTGGTTACCGCGGGGCAGTCTTCGTGCGATTTAAAAATCGGCGATTCGATAATCAGGATCAAGGAAAACTCCAAGGTGCTTATCTCGCAGCTTATCAAAAAGGGCGCGGTCGAGAACACGGCACTCGGCCTGGATGTCGGCAAGATGCTGTGCAAGCCTAAAAAGCTCATGAAAGAAGAGAGCTTTCTGGTAAAAACACCGACGGCGGTGGCCGGTGTGCGCGGCACCAAATTCACCGTCGAGGCCGACATCATGAAGACCACACGGATAAAGGTCTACGACGGAAGGGTGAAAGTAATAAAGCGGGTTGAAAAGCTGGAAGGCTCAATTGAGAAAATTATGGAAGGGGCGCCGGCTGTCGAGGAGAAGGAAAAGGTCGTCGTAACCGAGAAAGACGTAGAAAAGGCCACGAAGCGGGTGGATGATATCCTCGCCAGGGAATCGGGTGAGGGATTCGAGGTCGCCGTGGTTAAGGTCATAGAAGAGGCGGGCGGCGACGTTGTCGTATCGCGAAAAGAGATCCAGGCGTTCAAGGTTGAGGACTTCAAAGACGAGAAGAGCGAACTGATCGCGGTGGAAGAGCGGCCCAGGGAGGTCATCCGTCAGATCGCGGCGATCGTCAAGATGGAAAAGGAAAAGCCCAAGCCCGATGGGCGACTCCTGATTACCAGATATGAGATCTATTTTATCAAAAACGGCAGTGTGCTCTGGGAGGGGAAGGTGGTAAATCCTCCGGTGCGCAAGGATGACAGGATTTACATCGCCTCCGGCGATTATGTCTACTGCGCATCGGCCGAGGGACCGGTGCTCTGGCGGAAAAACCTGGATAACGATGGAAGGCTTGATATACGGGACGACAGACTGATCGTCCATGCCAGGGGAGGGCAGAAGTCGCTCGATCTCGATACCGGCCAGGAATAATCCGCTGTTCGGATCCTGGGTGCAAGAGGCGCGGGTCGGATTACCGCGCCTCTTTTATTTCCCGGTGTTTGTCACGGAGAGGCGGCTGTTTAAAATTTACCGGCCCAGGGTGATATTATTGTTGCCAATTCACCCGGCGTATCGTAGCGTATTTACGCGATAATATTGAAACAACCCAGTTGTATAATAAAAGTGATGTGATTACGGATGGACCCCTGAGGGGCGGATCGGCGAACCTCGGGCCAGGATCGGGAATCACGGACAGTAGGGGGGGGCTTTGAAATTAAATAGAACATCAATTGTCATACTGATTGCCGTTGCAATGGCGTGCGCCGCATTCATCGACGCGGGAGCCCAGTCCGGCAGAAAGCCTTTGCAGAACAACATCGCCAGCGGAAAGTATATCCATAACGATCTGGTCGCGATGTTCAATATCAAGCAGCTGCCGGTTCCGGCCACCAACGATGATTACGCGATATTCCAGTCCATCGGCAAGGTGAGTAATATTATAATCGGGAAGTTTAAGACGGGGGCGCGTCAGGTCGTGCTCGTCACCGATAATGACGCCGATGGCAAGGTCGATTTCGCCTGCACCTGGAACGTGGAAAGCGGCGCAATCGACGTCACGCCGAAGCCCGAAACGGTTTACAGCGAGGTCCAGTTCAGGCAGATGAAAGACGAGATCGTTAGCGGCAAGAGCGGACTGGCGAGCCCCAATCCGGAGGGTATTGAATATATGCGCATTCTTCTCCAGAGGCCGTCGAACATAATTAAAATGAGAAACGGATTCCGCGTTTCAGGATACGACCCCGACGTCGCGGGGCTTGAAAGGGTTAACTACTTTTTCTCGGATAACGGCGTCCACGGTTCAGATTTGGCCTTCGAGGTGAAATACAACAATATGGGCCAGGTCCGGGTAAGCCCGATTATAACGATATGGGTTTATTGCAAAGACTCATATGACCCGTTCGTCATCGAGACCGTGAAAAAATTGAATGCGGAAGCAGGGGCGCGGTTTTTTGGCAAATAAAAGATGTGTCCTGTATTCGGTACGGGTGTACTGAATACAGGACGCTAATTTCCTCACTATACTGCAATTTTGGCAAGAAACAGGCGATTCTGCCTGTTATCGGATCTCTTGACCACGTTACCATCTAAACATTACACGGTGATTGAATAGTAAAATCGATTAATATCAATTTTTAAATCAGTATCTGGCCGTAAATTCAGGTATTATTAGCTGCTGGCATGGGATATGCTTTATATTAATCAGTGAGCCGGGATATTCCTGGTACACTTTAATTTCCTTCCAAATATTCCGCTAAATTTGCGCGAGGTATTCTCCACGAATACCTCTCTTTTTTTACGGCAGCTTTTTATCACCTCGGGAGTGCCACCGGGCCGCATGAATGCTTAAAAATGTATCGTAAACGTGTCGGGTATCTTGTATAATGATATATTCTCACGACACCAGGAGAGAATGGCTTCGGTGCTCAGGTCGCAACCCCTTTTTACGAAAATTTCGGCCTCGAGTGATTCATTAAAGGTGCTGTCATGATTCATCGTTAGATGTCCTGAAACTCGGACACTTTTGACGGAGGGGTGGTTTTGCATGAGTATTTCCACCTCGCGCGGATAGACATTGAAGCCCTTGCGGATAATCATGTCTTTTGAACGCCCGGTTATATAAAAGTAGCCGTCGGTATCGAAATATCCCGTATCCCCGGTATGCAACCAGCCGTCAACAATGTGGAGGGCCGTGGCGTCCGGACGCCGGTAATATCCCGGCACCACGTTTAGGCCTTTAACCAGGATCTCGCCCGTGTCGCCCGGGGCGTGGTTGCTGGCATCGCCTGCAATCCTTACCTCGTTGTAGGGCATCGGGGTGCCAATCGACCCGTGCCGGTTGGGCAGGCCGGGCTTATTCCATGTAACGATTGGAGAGGCCTCGGTGAGCCCGTAACCCTGTCGAATGTCGATACCGAAACGCTCCATCATCATTGCCTGTGTCCGCGTCGACAGGGCTTCGCCGCCACAGATCCATGTCCGCATTCCGGGGAACCGGGCGCCCTCGCGAAACACGGAGGCCATAATGGTATACATGGCCGGAACCCCCGCAAATACCGTGGCGCCGGCGTTGAGTGCGGCCATGAACGCCTTCGGGGAAAAGCGTCCCAGCAGATACAGCGGCGCCATGTTGTACAGGGGGATAAAGAGCGATGAAGTGAGGCCGAACGCATGGAACAGCGGCAGGGCGGTAATGAATGCGTCATCCCGGCGGGCGAAGATATCTGCCGAGGCGCGCGCCGTTTCGTAAATGCCCCGGTGGGTGATGAGCGCCCCGAGAGGACAGCCGTCCATGGCCGACGTGTAAATAATGGCTGCGGGCTCGTCGTCAGTCACTGAGACGGCGGCGCCGGCTGACCGGACCCTGGCCGCCGGTTCCGAAAGCGAAACGAATTCACCGGCGATGTCTGCCGGAATAATCACATCTTCCGGAAGCATATAGGTGCTTTCGTGGCGAAGGTCGCCGAGCCTGTCGGATGTGGTGACAAGCGCGCATGGCTGGCATGACTCGATAGAGCGTCGCATCTCGTGCCGGCGTGCGGCCGGGTTTACCGGCACCGCCACGGCCCCGAGACGGGCAAGGGCGAGAAAGCCGTAGATGAATTCCGGGGAGTTTCCCAGCTGGATGATTACGCGGTCTCCGCGTCCGATTCCGCGTGTCGCGAACGCGGCGGAAAGGCGCTCCACGGCCGAACGGGCATGCGCGTAGTTAACCGATACGGCGCCATGATAAAAAAATGTCGCCTCCGGTTTCGCGTCCGCGGCCGAGCATAAAAGGTTGGAAAGGTTTGTCGCAGTCACGCTGGTCCGATCGTAATAAAGGGACTCCGGTCCCTTTTGCTTGACTTTCCAGGTACTATGCCCATACTCTAACCGGATGTCAAGATATAACGGATCCCGGATGAATAACCGTTTAACGAATGATAGCGCTCTTTTTTATAACCATACTGCAGATATCCTTCCTGACGCACGTATATTTTCTGATAAGCTACATTTCGAAAAAGCAGGACAGGTATTTCAAGGGATTTCTCACCACCGCGCTGACCAATATCTTCATCGGTATTTTCCTCGCCGTGCTGGTCCTCATAAGCCCCGCAGAGGTAAAGGCGCTCAACCTCGAGCGCATGCTTTTTATCGAATCGGGACTGGTGTTCTTTCTTATGCTTTTTATAAAGGGACGGGTTTCGGTCAGGATTTACCGGCGCTCCCAGGATCCTCAACATTACCACTACTCATATTTCGGTAAAAAGGTCATTCACGCGAGCGCCGTCACCTCCCGCGACCTGCTCACCTATTTTCTCACGCTGCCGCTCACGCTTATCTGCGGAGCGTATTTTGTGGTAAAGCTGGGGTGCGGCCGCTGAGGGCTCAGGCGGAGTCGATGAGGGCAAGCACCAGGCGGGCGCCCGAAGCGATGTCGCGCATGTATATGAATTCCTTCGTGGTATGGACCGCCCTCATGCCTATGGAGAGGTTCACCGCCTTTATCCCCGCGCGGTTTATGATGTTGGTGTCGCTGCCCCCGCCGGAGCTTTCGTAGCGCGGTTTTTTCCCGATCTTCCGAACGGCGGAAGATGCCATCCGCACCACGGGGCTGTCCTCCCTGAGGGAGAAACCGGAGTACTCGAGGTTGCGCGTTATCCGGATTTTCGCTCCATGGCGGGCCGCCGTTTCCGCGGCCGTTTTTTTGATCCGCGCCTCGACCGAGCGCAGCTTTGCCGGATTGATCGAGCGGACCTCAAGCTTGCAGTAGGCGCTTTCCGCGACGATATTGGTGGCCTTGCCTCCGCTTATGATCCCCGCGTTCGAGGTCGTTTCCTTGTCGATCCGTCCGTGCGGCATGCGGGTGATGATTTCCGAAAGGACCCGGATGGCGCTTACGCCCTTCTCGGGCTCCATGCCCGCGTGGGCGGCCTTTCCCTTCACGAAGAGTTCCATGGTTAACTGGGTGGGGGCCTGTAGTACGATGCCGCCGATATCACCACCGCTGTCGAAAACGAAGGCGTAGTCGGCGCGAATGAGCGAGAGGTCGAAGCCCTTGATGCCGTAAAGCCCTATCTCCTCCGCGCACGAGAAGAGAAATTCCAGCGGGCCGTGCCGCATGCCGGTTTCCTTGAGGACGCGCATGGCCTCGATAAATGCGGCGATCGCCGCCTTGTCGTCTCCCCCGAGGACCGTGTTGCCGTCGCTGGTTATTTTGCCGCCCTTGATAACCGGTACAACGTTTTCGCAGGGGACAACGGTGTCCAGGTGGCATGAAAATAAAAGGGTCTTCCGGCCTGGATCGCCGTCGATCCGGGCAAGCAGATTGTGCGACTGGCCGCACGGATGGAGCGACCAGGAGACGCCCAGTTCATTAAATATGGGGGCCAGATATTCGATTACCGGCTTTTCCTTCCACGACGGCGAGGGTCTTTTTACCAGGTCGATAAACGTGTTTTGCAGGCGCTCACTGCTTATTTCGTACATCGTTGTCACCGGTATCCTAACCTTTTTTGAATTTTTTTATCATGAGAATAAATTCCTCGAGTATCGCGTCCCGGGCGTCAATCGAATCGCCGTCGGCATAGAAATGGATGAGGGGGAGTGTCGCGTCCGGTAAAATGAGCACCCAGGCGTTGTCCCGTATTATCCGCACACCGTCGATCATTTCGATTCGCGTCCCCCCGGGCAGGGACAGCGAGGAGAGCATCCTCATGATCGACGCCTTATCTTCCATGCTGCAGGGGAGCGATGTGCTGTGGTTATTGCCGCGGGGCAGGCGCTCCCGAAGCTCGTGCAGGGGCCGGTCTTCCATGGCGATAAACTCTAGTATGATCAGCGAGACGATCATGGGATCGTAGGCCATTTCGAGATAGGGATATCGCCCGGATGTCCCGGTCTGAAAGATGTCGGTTGTGTCCTGGGGGGCGCGTATCTTGGAGCTGGTGCGCACTATCGCCGCGCCGTAGGCATGGCCGATCTTTTCGATTACGGACGGGGACATTATCGGGATGTTGATGATCTTCTCGCCGCGGTATTTCATATAATACAGTGCCAGGAGGGCGATCGTCTCGTCCGATGAGAGCGCGTTTCCTCTCTCGTCGATAATGGTCAGGTGTTCTCCGTGCGGACCTATTATGATGCCGATCTCGCGGTTTGCCCGCGACATGTCGACGATGCTCTCGAGGGCCTTCCGTGTCTCGAGCCTCAGCTCCTCCTCGCTCAGGGTTTCTTTGATCTGTCCGCGGAGCACCGAGACGCTGCAGCCCAGGTTTACGAGCAGGTCGGGGAATACGTAGGATGTCGCGCCGTTGAAACAGTCAACGATGATGTTGAAACGCTTTTGGGAGAGTATCTCGTGATTGACGTATTTTTTTACGTTCGCCATGTACGATTCGAGATGGTGTATCGGGTATACGAGTTTGCCGACCTCGAAGGCGTCCTTGCGCGGGTAGTCTCCACGGTAAAAGATGTTCTCGATCTTCTTCTCCTCGGAGACCGATATCTGAAATCCGAGCTTGTTGAATATCTTGATCTGGACGAACTGCAGGCCGGTCATGGGCGAAATCTGCACATAGATGCCGAGATCCGCACTGATAAAGCGCGTCGAATAGCGGTTGATGGGAATGGATTCGATCTCCATGTCGTACACCTCCACTCCCATGGAAAGAAGCCCGGCCGTAAGCGCGCGCTTGATAAGGCGCGCCGCCGCGGTCGTGTCGCGGCTGATAATGACAATGGTGTTTTTTCCGAGAAATGCGCCCAGGGCCGAGCCGAGTTTGGCGCCGAACTCGGGGGTTATTTTGGTGTTGAATGAGCCGAGGATGCCGTCGGTTCCGAAGAGCACCTTTTTTTCGGTCTGTCCCCATATAAGGTCGGTGGTAAGGCGCGTACCCTGTTCGACGATCTTTTCGGGCCACACCCGGATTCCCGGAGGGATCTCCGAACCGCTGCCGATCTCGCAGTCGTCGCTTACGACCGCCCCCTCGTAGATCGCGACGCTGCTTTCGATGACGCAGCGCTTTCCAATGACCGCGCCGCGCAGCTCGCTCTTCGGTCCGACTATCGTGTTGTGAAGAATGATACTCCTTCTGACCGACGCACCCTCGTCGATTACACAGCTGTCTCCGATGACGCTGAACTCCGATATCTCGGCTCCGGACTTGATCCTGACGAAATTTCCCAGAACTACCGGGCCGTTGATGAGAGCGTCGGGTGAAATTTCCACGTTGCGACCGACCCAGACGTTCTCTCCGATTTTTTTTCCGGGGAAGTCGATATTGACCAGGCCGTCGAGAATCGCGCGGTGTACGTCGCGGTACGAGTTGAGAGTGCCAACGTCGCACCAGTATCCGTCGGCGACATATCCGTACAGCGGTATGTCCCTTTCCTGTAAAATGGGGAACAGGTCCATCGAAAAATCGTATTTGGTGTCTTCGGGTATGAATCGATTGAGTATGTGCGGTTCGATAACGTACATGCCGGTGTTTACGGTGTCGGTAAAGACTTCGCTCCACGCGGGTTTTTCGAGGAATTTTTCGATACGACCGTCGTCCTTTATAATTACGATTCCGTATTCGGTCGGTTCGGGCACCCGCGCAAGAACGATCGTAAAAGGCGACTGCTTTTCGCGGTGGAATTGCAGTATCTTGTCGATATCGAAATCGATAATGCCGTCTCCGCTGAGGACGATCACGGTATCGCGGGTAGTGCCGGCGGCCTGTTTGACCCCGCCCGCTGTCCCCAGAGGGGACTCCTCTATGGAGTAGGTTATATTGACGTCCCACTCGGAACCGTCCCCGAAGTAGTTCTGCACGTTTTCGGGCCTGTAGAAGAGGCTTATTACGATGTCGGTGATACCCTTCTTTCTGAGCAGGTTGACGGTGTGCTCAATCACCGGTTTATTGATGATGGGTATCATCGGCTTGGGGCGGTTGCTGGTGAGCGGCCGAAGCCGCGTCCCTTCTCCGCCGGCCATAATGATCGCTTTCATTAAATCACCGTCCTCCGGCGCTCCTTCAACGGCCCGGTAGCGCGGAAATATTCGTGTTGTCACAAAGCCCGGGAAGACGGTCCCTTCGCCGGGCATGTGCGGGGAAAGCTTCAGCAGTCCCGGATTATGATAAATACGGCGAAAATGCTGATGATATGGGAATCTAACAGATGAAAATGGCTTGTCAATTAAAATCTTGGAGCATAAACTCGGACCATTCTCCCCGTCAAGGAGACTTCCGATGAAAATCCTCGAGTACATGTTATGCGCTATAGTATCTTTGGTGGCTTTTGCGATTCCGTCAGGAGCCGTGGCTGCGGACAATCAGTACATCGAGACGCTGCGGTCGGGATCGTACGAGCGGCGAATAGACGCCATGCTGCACCTCGGATTTGCCGGCAACAAGGCGGCTTTTTATTACCTCGTCGAGAACCTGAACAGCGGACGCGACAGGGAGCCGGCGGCCCCGCGCCACGTCAGAACCCGTTCCGTCGCCGCGGAAGCGCTCGGACGACTTCGCGACGATCGCGCCATAGCACATCTTGTCGCACGCTACGGTGACGAAGAAAGCCCCGAAGTGAAAAGGTCAATTCTGTTTGCGCTCAGCTTCTATAGATCGGCTGTGACAGAAAGTGTTATCAATGCCGGCCTGTCCTCCGGTGACGAAGGAGTGCTGTTCGAGGCGATAAGGACCGCGGCGCTTTCGGGGAATGCATCAACTGCGCCGCGGTTGCGCGAAATCGCGGCGCAGTCCCCCGTGGAGCGCGTACGGCTTGCAGGCGCTTATGCGCTCGTGGCGCTGGGCGATACTGTTGAAAAAAACACGACGCTCCTGGAGGAAGGCCTTAAAAGCCGGGATCCCGAGTCCAGGTTCTGGGCGGCCGTTTACCTGGGGGAGGTCGGCCGCGCCGGTTCGCTCGAAAGCCTCGCGAAGGCGCGCGAGATTGAAAACATGGAGTGGGTGAAGCGGGAGATCGACATCGCCGCGGTCCGGCTTGCGACAACGCGCAAGAGGCAGCGCGAGAGGGAGGAGGACGAGCGACTGGACCGCATCATGGCCGACAGGCAAAAGAATGAATCCGGAGCAGATCTTCCGGACAGGGGCGAAGCAAGGTAGGAACCTCCCCCTGGGGGGCGCGGGCATATTATCGCGAGAGCGCGATGCTGAGCGCGGTGGTGAGCTTCAGAATATCGCGGTTTCCTCCGCGAATGCGCGCGCATAATATGCCGGCGATATTGGCAAGTATCCTCACACCGATATCGGAGTGCGCTTTCAGAAACACATTGAAATCGTTTTTATCTATCTCGTACAGCACGCAGGTCTCAAATGCCTTTACTGTGGCCGAGCGGGGTAGTTCCTCGAACACCGACATCTCGCCGAGGAGGCCGACCTGTTCTGCCCTCAGGCGCACCAGGGATTTCTCGACCTCGCTGTACCCGCGCTCGTTCGAAACCTTCATGGTGATGACATTGGAAACAACCGCCTCCCCCTCGATGAAGAAGAACATGCTGTTGCGCTCCTCGCCTTCCTCCATGATGAGGTCGCCCTTCTCGAACACGGCGCGCTTGCAGTAGTCGAACAGAACCCGCGCCTCGGCCTCGGAAATACCCCTGAGTATGACGATGCCCCTGAATTTTTCGAACTCGGTCATTCCTTCACCTTCGTCCCGTCGATCACCAGCGCGCGGTCATTTTCCTGGATCACGTAGTGCCATCCCGGATTGACCATGACATTGAGCTTTCCGCCCGTGTCCGCGAAGTAATCGAGCTGTGATTCGGCGAATTTCCTTTTTATGAAATCGTCGATCGAAGACGGATCTTCTGAGAGAAAATCGTCGATTGAGAGTTTTCTGGATTCCGAGATGATGCCGATCAGCAGCCCTCCGTCGCGGTCCCGGAGAAAACCGAAGAGGTCCTGAAATTTTTTGCCCACGTACTGCGACGGGATCGGATGCGAGGTGACGCCGCGTCCCAGGTTGAAGGACATCAGCTCCCTGAGCGCCTGCGGGACGCCGGGATGCATGGCCGAATTGATGAGCAGAAAACTGTTGAACTCGCCGTTGACAATGACGCTTTCCACGCTCGTGCGCTTGAGGTACTGCTCGCTCTGGGGATTGATGATCTCGGCGCTTATGCGGGCGCCCGGATTTATATTGTTGATGGTATACGCGGCGAGCACCACACGCTCGTCTGCATTGCCGAGTGAGTTTTCTCCCGACTCGTCGGCGAGCAAAAGGATGGAGCGCGCCTTGCGGATGTTGGCGTTTTCGAGGGTCTGCTCGTGGGTGAAGTTGCCGCGCACGAATTCTATCGTTAAAAATTTCGATGCGTAGGTGAACTGCAATTCATTGAGGGCGTCGATATCGAGGTCGTTTACCAGCACGGCATCGACCTTCTTTTTGTTTTTATCGCAAATCGCCTGCAGGCCGTGCAGTATCCGTACGGCGTTCTGGTTCCATCCGCATATGATAAGGTGGTCGCTCAGGTTAATTTTCTGCAATCCCTTGCCCTCCTTCATTTTTCGTTCCACGAGGATTGACGCGATGGTACCGGAGATGATGATGGTGAGTATCATGCCGCTTCCCATCATGAGCACGGCGAGAACCCTTCCGGGCCAGGTGACCGGGAATTTGTCGCCGTAACCCACCGTGGCGATGGTGACGAAGCCCCACCAGATGCCGTCGCCGATCGTCTTGATGAGTGCGCCCGGCTCATGGTACTCGAAGTAATAAACAGCCGTTCCGAAAACCGTGACGGTGGCAAGAAGGAAAAAGAGCAGCCTCGAAACGCGCTCCTTGCGTAGCGTGTCCAGCACATCGGCGATCCAGCGCAGTTTCTCTCTCAGTGTGGTTTTCATTCAGGATAGCGGGTCTTTCAATGTCGGTATATCACCCTTCCGACTATGCTTTCTTTCGTGACGGGTCCGAACTCGCGGCTGTCGAAGCTATGATCGACATTGTCACCGAGCAGGAAAAATGAGTGCCGCTCGATCTTCACCGCGGTCATGTTGTCACGACCGGAGAAGCTCATCGGGAATACTCTAGTATCGGTCGAAACCGTCTTCCATTTGAATTGCGCACGCTCGTTATTAATATAAATCACCCTGTGCCGAAGCTCCACGACGTCGCCCTCGACTGCCGCGACCCTCTTCAGCAGGTATTTCCCGGGCTCGACCGGGCTTTCCAGCAGTACGACATCGCCGGCACGCGGCGTCCCGAACCTGAGGGCATACACCCTGTCGCCGCTTTTAAAATTCGGACTCATGGACGCGTCCGACACCGTGAAACCGGCAAAAAGCAGTCTGCAGAGGATAAAACCCGCGATTATTCCGACGAGGCCGAAAACGAACCGTGAAATCGGCGGCAGGCCGAATCGTGATGAAGCACTGTCGATATTCATGGAGGGGCCTCGGAACCTTCTTTTCGCGCAGTATACGACGGTGATGATTATAATCAAGCAGAAAAGTGCTTGATTATAGCCCGAAAAACAGTTTTGCTGATCGGACCACACTATCGATCGAGAGGTGTACCATGCCCGTAGCAGCGAAGATCAGTGATTCGGTGAGCAAATCGTCATGGATACGCAAGATGTTCGAGGAGGGGATCAGGCTCAAGGCGCAGTTCGGCGAGGAGAACGTCTTCGATTTCAGCCTGGGAAATCCCGACTTAAGTCCGCCGGTCGAGTTCGGCGACACGCTGAAGTCCCTTATCGACAAGAACGAACGGGGAGCGCACGGCTACATGCCAAACGCCGGGTTCGACGACGTGCGGGAGGCGGTCGCGGGGCGGGTATCGAAAGAGCAGGGCGTCGATCTCCAGGGGAAGCACGTGGTTATGAGTTGCGGAGCGGCGGGCGCTCTTAATGTCATTTTCAAGTCGATACTCAATCCGGGAGACGAGGTGGTGGTTCCGCGTCCCTACTTCGTCGAATATGGCACTTATATCGACAATCATCGGGGACAGATCGTGCTGGCCGACACGAACCCTGATTTTTCGCTTAACATGGGCAACATCCGCTCCGCGCTCACTGCGAAGACCAGGGCGATACTCGTCAATTCGCCGAACAATCCGACCGGACGGGTCTACCCCGAGGAGGACATAAAGGCCCTCGGCGCGCTGATAAAGGAACATATGGATTCAACCGGCCGCATCATCTACCTGGTGTCCGATGAGCCATACCGCGAAATCGTCTACGACGGCCTTCGCGTTTCGAGCATACTCAGGCACTGCACGCAGGCGATCGTGGTGACCTCGTATTCCAAGACGCTTTCGGTGGCGGGCGAACGGATCGGGTATATTGCCGTACACCCCGGGTGCATTGAGGCCGATGTGCTTCTGTCGGGGCTCATCCTCTCGACGCGCATACTCGGTTTCGTGAACGCACCGGCGCTCATGCAGCGCGCGGTGGCGCGGCTCACCGGTGTGTCGGTAAACGTGAATATCTATAAAAAACGGCGCGACCTTTTAATGGAGGGCCTGAAGTTCGCCGGATACGATTTTATCAAACCCGAGGGCGCATTTTACATCTTCTGCAAATCACCCATACCCGACGACGTGGCCTTCGTCGGCCATCTTCAGAAGTTCAATGTACTCACGGTTCCAGGATCGGGTTTCGGGGGCGCCGGATATTTCCGGATCGCCTACTGCGTTTCCGAAAATGTAATCCAGCGTGCCGTGCCCAAATTCAAGGAAGCGCTCGAGGCCCTCAAGGCCTGACGCGAAGCGTGGCGCGCGTCACTAATTTTCGAGGAGGAAAAAATGGCGGAAGAAAACAAGGCGGCTGCGGCGGCCAAAAACAAAAAGATCAACAGGCTGAAGAAGGATGAGCTGAAAAAGAAGATCGATGAGATCGAACAGGCCAACCACGTTAAGTCCAGGTATTATCGTCACCTTATGATGCGCGCGGCCGAGCTCGGTTAGCGCCCGGGCATCATCCCCTTCTCAGCAGGAGCAGGTATTCGTACCGGTACAGGTCCTCGATGAACTGGCGGATGGCCTCGTGGTGGTCCCGCCCCGAGGCCGAACTCATAATGAAACGCACCTCGTCCGTCCACTCGACGCGTAAAAAATCGGTGTATGGTCCGCGCAGGCATTCGTATCCACCGGCGCGGGCGATCCGTTCGAGATGAGAAAATTTTATTGTGTACTCGTCGTGGCCCTTCAGGCGTATCCTTTCGGGGTATCCCGGTGAAGGTATGTGGATGAAGGGCCGGTATTCCGGCGGCACGACCGCCTCGCAGCTGTGTTCGCTTATGTACAGCGTCCTTATACGCGCACCGCACAGCTTTTCGACCGCCAGCGCCGCACCCAGGTTGAATACGAACGGTCCTTCAGGATAATCGAGGCCGTAGTCCCGGATGAGGCGTCGGGTAATCTCCAGATCCCGCCCGGCGCAGGTTCCGCCGATTGCCCCGGCCGTGAGGTCGCAGAGCGCGGGGAAATCGCCGATGTTTTCGTTGAGGATTGCCAGGTCGAATCCGGAAAGTTGTCCGGCATCGAGATCGAGGAAGTCTTGAAGCAGAAATTCGGCCCCGTTTTCCCCCAGTGCTTCTCGCTGTCGATCGAGCAGAAAGGGTGAGATGTCGAGCATGACAGCGTCCAGTCTCGGGTGCGCCTCGACGAGGTCCCGCATAAGGTATCCGTATCCCCCGCCGACCTCGAGTGCCCGGTGGACATCGTTCCAGTCGAGATGCCGCGACAGGAACGCCTCAAGGTGCGACCCATAGGTCTTGTTTTCCGCAAGAATCCGCCTGCACGGACTCGACGATTGCTGGAGCATGTTGCACACGGTGAGCTCCCAGCCGAGTGATTCAAGATGATGGCGGTGATAGTCGGTGGTGGAATTTATGAAAGGATTCACGGGAATATGCCCTCGCCTCAGGGGACCGCGCTCCCGCCGCAGAGCAGACGACCGAGGATGGCGAGCGCGAGAAGGATGATGATAATCGTCACCGCGATACGGCGCTGTTCCGCCGACGGGAGGAGCTTGAAGTTCTGGAGTTTGTATTTTAAAGAAAGCAGCCGGGTGATGATGGCTACGCGGATCCTCTTTAGGTTCGCAGTCCCAAGGTGTTCGAGTAAACGGCCGAACACGGCCGTTTTCTTCTTGTCGTCGTGCTGCAGATCGAACCGGGCATTTTTATACAGGCCGGGGTCGTCGGGGTCGGCTATAAAATGATGGCCACAGGTACAGCGCACGCGGATTTTCCCCCTGTCGATGGGGAAACGCACTCTCCTTCCGCAGGAAGGACATTCCCGGATCAGAAACATGCGGTGCACGCTTCAGAGGATGCCGGAGGCCTGATTCAGGACCTGCGGCATGTCGCCGTAGAGCTGTTCCAATTCGCGGTTGGTGAGGCCCAGCGTCTTTATGGCCGTATCGCTCAGTTCATGATACAGACCGTCTGCGCCGATGCCGACGCCCGCCATGAGGCAGAGCGTGTTGGCGATATGGACAATGGAGACAATGGGCAGAAACTCGGCAGGCGCCTTATCGGGCTGGTGGTGGTGGCGGACTATGGACCTGAGCACTTCGGGGAATTTCCATTTATTGAGTATATTCTCTCCGATCTCCTGATGATCGAAGCCCATTATCTCCTTCTCGGCCGCGGCGAACTGTATCTGCCTGGTCTGGACCAGTTCGAGAATCTCCTTGAAGGTATTCTGCACGAACAGCGCGAGGACCGTTTTGCCGACATCGTGGATAATCCCGCCGGTGAAGGCTATGTCGGCGATGCTTTTTTTATTCTTTAAAACCGCGATCCTTTTCGACAGCACTGCCACGGCGATTCCGTGTTTCCACAGTTCGCCGCGCGCGAGGTCGTAGCCCACGATAATCTTATTAAGAACCTCGCGCGTAGCCGCCACGACGACAATATCCTTTACCTCTTTGATGCCGAGGGTCACAATCGCCCGGTCGATCGAGGAGATTTCCTTGCCCTTGCTGAAGTACGCGGAATTGCAGAGCTTCAGTATATTTGTCGTTATGGCCTGGTCCTTCGAAATCTCGTCGGCAATGGCCTTGAATGCAACATCGGGGTCGTTGACCATGGTGAGGACCTTGCTGGCCACATCCGGGATTGAGGGAAGCCGGTCGAGGTTGTTGATAATTTCCTGGATTCTTTGCTGTATATGTGCATGCATTGGTTTGCTCCGCAATATGGTTATACTTTGTAATAGAGTTTTTCCTGGCCCCCGGCCTTGACCTTCATTCGGCCGTCTTCGAGGAAGAAATCGATGACCCTTCCCGTGTTTCCCCCGGTGTCGTGCTCGAGCACGGGTATGTTGCTCTTTTCAAGAATCTTTTTACTTTCCTCGACATTCCGCTCGCCGATCTGTCCCAGTGTTACGCTCGCGTTGAACTTGAACATCGAGGCCCCGCCCGCGAGCTTCGCCGAGAGGAATTCTTTATTCGCCCCGTCCCTGACAAGGCGGGCGATGAGCAGGGGGATGGCGCTGTCGGCGTATTTTTCGGGGTTGCCGTCTCCGGGATTGTTGGGCAGCAGTATGTGCGCCATCCCGCCGACTTTTTTCATCCTGTCATATATGCAGATGCCGACGCAGCTCCCCAGTATCGTTCGCAATACGGTCGGACTGGAGGATGCTCCCATCTGGGAGACACCGACATTTATCAATGTGTTCATAGCTGTTACTCTGGGATCCCTTGTTTTTCGAGCCGGCGCCCTCGGCGTGTATTGTCGGCGAAGACCGGCTGGTGAGCGTCGGGCTAAATGCCGCGGCTCTCCCTCCGCGATTCCAATCATTGAACATGCCCCGAACCCGGCGTTCTCCCGGGACTCCCTCCATCGCTGTCGCCATAAGGCCGATGGTCTGGAATTACATGACAGGCCCGATTATTGAAAGATCGGGAAAGGCGTTTGTCAAGGGAATTAGGGCATGTGGCGGGTTTTTTATTTGCTTTTTAGACTGGCGCGGGGCATACACGTTCGGTATAACCTCCTGCTCGAGCGGCGCATACAATGAATATGGTCCAAAAAATACAGAGCGTCCTTGATGGTATAGACGGGTCCGTGGCGAACGACACCGGCGCCGTTTTTATCAATGTGATCAAGAACGAGTTCGTACTTTTCAACGGCCGGATAGGGATCCCCCGACTTCCGGTCAAGGAGATCGATCCGGGACTTGCCGCCGGCGTTCTCGCCGAAGTCGCCCGGTTTGTCCCGGCGTATCTGGGCGGACGCCGGTTTATTACCGGTCCCGTCTCGGCGGCACACCAGCACAGCCTGCAGTTCGCGCGTCGGGTCGAAGGCGCCTTTCTGGATTTTGTACATCTTTTCCGCATCGACCTGCGTTATGGCGGCGGTGCGGATGAATTTATCGAGAAGGGAGGGACCGATTTTTATCCGGCGTATTATACCGATCGGATTTATTTCAAGTCCCGGCTCGTGCCTGTCCGCAAGGGCGCGGCCTCCGAAGCCGATTTCGCTCCGGTGCGGCTGGTGGATTCCACCTATACCGATTCCGATCAGTATTTTCACACCTATGCGATCTTCGATGACACCGGCTACCGCGAGGCGACGATGGAGCTTCACCGCCGGATGGGCCTGGACGATCTTTTCCCGGTGTCCGCGGCCTTCTATCCGTTCGTTGAATTCGATCACTTCACCGCCTGCCTCAACGTGCCGGACCCGACGCTCCCGGAGATTGCGGCGGCGGTAAAAATATTTGAGCCGTTGTTCCTTTACGTTTTAGCCAAATACAGGCCGCTTAACGGGTGGTTTCCACGGAAGGAAATCGAGACGGTTTTCCCGGAAATCCTTATTTCGTCGGAGGGAGTCGGATTGGGGGGGGATGCGCGGGCGCGGATTGCCGCCTATTTCGGCAGGTATTCATTTTTTCGCGACGACGAACTTGCGTTGAAGGGATGGTGGAGAATCGATATTGATGAGTAAGCCCGTCGTTATCCGCGGTATATCCCGCGCGGTCGTGATTGTACTCGTTTCAGCCGCGGTGCTTTTCTGCCCGGCGGAGGGCCCGGTCGTGCGCGAATTTTCGCTCGGTTCGCGCCTGGAGCCGGGCGGCGCCATCGCTGACGGGTCGCTCATCTATCGGCTCCGTCCGTTCAGAAAAAAAGGCACCAACAAAGACCTCTTCAACCATATCTATTTCCAGGGCGATACGGTCTGTTTCAGCCTGCTTCTGTCGCGCCCCGTACCACACGAGAAGGTACAGGCCTGGTTCGTCGATCCGGTCACGGGCCGGCGTTTCGCGGTTGAACGACTCGATGTCGAGAAAAAACGCGTGTCGGGTTTTTCACTGGCGGGGAGCCTGCTCGACGATTTCCACAGGGACGATCGCAACGATCCGGTGCGAGGGGACCATTTCTGCTGTACTCCCATTCGGTTCGAGGTGCGGGTGACGCTCGCGGACGAAAAGGGTGGGTATTCCGTGTCGAAAGGATCCTCCTTTACCATTGAATATGATGACCGGCAAGAACGATAACGGCCGGTACGGCGGTCTTCAACTGGCCAATGAATACTGTATCATGCGACATGGCCAGAGCCAGGCCAATATCGGTCGCTTTATCTGCAGTTCTCCGAACGAGGGCCTCGGATCGTGCGGGCTCACTCCCGAGGGATTTCGGCAGGTGAGCGAGGCGGTGTCGCGGTATTTCTCGGGGGTGCGCGATATCGTTGTGTGCTCCTCCGATTTTATGCGCGCCCGGCAGACGGCGGAAACGGTCGCCGAGTGCGTGAAGGTGGAGCGAATAGTCCTTACGCCGCTGTTACGGGAGCGTTTTTTCGGAGAATATGACGGGGGTGATGATACGCTGTACGCCGAGGTCTGGAAGGCCGACAGCGGCAATCCGGAGAACAGGGCCGCAGGCGTGGAATCGCCCGCCGCGGTCCGGAACAGGGCGCTTGCGGCGGTACGCGGGTGCGAGAATGATTATTCCGGAAAGACCATCCTGCTGGTGTCGCACGGTGACATCCTGCAGATTCTCTTCGCCACGTTTCTGGGCCTCTCGCCCGACCGGCACCGTGAGATCGTCCCGATAATAAACGCTGAGATCAGGGGGCTCGTTCCTTCCGGGAGTCTTTGCCTGGAGGAGCCGGAATGAGCAAACCTTTGTATCCTGGAGCGCCCCGGGCGCAAATTCGCCGCGCCGCACTTTGCATCCTGGTCGCCCTATCCTTATCCTGCACCCGCTCCGAAGAAAAAATCCGCAATCTCATAATCCTTATCGGGGACGGGATGGGCCCCCAGCAGATAGGCCTGGCCCTTGCCTATGCCCGGTACGCCGGAAGCCCGGCGGCGAAAGACCGGAGGCTCGCCATCGAGCGGATCATGCGTGAGGGCACCACGGGCCTGGCGCTCACGAGCCCAGAGGGCTTTCTTGTCGCGGATTCGGCGGCATCGGGAACGCAGATCGCCACCGGAAGGAGTTCTCGCCCGGGCATGATCGGTGTGGACAGCGATGGAAATCCCGCCGATACGATTCTGGAGAAGGCCCGTCGCAGCGGAAGGTCGGCCGGCCTGGTTTCGGATACCCGCATCACCCACGCCACCCCGGCCTCCTTCGCGGCTCACAGGCCGGTCCGCACAATGGAGAACGAGATCGCCGGGGACCTGCTCGACTCCGGGGCCGAGGTGCTGTTATCGGGTGGCCTGCGCCACTGGCTGCCCGAGAATGCCGATGACGCTTCATCAAAAACACACGCTCTTCTACGGAAGAGCATTCCGCCCCACCTGTCTTTACGGTCAGCGCGCAGGGACGGCAGGAACCTGATACAGGAGGCGCAAAAGAAGGGCTATGAGGCGGTATTCGAGCGGAAGGGTCTTCTGCGGAGTTCCTCGCCCAAAATTCTGGGGCTTTTCGCCGAGTCGGAGATGCCAGACGCTATAAGGGTGAGCCGGAGCCGCGCCGACAGGGGCCGCGCCATACCGACACTTGCCGAGATGACCGAAAAGGCGCTCGAGGTGCTGTCGCGCAATGAGAAGGGCTTTTTCCTGATGGTCGAAGCGGGGCAGATCGATTATGCCTGCCACCACAGCGATGCCGGCAGGCTGCTGCACGAAATGCTGGTTTTCGATGAAACACTCGAACGCATTTATCAATGGGCGCGAGGCAGGAGCGACACGCTGGTTGTCGTAATTGCGGACCACGAGACGGGCGGTTTCGCGTTCAGCTATTCGAGATACAATATTCCCCCGGGAATGAAACTCCCCGGGAAGGCTTTCCGGGGGCGGGAATACAGGCCGATGAACAATTACGTGAGTCCGTCGGTGCTCGACAGCTTGCACGCGCAGAGGAAATCCTTCAACGATATTCGAATGGAGTTCGACGCCCTGCCGCCGGGACTGCGGACCCCCGGGAATTTAGCGCGCATTTTCAATGAGGCGGTTGAATTTAAAATTTCCACCAAACAGGCGGGCGATATCCTCGCCATGGAGAACGCGCCTCCCGGTGTTACGGCGAGAGGGAAAAAAATATACCGGCTTCCGCGAATCAATGACTTCAAGGAATTCTACATGGCGTCCGGAGAAAGCAGAAATAATCTAATGGGACGGGCGATAGCGCGCGATCAGAGTGTCGTGTGGTCGACCGGTTCTCATACCGCGTCACCCGTACTGCTCGTGGCCTGGGGTCCGGAAAAACATGCGAGCCGATTCAGGGGAGTCCATCATACGACCGAGGTTCACGACCTGATGGTGGAGGCGTTGGGATTGTAGCCCCTCCGGGGGGGGGTCAGCTCATCGGTTCGAGCAGGTTCCGGATTTCCTGCTGTTCGTCTTCATGGAAGAGGTTTTCGGCATCGTCGGTCAGCTGTTTGCGCACGTCCTCGTATTCCCCGGTCTCGCTGGTTTCGATCGATGAGGTGATGACGTATTTTTTATCGGGTAATGTCAGCACCTCTTCTTCAGTTTCAAGCGAGGTGATATTGATGGTTCCGCTTCGGGGGATGAGAATCGTTTTATTGCCGGCGACTTTCAGTATAAATTCCGTCCTCGAGGATTTAATGCGCGCGTTCGGGGTCATGTAGAAATAGTCCGGTTCGTCCGACTCATTGTTGATGCGCGTAAAAAGCGTTCCTTTAATTAAATTGAAAACAAACTCCGTCTGTCTGCGGTTGCCTTTTGCCATCGCCTTTCCAAGCCGCAGTTCGCTTCTCTCGTAGACTTTGAGGAGAAAACGATTCTTATACGAGAGCACAACGACGGAGTTATGGGGGACCTCGAGGAGGCTGCCCTCTCTGATCGTACTCTGATAGCTGACGGGCTCACCATCAATAAAGGCCGGCCCTTTCATGGAGTAAACATAGAGGGGCAGTGCCCGCGGCATATGCAAGCGGTATGTTGTGATGCCGGCGCCCGCCATGATGAGCACCGCGGCAAAAGCGCCCGCCAGCGCCTTTCTGTTCCATGTTGAAAATTTATTGAAGAGATTCGATCCCGGGGCCTCGCCTGCTTCGTTTCGATGAATGATCCGGTAGGATGCCAGAATCCTTTTCTCGACTGCGCGGGAGGGTGCCATGGCACCGCCATGGGATGGCGCGAGGACATGCGTTAATTTTTCATATCGCGCCCTGCACAGGGCACAGCGGTCGATATGGTCGCGCACGGCACCGCTTTTCCTTCCTGTTGTCAGGAGGGAGCGCATGGTTTTTTCGTCGATGTGGGCGTCCCTATTCGCCATACATTCCTGCCGGCAGGATTTGCCGTATTAATTCGGCAGCTCTAATTATTAAACAATTGCAAAGAGAAAAGCTGCCATATTTTGTAAAAAAATTTCATAAAAAGCCTCTTTTTTCCAGATGATCTCCGAGGGCTTCGATAATACCGGCAAGCTTTCTTCTCACCGTTCTCTCTGATATCCCCAGACTCGAGGCGATGAGGGCGAGGCTCATGCCGGATTCTTTGCTCATAATAAAGATTGATCGGGCTACCTCGTCCGCGGATTGGATATGACGATAAATTTCCCGGTTAAGCTCGTCGAGTTCCGGCGCCCATTCCACATGGTCTTTACCGCTAACGCTGCTGTCTTCCTCCAGCGGTACCTGTGTTATTCTTCGATCTCTCTTGAGGTGGTTTATGACGAGATTATGGGCGGTTCGGTAAAGAAATGAACGGATATTGACGTCGGCCAGGTCGTATTTAAGGGAGTATTTGATCAGATTTTCGAAACAGTCGTGAAGAATGTCCTCGGATACCTCGTACGAATGGGCAAACCGATAAATATAGACGAATAATTCCTTTTTGTATAAGGCGTAGACCTCGCGCAGCCGTGTTTCAGTCAGCATATTTTTTGGGAAATTATGTCCGAAAGTTCCGTCTCGATTGTTGTACTATGTATGGAACCGCAGGTTCTATGATTTTAACAATCAAAAAAGGAGTCGTATATGAAAAAATTTCTTAGCCTTTTAGTCGCTTTTGCCTTTGTCGTATCGACCACGGCGTTTGCGGCCGATGCTCCCAAGAAAGACGCCGCCGGCAAGACGGTGAAAGTGGAGGAGAAAAAGGCAGACGATAAAGCCGCGAAGAAAGACGAGAAGAAAGCCGCCCCGAAGCCTGAAGCCGCCCCGAAGAAAGCCGACGAGAAGAAGGCTGACGTGAAGAAGGACGACAAGGCCGCGAAGAAAGAC